>CAYXVY010000090.1:0-5155 GCA_964468745.1 uncultured Planctomycetales bacterium | reverse complement strand
AGGATGGCGTCGAGGTGTACAAGAACGAGAACTACCTGGACGACGTGACGAGCGTGGCGTGGGCGCCGGACGGCGAGCGCCTCGCGACCGCCGGCATGGACGGCGAGATCAAGATCCTGCTGCGGAAGAAAGTCGAGTAGTACTCGGGGCTGCGTCGTATCGTCCCTACCAATCGTTGAGGCGCGGCGTCCAATGAAGACGATGATTCGCGGGGCTTGGCTGCTTCTGTTCGTCGGAACCGTGGTTGCGGCCGCCGCGCGCGGCGGCGCTGCGCAGGAGGAGCCGGGAGTCGCGGCCCTGCAGCGCGAATTCAAGGCGCTGGAGCAGGCTCGCGGCGTCACCGCGGACATCGCGAAGCTCGCCGCCGGCAAATGCACCAAGTGCCACCTTGGCATCGAGAACGCCGCCTACCGCGTGCAGGAGGCGGGGCGGCGAAAGACGACGCCGCAATATGTGTTCGTGGATCCCGCCGTCGAAAAGCGCATCCGCGACCGCCACCCGCAGGCGGCTGACTTCCTTGGCGCCGCCAAAATGTACATGGCCCACCCGCGGCTCGACCTGTATGCGAGCGAGGGCTCGCGCCATCCCATGTCGAGGTTCGACTGCCTCGACTGCCATGGCGCCGACGACCGTCGCGCCGAACTGCAGACCGCGCGGGAACTGGGCGACTGGACCTCCAATCACATCATGTATCACAAGCCGTTCGGGACGGCGATCGACGAGAACAGTCTTCCGATGGTGCTGACGAAGCTTGCGCAGTCGAGCTGCAAGAGCTGCCACGGATCGGAGGCGGAGGTTCTCGACGGCGCTGAGAAGTACGCGGCCGGCCACAAGGTTCTGGAAGCCACGGCCTGCTACGCGTGCCACGAGCTGGCCGAGATGGCCGTACACGAGCGCCACCTCCCGAAGAAGGCCGATGGAACGTCCGACGATTCCAAGCGCGCGCGCCGACCGGGCCCTCCTCTCACCCACATCGCGGACAAGATGGACAAGAGCTTCGCCTACAGCTTCGTCCTGGACCCGGAGAGCTACCGTCCCACGACGCGCATGCCGAGATTCTTCGGCCGCCCTAGCGATGCCAGGCGTCTCGGCCGCCGCATGGTCCCCGAGCACACGCCGGTCGTCGCCGCGTCGATCGTCGAGTATCTCTACTCGATTTCGGTCAGCCGCAAGTACGATCCCTCCCCCATCGTGCCGCCGGCGGACATGGACGAACGCGATGCGCGCGTCGCCCGAGGCGAGGAGATCGTCAACCAGGTGGGATGCATCTCCTGCCATCGCGCCGACGAGCTGTACAGCGACGACTTCATCCTCGGCACCTACAACAAGCACCTGCTCGAGTACGGCCCGCACTTCGTCGGCCTGGGGGACAAATTTAACAGCCCGCGCGGCCGCACGTGGCTGTATCAGTGGCTGAAGGCGCCGGCGCACTACTTCCCGGACTCGAAGATGCCGGATCTCCGGTTGTCGGAAGACGAGCTGCGGGACGTGATCGAATTCCTGTGCTCGCTTCAGATCAATCCGATGGAACGGCAGAAGTTCAACGAGCGCCGGCGCGAAGTCCAGGTGGGGGACGTCCCGATTTTCGTCACGCGCGCGGGCCCGTTCACCTTCACGGAGTCCGGCGTGGACATGGACGCGCAGAGCGCGCAGCTCCTGGACGAGATGGCCGCGAGATTCCTCAAGGATACGATGAAACCCGAGGCGATCGCGACGCTCGCGCCGAAGGAGAAGATCCTGAAGCTCGGCGAACGCCTGGTCGAGCATTTCGGCTGCTACTCGTGCCACAACCTTCACGACGCGGAGCGCAAGGGGACAGAAGACTGGCAGGCGAAGGATCCGCCGGGCAAGAAATGGTCGTGGAAGATCATGCCGGGACGGGGCGACTTCGAGCGGATGCCGTTCTCGAACACGCCGCCGGAGGAGTCGGACGCGCTCCTTACGTACTTGATGGCGGACACGTTCACGGCCCCGAAGGGCAAGGCGAAGCCGCCGAGCGCGCAACAGTCGGCGGTGCATGCGGGGCAGCGCGTGCTGACGTCGCACAATTGCGCGAGCTGCCACCAATTGAAGGCCGAACGGCTGCTCGTGGCGCACGAGGGGAAGGCGCAGTGGTGCGACGCGGTCGTGCTGCAGTCCGACAAGACCGCATTGCGCGTGCAGTGGCTGGCCGATCCCGTGACGATGCAGCTGAACGACGCGCAGAAGGCCTTCGACAAGGGCGTTCCGGTCTCGGCCATTCTGGATCGCAAGGGGCCCGAGGGGGGAACGATTGTTTCCGAGTGGGATCCAAAGTCGATGCAGATGAAGGATGCTCAGAACGGACTCAAGCGCTACAAGCAGGTGCGGCTCAACCTGACCTATCCGCATGAAGGACATCTGCTTGCGCGGATGCCGCCGTCGCTCCGACTTGAGGGCTCGCGCGTGAAGCCCGATTGGCTGCGGAACTTCCTGCGTAAACCCGAGGAGATCCGCCCGATCATGAGGCCAAGTCGGCTGTTGCTGGGCGACTATAAGAAGCTCGATGAGCGAATTCTCGAGATGCTGGGCGACACCGACATGAAGGCCGCGGCCAAGGCGGGGGAGCTGGAAGACGAGCTCAACCAATTGGACCCCGCGCTGTCGCGGACCAGCGATTTGCGGCGAGTGCTCGACGCGTATAAGGCGAAAGGGGACGAGTCGAAGATCGACAAGCTGCTCGCGGATGCGCGGGATCTGCTGCAGACAATGGAAATCAATGTTCGCATGGGCTACTTCTCGCTGAAGGAATGGGAGATCGAGGCCCTGGTCGGCTATTTTTCCGCGAACGGCAATCCGGAGCCCGATGCGGCAGTCCCGGATCCCGCATTGCGCGCGGCGGAGTTGAAGCCGGCGTGGGACACACTCATGACCACGTGCACGAGCTGCCACGTGCCGGGCCGCGGCGGTTGGGCGCCGGATCTCGCCCGCGCGGAGCAGAGACTTCGCCCCGGGTGGGTTGCCGCCTACTTGAAGAGTCCGGACCTCTTCGAATTCCGTTCGCTCATGCCGCGCTATGACAAGGAAGACGCGGGACGCATCTGCGACATCCTAGGGTCGTGGTCGAAGGCCGAACCGCTGCTGAACAAGAAGTAGACGCCCCCGTCGACGCACGAGCCCGAGAACGGGCGCCGCGGATCGGATTCGGCGGTCTGCCCGCCCCTACTTGGGCGGCGGCGGCGGCGGCGCGGGTGGCGGGGGCGGAGCGGGCCGTGGCGGTCCTGGCGGACGAGGTCCGCGGTCGTCGCGCGGACCCCTGCCGCGGTCACGCCTGCGGCGGCGCTGGCTGCGCGCGCCTCCCTGCGGTTGCTGCTGCTGCTGCGGAGGCCGTTGCGGCTGTTGCGGTCCGCTCGGCCGCTGCGGATGCGGCGGACGCAGGTCGCGGCGCGGCGGCGGGCGGGGCGGCGGGCGGGGTGGCGGGAGCGGGCGGGGCGGCAGGGGTTCCGGTTCCGGCTCCGGCTCCTCCTCTGGGGGCAGAGGGGGGACAGGAAGCCCCGTCATCGCCGTCCAGGCGTCGGGCATTTTGCGCATCAGGCGCTCTTCGAACGCCTTGTACGCCTTTTCCTCGAAGAGGACGATGGTCACTGTTTCGAGCGGTGATGCGGCCTTGAGATGCTCCGCCAGTTCGTCGAGCAGGACGTCCGCGCAGCGAATCACGGGGAAGCCGCCGGAGCCCGTGCCTATGGCGGGGATGGCGATGGATTTGAACTGTCGCTCGACGACGCGTTTCAGGACGTTGCGAACGGCGTTGCGCACCGACTTTTCATCGGCCCAGAGTCCGAGCGGATTCGTAGCGGCGTGAATCACGGCTTTCGCCTTGAGATTGCCAGCGGTTGTCACCACGGCCTCGCCGAGCGGGATGGTGCCGATCCGGTTGCACTCCTCCTGGATTTCAGGCCCGCCCAGGCGGCGCAGCGCTCCGGACACGCCGCCGCCGAGCACGAGATCGTTGTTGGCCGAATTGACGATGGCTTCCACTTCCATCGTCGTAATGTCCCCCTGCTGAAGCGTGATTTTGGTCGGCATGCTCATTCGATCGTCAGTATCTCATCGCGGCCCGAATTTCGCACGGCATGCGGAAACGCCCGCTCGCCGATCCGGCCCGCACCGAATTCACCGCGCTTGTTCACGGCCACGAGGCACGCCGTGACCTTGTACCCCTTGGACTCGATCCTCTTGAGAGACTCGAGGCACGCCTCGGAGGGCGACTTGCCCGCGCGCATGAGCTCGACGGCCACGATCGCCGGGCAGAATCGCATCATCACATCGCCATTGCCGGTCGCGGCCGCGCCGCCGACTTCATTGTCGCAGTAGGCTCCCGACCCGATGATCGGGCTGTCGCCGACGCGGCCGGCGATCTTGAACGCGAGGCCGCTCGTCGAGCACCCTGCCGTGACGTTGCCTTTCGCGTCTACCGCGACCATGCCGATCGTGTCGTGCGACCAGAAGTCTCCCGGCTTGCCGGCCGCCTTCCATTCCTCCCAGCGCTTCTTGGACTTCTCGGTGCCGAGAGGCTCCTCCTTGAATCCCATCTTCAACGCGAAGCGCGTGGCGTCCTCGCCGACGAGAAAGGTGTGCTTCGTCTTTTCGAGGACCTTGCGAGCGACGCTGATCGGCGTCTTGATCCGCTTCAAACAGCCGACCGCCCCCGCGGCATGTTTCGGACCCCACATGATCACGGCGTCGAGGGTGGTCTCGCCATCCTCGTTGGGGAGGCCGCCGTGTCCCACGCTCGTGTTGTCCGGGTCAAGCTCGGCGCTGTTGATTCCCGTCTCCACCGCATCGAGCGAGGAGCCCCCGCCCGCGAGGATCTTCCAGGCGGCCTCGTTGGCACGCTTGCCGAATTCCCATGTCGATATCACGGCCGGAAGCGCCGCGTCCTGACGCCGGCCGTGAATTGCCGGCGCGGCGGCGATTGCCATCGTGCCGCCCATGAACGTACGACGTGAGAGCATGGCTACGGGAGCTCCTTCATCACTGGGATGCCGTCGAGCCACGCGATTCTCGGGCCGGTGCAGCCCCGGCCGTGGGACGAATCCGTGCAGTCGATCTTCGGCGCGCGCACCTCGAGCTTGACGTGCAGGGTCGATGGAAACCGCAGCCCGATCTTCGGGAGGGCGGCGGCGATCTCCTCGCG
>CAYXVY010000089.1:0-2082 GCA_964468745.1 uncultured Planctomycetales bacterium | reverse complement strand
GGTCGGGGGCGAGGCGGCTGGCGATGGCGGCGGCGCTCATTGCGGGGTGATGGTCGAAAGCCTCGTTCTTGCCGGGAATGAACACCTTGCCCGTGCCCTTGTGCGAGTACCCGGTCGCACCGTTGTCGTCGGTGGCGTCGAGGAACCAGGCGAGAGCGCCTTCGCCGACCGCCTTCGGCACGGTGAGTTCGGCGAGCTTGGCCGACTTGACGGCGGCGACGCCCCACGCGGTGACGGACGTGTCGTTGTCCCCGCACTTCGCGCTGTAGCGCCACCCCTTGCCAGGATTCTGGGCGTCGGCGAGGAACTCGATCGCCTTCTCGGCCGCCTTCTTCAGCGTCTTTGAACCGGTCATCGCGTACCCTTCGATGAGGGCGCACGTAGCGATCGCGTGCGAGTACATGTACTTCGGTCCGCGGGCGCCGACGCAGCCGGCCCTGTCCTGGTGACGCAGGAGCCACTGGAAGCCGCGGTGCACCGTGTCGCCGAACGCGAGCATGCGCTTGGGATTGGCGGGATCCGGGTACTCGGCTTTGGAGTCGTGCGCGTATCCGGCGCCGAGGAACGCGAGGAGCGCGAGACCCGTCGACCCCGCATCGTAGTCCGTCATGCCGCCGCCGCCGCACTGCGCCCCGACGCACTGGGCGGTGAAACCCGCGGGCGAGAAGCATCCGTCGGACTCCTGGTGCCGCGCGAGCCACTGGAGCGCGGCGAGCACGGCGGCCTCCGTCGCCCGTGTGCCGCCTCCGCGCGCGACGAGGTTCTGGCGGCCCGCCAGCCGGTGAGCGAACGATTCGAGTCCGCCCGGGGCGTCGAGCTCCGGTCCTGTCTTTCCTCGCAGATCCTTGAGCAGCCGTCGCGCCCACGAACGGATGTCGTCGTTGTTCGAGTTCTTCACCTCATCGAGGAACGGAAGCGCGCGCGGGCCCATCTTCTTCAGCTCGTCTGCGGCGCGCCCCTGCTCGGCGAAATCGGAGCTGCCGAGCTTCTCGATCAGCCCCCGCACCTCTTTGCCGGTCGCGTCGAGGATGCGCGAGCGGATCCGGCCCGCCCAGTCGCGGATCTGCGCGTCGTCCCCCTTCATCGCCTTCTCGAGCGCCGGGATCGCCTTCTCGCCGAGCCGCTCGATGGCGCCGGCGGCCTTTCCCTGTTCTTCGAAATTCGACGCACCGAGCTTCTTGATCAGGACGTCGATCTCGTCGTCCTGCCTGTCCTGGGCGAGAGCGATGAGGCCTGAGTCAAAGGGGAAGCCGCACAGCACGAGCAGGAGCGGAGTGGCGAGCAGTCGCATGGATGTTCCTCCAGACAGAATGGACCGACCCCTATTCGACGCCGTTCAGGAGTTAGTCGGGCAAGACGGGGGAATCTTGCGAGATTCGATGCGGTGCGCGATCGGGATTGGGATCGGGATTCGCGCGCGAAGCGCGCGTTATCCGTCGAGCTGGATCGTGAACGGGAGCGCGTATTCCTTCACCTTCGGCTGCGACGAGCTGCGCACTTTGATTTCGACGCGCGCCTTCAGTCCGTCCTTCACGACGAGCGAGTTCTTGACGTAGTGGTCCTCGTGCGCCGTCCACGACTTGTCCTTGAGGAAGAAAACATCCTGCTTCGCCTTCTTCGCTTCGTAGACGTGCTTCTCGGCGGAGTACGGCTCGTGCACGCAGTAGTAGGCCGTGTTGCCCACCGTGTACGTGATGCGCAGGCCCGGCTTGTTCTTGTTCCCGAGCTCGCTGCATTCCTCGACGATCACGCGATACGTGGAGTTGTCTTCCAGGTCACGGACGTCCCATTCGTCGATCTTGGTCGATTTGTTCGCCATGGTGATGTCTCCTTGCCTTCCATACGGTAAAGCAAGGCGAAGTCCGTCGTGATACCGGGGAAATCCCGATCCCGATCCCAATCCCGATCAGGACAGATGAACTGCCAAGATCGGGATTGGGATTGGGATCGGGATTGCGATGCCTACTTCGGCGCCGGGGGCGCCACTGGCATCGCCTTCACGGCAGTATCGAGGGCGCTCTTGGCGTCGCTCGCCTTCGAGCCTTTCGACAGGCGCTTCAGTTCGTTCGGCGCCTCGCCGGT
>CAYXVY010000088.1:0-19351 GCA_964468745.1 uncultured Planctomycetales bacterium | reverse complement strand
GTAGTTCGTCTTCGGGGAGATCTGCTGGTCCTTGTAGGTCGTGGCGGGTTCCTTCTTGCCGTCGCCCTTCACCTGCCCGATTTCCTTCCACGAGCCGCCGACCTGCTTCTCGATGACGAAGGCATCCGGCTTCAGTTCGGAGACGGTCGGCCCGGCCGTCACCTTGCCGAGCGACCACGTAACTGTGATGCCGTCCACGGCGACTTCCCCGACGTTCGCGTTGATCGGCGCGAATACGGTCTTCGTCGCAATTTTGACGACCGTGGTCTTGATCTCCTTCACTTCCGGAGTGAACTTCGGGATGCTCGTCATCGCGCTCGCACTGCCGGCCGCGGCGGTTGCGACCTTGTTGTAAGAATCGAGCGCGGGTCCGCGCAGCGACTCCTGGGGCGGCGGGACGAACTTCGCGTTCGTCGCGCTCTTCGCCGTCTTGATTTTCGAGGCGTGCTGGTTCACCGCGGTCGCTGAATCGTCGGGCTTTGCGAGCGCGATTCCCACCACGAGGTAGGCGAGGAGCGCCGCGGCGGCCACGCCGAGGCCCAGCTTTTCGCCGTGCTGTGAGAAGAATATCGCTGCTTTCGATGGCGCTTTTGCTTCAGCCATGACTTCTATCCTCCGAACGGGTTCATGTGATGTAAATCGGCACTATTGCGTCTTGCCGGCCCACTTGGGGCGCGCCGCGGGGTCGAAATCGAGCGCCTGGCAGACAAGCCAGACCGTCGCGTTCACGGGCTTGAGCTCTTTCTCCATCTTCGCCTTCCACTCGGCCACCATCTTGTCTTTGTCCTGGCCGAGGTCGAGGTTGACCTCGACTTCGCCCTTCACCTCGGGCGGATTCTGCTTTTCCACGAAGATTCGGGAGCTCAGGATGTTGATCAGGATCTGCGGCCGCTGTGACGGATTGAGCATCTGTTGCAGGAACGCCGGCACCTTGTCGAACCGGATCTCGACCGCGGCGCCGAACGTGATCGTCAGGCCGAGGCGATCCGGAAGTTCGAACTCCGGAAACTTGACGCCCGGAATGATCCTGGCCCAGCTGCCGCTGTACAGCGGTGCGCGAACGCCGGCGATCTGCGCGTCGAGCGGCTGGAACCACGATCCGTTGTTGTGCAGCTCTTTGAAGAATCGCAGGTCGAGCAGGCGCTCCGCGACCTTCTGCGACTTGCCGTCCACGGAGGGCGCGCACGCGTTCGCGAGATGGCGCGCGATCCAGAACCGCTTCTGCAGAAGGCGCACCACCTGCGCCTCGTCGGCGGGCGGCACTTCCTCCCACGGTACTTCGCTCAACTTTTCCCAGTTGAAGCCGAACTGTGTCTTGGGTTCCGCGTTGGGGTCCGTGCTCAGCTCCTGGATGCCGATGGCGATCCCCGCCGCCTTGAACATATTCTCGATTTCCTTGCCGTTATCGCGGTACTTGTCCGCGAACTGCTGGATGCGCGGCGGCGGCTCGTCCGGAAGTTCTACGTCGTTTTCCGGGAACCACCGCTGCAGTTCCTTGTCACGCTCGATGTAGTGCTTCGAGATGAAGTCGTAGTCCGCGACGAGCAGCGCGCGCCGCTGCTCCCACGCTTTCACGTCGTCGTTCCCCGGCATGCCTTCCTGCACCGACTTCGCGAGCGAGTTCTTCAACGTAGACACGCTGGAACGCGCGACTTCCTTGTCGTTGAAGAGCGGGAAGAGCACGACGCCGCAGATGGCGAGCAGCGCCGCGCCCGCGACGCCGCAGATCACCCAGAAGATATTCTGTTTCAGCTTATTCATGAAAGTCCCTGCTTATTTGGGTTTGGGGGGTTCGGTGCCCGTCGCGGGAGGCTTTGGCGGCGTCGTGCCGGCCGCTCCCTTGTCGTCCTTGCGCGACTTCTTGATCTTGTCCCGCTCCTCAGCGAGCAGCGGAAGCTCCAGTGTGATCGTGAACCTTTGATACGGCTTCTCGAGGGTCTCGTCGTCGCGCATCGGCTGGGCGTCGGCCGACATCTTCGACGGCACGAGCGCGCGCGTCAGGTCATCGGACGTCGTGATGTTCCAGCCCATGTCCTGGTCGCCGCGGACGAGCGCGAACTCCTCTACGACGCAGGTCTTGGCGTCCTTGAGCTTCTTGCCGTCGCTTCCCACGCCGAGGAGCTTGGCCGCGACGAAGGACGAAACTTCCGTCGACTTTCGATCCGTGTTGTTGCCGCCCTTCTTCGTGATCGCGCCCTCGATCGTCACGCGCAGCTTGCGGTCGGTGACGTATGGACGGGTCGCGCCGGGCTGGACGCCTCCCGGCGCGCCGGCGTCGATTTTGCGTGAAAGCTCCTCGAACTCCCAGTCGAGGATCCAGATCTTTTGATCGTCAGTCAGCGTCTTGCTCAAGTTGTCCGGGATATTCGGACTGATGCGGTCCATGATCTTGAGCATCAGGTCACGCTCGTAGCTGATGCTGGCGAGACGCTTCAGCGGGTCTTCGACGTCGCTGATCTTCTTCTTGTCTCCCCACAGCTTGGTCTGGTCGTCGTAGCTCTTCTTCGCGCCCTTGCCCTCGTTGAGCGCGGCGGTGAGGGCCGTCGCCTCGTTGCTCCAGGTCCACCAGATCGCGCCCACCAGCAGGTAGAGTGCCGAGGCGATGCCGATGATGTACGGCTGCTTCTTCTTGAGTTCCTTCTTCTTGAGGAAGACGGGCGGTAGCAGGTTGACCTTGTTTTTGCCCTCGCCGTGTCCCTGCAGAGCGAGGCCGAGGGCCGTGCCCAGGGTGCCCACGTCTTCGCCGAAGGCCGCCTGGTCGACGCTGCCGCCGACCTGGATCACATTCGTCTTCGCGATGCGCGCGGCCGGCATCTGCAGCGACTGGGATATGAACTTCTGGAAATTCAGCGTCTTCGTCGCATTGCCGAGGAGGATGATCTTGTCGAACTTGATCGACTTCGAGATGGATTTGTAGTAGCCGATCGAGCGGTGCACCTCACCGACGAGGTCGCGCAGCACGGGCTGGATCGCGTTGAAGATCTTCTGCGCCTGCTGCGACTGTCCGGCCTTCAGCTTGAGCTTCTCGGCCTCTGCGAACGGGATGTTGAAGGCCTTCTGCAGCGCCTTCGTGATGTCGTTGCCCGTGATCGGCAGGTTGCGGATCCAGAATTTGGGGCCGTCGATGATCACGAGATCGGTGTTGTCGCCGCCCATGTCGAGCGCCACGCACGACGCGCCCACCTCCTGGTCCTTCGCGAGGAAGTTGTAGAGCGCGACGGGCGCAAACTGCACCGCCTCGACGTTGAGGTTGAGAGCCTCGATGTTCTTGAGAAAGCTCTCGACGATGTCGCGCTTGATGGCGAAGAGGATGACCTCCTTTTCCTCGCCCGGGCCGTACTGCCGCTCCACGAACTGGTAGTCCCAGATGACTTCATCGATATTGAAGGGAATCTGTGACTGAGCTTCGTACTTCACGACTTCCGCGATCTTGGAGTCGTCCACCGGCGGGAGCTTGATAAGCCGGTTGAACGTCGAGTGACCGGGCAGCGAGAGGACGACGCGATCGCCGCCGATGTGGAGGCGCGACTTCATCTCCTCCAGCGTCTGGCGGATTTGCTCGTCGAGGTTGCCCGGCTCGCCCGTCAATTCGTCCTGGTATGTCGAGACGTCCGTGGCGGTGATGGTAAAACTGCCGCCCGAGGACTCCATCTTGACGGCTTTGATGGAGTACTTTGAGACGTCGATGCCCCAAACGACCTTGCCCATGCTATGCCCTTTCCGAGTGCGAAAGCACGATCAGATGCCAAAGGGGCTGCGCGTGGGCGAGGGGAGTGGAAGGCTGTCGAGCGGAAAGGTCGTGTCGGTTCGAGGGAGGGTGTCGAGGATTCGTACTTAAGCGTCTTGACCCGAGGCTACGCGTCGCGTCCGCGAACTGCCTTTTGCGGGCGACGGTAATTTTTCACGGCGCTCTCGGGTCGATTTTTCCCCAGTTGTCTCAACGTCCGCCTCTACCGGGGTTGACCGTCTGCCGGCCGTCCAGTCCTGCCTGTCGCGCCTCCCGTAAACTCTACATTTAAATAGACGCCGACATCACGTACGACCTTGCCTCACAATTGTAAATATTGCCCGCACCACGACAAGGAAATAGCAACGGCGAATATCAGGCGTCACGTCTTCAGACCGGCGTCGGTGCAGACCTTCCGGATGTCCATCTCGAACGTGCCGGCTTCGGCCATGTTCCGCAGGACATAGGCCGGGTGGTAGACCGCGAACGTCTTCATGCCCTGGAAGTCGTGGTACTGGCCGCGCATCTGAGTGATGCCGCGCGTCGTGTTGAGCAGCGCCCGCGCGGCGATGTTGCCGAGCACGCACAGGATTTTCGGCTGGATGATCCGGATCTGCTGAAGGAGGTACGGCATGCAATTCGTCATCTCCTGAGGCGCGGGCGTGCGGTTGCCCGGCGGCCGGCACTTGAGAACGTTCGCGATGTAGACCTGCGAGCGACTCACGCCGACCTTCTGCAGCGTTTTCGTGAGGAGCTGCCCTGCGCGACCGACGAACGGTTCGCCCTGCTCGTCCTCGTCCTGCCCCGGCGCCTCGCCGATGAACATCAGCGGCGCCGTCAGCGAGCCCACGCCGAAGACGACCTGCGTGCGTGTCGAGCAGAGTTCGTCGCACTTCGTACAGGCAAGCGCCTGCGTGCGAAGCGCGTTCCATTCCGCGGTACCTTCCTCCGCAGCCTCGCGTGGCGGGGACGACGCCGCGGGCTTCGCGCGTGTCGCCGACTTGCTCACCGGCAGGAATTCCGCGCCGAAGAGCCGTTCGAGCTCGAGGTGTTTCTTGAGGTGCTTACGCATCGTTCTTCGCCGCCGCGACAGTCAGTTTCACGATCTTCTTCTCGACCTGCGGGAGCGTGCCGGGCACGGATGCACCGCTCGCGCGGGGATGGCCGCCGCCCCCGAACGGCGACGCAAGCGCGATGCCGTCGATGCCCGGGCTCGTCCGCCAGCTCACTTTCACGATGCCGTCGCCGGCGCGGAACAGGATGCACGCCCGCACCGTTTTCAGCGACATCATCGTATCCATGAACTCCTGGGTATCCGCCGGTACGAAGCGCGCCTCGCGGGACATCGCCGGCGTGAGCGCGACCCACGCGACCTGGCCGTCGCCGGTCATCTTCATCTCGCGTGCGACGATCGAGGAGTACTTCAGCTGCGGGAGCGTCTTCTGGCGGTATAGCAGTTTCGTGATGTCCGCCGGCCGCACGCCGTTCGCGAGGCACTCCGCTGCGTTACGGTGCGTCGCGACCGTGGTGTTCGAGAACCGGAAACTCCCCGTGTCGGTGACGATTGCCGTGTAGACGTTCGTCGCGATGGAACGGTCGAGTTTGACCTTCGCCCCCTTCGCGAGGTCCAGGATCATCTCGCCGGTCGACGAATACGTCGGGTCGACCCAGTTGATGTCGCCGAAGCGCTCGTTTGACGCATGGTGGTCGATGTTGACGATGGCGATCTTCTCGCGGGGGAGCGCGGCCGAGATTCGCTCGAGGCGGCGCCACGACCCGGAGTCGCACGTGAAGACTCCGCCGTAGCTTTTCCGCAGCGCGGACGGATCGGCGCCGACGTTCTCCGAGCCCGGCAGGAAACGGTATTCCGGCAGCGCGCCGTGATCGCACACGACGTGCGACCGCCTGCCCATTTTGCGCAGGACGGAATTCAGCGCGAGCTGCGCGCCGAGCGCGTCGCCGTCGCTGCGCACATGACCGGAGCACAGGAAATTGTCGTGCTTCCGGATGAACGAAAGGATCTTCCCGATCATCGACGGCATGTCAGCACCCCATTTTCGGCGGCGACGCCCCGCGCGCGTACAAGCGTGTTGGGCGGGGCATCGATACGCGCCTGCACGTAGCGCTCCGTGTAGCCGCGCCCGTCATCTTCAGCGAGGACGTCGACACTTCGACCGACAAATCGTTCGGCGAACGACTGCATCATCGATGCTGCGACGCTCTGGAGGCGGTGCAGCCGCGATTTCTTCACCGTGTCCGGCAGATCGCGCAATTTCGCGGCGTCGGTGTTTGCGCGCGGGCTGTATGGGAAGATGTGGATCCGGCTGAAGCCGATGCGGCGACAGAATTCCGCGCTGCGTTCGAACGCCTCGTCGGTCTCGGTCGGGAATCCGACGATCACGTCTGTGGTGATTCCCGCGTCGACGACGCGAGCACGAATGCGATCGACGGCGCGGAGGTAGTGCGACGTGTTGTAGCGCCGGCGCATGTCGCGCAGGACGCCGTCGTCGCCCGACTGCAGCGGCAGATGGAAATGCGGACAGAGGCGATCCGGATGGGCCGCCAGCACGTCGAGCAGCGCGTCGTCGATCTCATTCACTTCGACCGACGAGATGCGCACGCGCGCCAGGCCCGGGATCTCGAGCATCCGCGTCACGAGCGCGTCGAGAGCGTGGCGGCCGAGCGTGTCCTTCCCGAACGACCCCGTGTGCACACCGGTGATCACAATTTCGCGGTAGCCGTGATCGACGAGCCGCTGCGCCTCCTCGACGCATTCGCCAAGCGGTCGGCTCACGTTCGGTCCGCGCACCTGCGGGATGATGCAGAAGCTGCAGTTGAGATCGCATCCGTCCTGCACTTTGAGGAAGGCGCGCGTGTGTCCGTCGAAGCGCGAGACCTTCAAGTCGAAGATCGACGGCTGCAGATCGCGTATTTCGAGGCGCGGATCGTCGAGCAACAGCGGCAGTGCGGACTTCTCGTCGTGCGTAATAACGCGCCGCACCCCCGGCAGGCCGAGGAATTTCTCGCGATGCGAGTCGGCCGCGCAACCGGTGATCGCGAATTCCGCCGCCGGATTGTTCCGGTGCAGCCGTCGCACGACGCGCTCAGCTTCTTTGTAGGCGTTCTCCGTCACAGTGCAGGTGTTGATGACGAAGACGTCGGGCGCGTTCTCGGCCGACACCTCGACCCAGTCGCGCCCGGCGACGGACTCTCGCAGGGCCTGCGATTCGTACTGATTGACTTTGCACCCGTAGGTGACGAAGGCGACGCGGCGCATGAGGGCGCGGATTATACGCTATAATCGCGACCCCATCCTCCTTCGCGGACCCTCGAATCGCGGAAGGAATTGGAAACGCTGCGGAGGGCAAGTGAAGCGGTGCGTCCTGTTCCTGTTGCTGGTCGGGTGTTCTGACCCGATGCCGCGGCGCGAGCGCATTTACGAAGGCCGGCAGCTTGCGGACGCTGTCCCGCCAGGCAATATTCGCGTGCAGATCGAAACATATGAATTCGATACTACCGACGTGGCCGCGTTCGGGGTGGCCGTGCGATATGCCGATGAGGACGTCGGGATTGAAGGGGCTGCAGGGTGGCGAACGAACGGCCTGCGAATCTTCGCCGTGTCCGCGAATTTTTCCGCGGAATTTGCCCTGGACACACGCAATTACAAATCGCGCCGGAATACGACTGCAAGCCTGCTCGTCGCCGACGGATACGAGGGTTCACTCGACGTCGTGCAGGAAATCCCCGTTCAGGCGGTCACCGTGATCCCAATCTATCGTGGTGCGGTTGTCCTGCGTACGCTCGAGATCGTTCCTGTCGGCTCAGGCTTCGCGGTGCGTCCGCGTTCCGTCGACGCATCAACCGTCGACATCGCTCTGACGCCGTGGCTGCGCGACTTCCGCCGCGGCGCCATCGAAGTGACCGAACTTTCGACGCAGCTTCGGGTTCCCGTGGGCAGGCCGATCGTCATCATGCAGCACGAGTCGCGCGAGCAGACGATCGGTACGTTCTTCTTCTCGAGCGGCGCCCGACGGCGTCTCATGGTTCTGACGGTGATGAAGTGAAAGTCCTCGTTGCGATGTCGGGCGGGATCGATTCGAGCGTCGCCGCGCTGCTGCTCAAGCGCGCGGGTCACGACGTCGCCGGCGTCTTCATGCGTAACGGGATTCAGAAGGAGGGCGCGGGTCGCCCCGGCAAGCAGGGGTGCTGCTCGCTCGAGGATGCGTACGACGCCCGTCGCGTCGCCGACGAGCTCGGCATCCCGTTCTACGTCCTCAACTTTGAAGAGCCGTTCCGCGACATCATCGACTACTTTGTCGCCGAGTACGACCGAGGCGCTACGCCCAATCCGTGCATCAAGTGCAACCGCGATCTCAAGTTCGGGCGGCTGCTCGATTACGCGGATGCAATCGGTGCGGAGGCCGTGGCGACAGGGCACTACGCGCGACTCGAAGCCCGCGACGGCCGACACGTGCTCATGCGTGCGACTGATGCGAACAAGGATCAAACGTATGTCCTGTTCCCGCTCGTCCAGCGCCAGCTCGCGCGGACACTCTTCCCCCTGGGGGATCTGACGAAGCCGCGCGTTCGTGAAATCGCGCGCGAAGCCGGCATGAAGATCGCCGAGAAGCCGGAGAGCATGGAGATCTGCTTCGTACCCGACGACGATCACCGCCGGCTGCTCCGCGAAAAGCTGGGTGACCGCGTGCGCGAGGGATCGCTCCGCACCGTCGATGGCCGCGTCGTAGGCACGCATCCCGGACATCAGCTCTTCACGATCGGACAACGCAAGGGGCTGGGCATCGCGCTTGGCAAGCCGATGTACGTCGTCGCCATCGAGGCCGCTACGAACACGGTCGTGCTGGGAGAGGACGGCGATCTCAAGCGCGGCGGGCACGATGTCCGAGAAGTGAACTGGGTCGAAGTCGATGCCCGGCCCGGCGACCGTTTCGACGCGGTCGTGAAGATCCGTTCGCGTCACGAGGGCTCCTCGGCGACCGTCGAGTCGCTCGGCGACGGACTAGCGCGCGTAAGATTCGCGGAGCCTCAGCGAGCGATTACGCCAGGTCAGGCGGCCGTGTTCTATCGAGGCGACGCGGTGCTGGGCGGAGGGTGGATCGAGTAGGCGCGGCTATGGCGCCGGCTTGGCCGGCTCGTCGGGGCCCTTCTTGATCCCCTGGATCTCGATGCGGCATTCCTGCGCAAGACGCTTCAACTCCTGCAGTCTCTGCCGCCCGCGAATGGCCGCGACCTTCTTGCCACCCGTGAATTCCTGATATTGCAACCGCGCTTCCTGGACGAGGCGCGCAAGCTCGTCGTATTTCTCAAGCCCCATCTTTTTCCCTCGTAGAACGGCGGTATTCTGCGAGCCGACCCCAGCCCTGTCAACGATCCCGGCGTGGACTCTACTTCCACTGTTGGAGCCACTCCAGCCAGCGCCGCTCGATGGACGGGATGTCGACGAAGATGCGGTTGAAGTCCGTAGCGGAATCAACCAGGCGCGACTGCGCCTCGAGCTCGAAGTAGCGGATGAAGTCCTCGCGGAAGTCTTCGAGGAGAAAGGTGACCAGCGCGTAGGACGCGTCGTAGTACCAGTCGTTTCCGCGGCCGCTGAAATTGGAATTCTTCGCCTGCAGCAGGCGCGTCAGCGAATCCTTCTGTACGGACAGGCGCGAGCGTTTGAGCCGGCTTGTGTTGCGTTGCGTACCGATCTTGGCCTCGGCCGTGGAAATCTCGCACCACTGCGCGAAGCCCTCGCTTACCCAGGGACTCCACGGCGGCTTCGACGCGAAGGAGTAGCGCATGATCGCGTGCGTGAGCTCGTGCGAGAGGGCGGCCCCCAGCGAGTCCGGCGACGCGCCCTCCGCGTCTATCAGGATCTTCGCCTTCTGCTCAAGGAAGTACCCGCCGTTGAAGGGGAGCGTGTCTCCGGTCTCGCCGTAGGCGACGCGTTTGAACTCCTCCGTGTCCGAGAGGATCTGGAGGGTGAGTGCCTGCGTGAGGGGCTTGAGCGAGCCCCTGAACGGCTGGTCCTGCGGGAAGCGCTCCAGGAACTTGTCCACGAAGGGCGGAATCTTGTCGCCCCAGGAGCGCTCGGGCAGGAGGTACGTGTGCGTCGCGCCCTCGACGCGTACCGAGCGGCGGTTGAAGGCGTCGGTGACGACGGCGCCCAATCGGTCGCCCCAGAGCGCAAGGGCGACCGCGAGCACCACCGCCGGCGCGAGTGCAATCGTGACTTGAAGGGCCGTGCGAGCGCGTCTACTCATGGCGGTCCTGGCCCTCGGTGTACAGCTTGCTTGCGCGTTTCAAGAGACGCCGCTCGCGAGCGTTCAGGCTGCCCATACCCTGACGGTTGATCTTATCGAGAATGCCGTCGACCTCGCGCTTGAGCTCAAAGTCGTCCAGGAACTTCTCCCGGGCGACGCGCGTTTCGCGGGCGTCGAGCCAGCTGTCCAGCTTGGGGTGGATCTTCCAGATCGCGTAGGCCGACACCACGGATCCGAGCGCGGCGACGGGCGTGACGCCCGCGTGGTATCCCGCGAGGCAGAAGACGACCACGATGCCGATGAAGAGCAGCGCCGAGGTGATCGCGCGCATCTCGAAGAAGAAAAAGTGTACGCGGGCATTGGGGTTCTTCAGCGCCCATACGAGATGGACCGCGAGGACCGGGCCGAGGAAGTCGAATCCGAAGTAGCGCGACCCCGTGAGGATCTGGAACACCGCGTGCGCGAGCGCGCCGTAGATGCCCACGACGAGATAGAAAAAGATGAAGCGCGGCCAGCCCCAGTCATTTTCAAGCTCGCGACCGCGCGAGTGCAGGATCCAGCACCCGAAGAAAAGACCGAGCAGCGACCAGATGATGTCGACCTGGTTGCCCCCGGCCCCCGGGGGGTGCCAGAAGGTGTAGGTCAGGAATTGCCACAGCTGCAACCCCTTCAGTGATCGCGTCCAATCGAACACGATCGCTTCGGCGAGCGACGGAGCACGCAGGAACAGCGCTAGTGCTGCGAGCACGAGGCCGACGATATTGGCCCCGATCAGCACGTTGACCGCGTTCATGCGCTTGGACGCGGTCTCGCGCTCAAGGTACGGCGTTATCTCGTCCCACGTCGGCATCAAGAACGGCCTCTTCCCGATCTACTAATATTACGAGCCGCCACGGCTCCCGATCAAAAAAACGAGTTGGCCACCCGAACAATTCCGTACGGTGGGGTGTCGGAACACGAAACTTGTGGGGAGGGCTGTCATGGGCAAGAGACTTGTGGGGCTGTCCGTCGCGATCGCGCTCGCGTCGAACGCGTTCGGGGACGACAAGATTGGCACGACCAAGGCGCCGGAGATTTTGAAGAAGGTGGCGTCGGAATTGTCCAAGAAGAAGGGCTATCACGTCACCGAGCAGACGGTCCTCCCGCAGGTGCCCGGAGGTGGTGGCGGCGGCGGTCTGCCGTCGGCCGACGATCTCAAGTTCGAAGGGATCGTGAAGAAGGACTGCGCCGCTCTGAAGGGCGGTGCCGAGGCTTGGTGCAAAGGTGCCCTCATCCTCATTCGCACCAAACAGGGCAAGTATGTCGAAGTGAAGGAGCTCTCGGATGACGAGAAGCGGATCGCGGGCGCGGTGCGCAATCCCGCGGTGATCATCGCCGACATCTTCCGTTTTGGCGGCGCATCGAGCTTTACGGGCGAGGAGACGATTCAGGAGATCGACTGCAAGATCGCCGAGACGTGGGCCGACCAGAAGACCGCCGAGGAGCACTTGAAGGAGGTTGTGAAATTCATCCCGATTCCGAAGCAGTTTGCAGGCAACATGGACATCACCCAGTTCTTGGACAAGAAAAAGTCGTCGTCGGCGTACAAGGCCTGGGTCGGTAAGGAGACGCTGCTTTTCCACCGCGTCGAGTGGACGATCACCGCCGTAATCGACAAGGGCAAGATTCCCGGCGGCTACGGTGACCGGCTGCCCGACAAGGTCGAGCTCAAGATCGAACTCGTGATCAAGGACTACGACAAGGATCTCGAGATCGAGGTGCCCAAGGAGATCACGGCGAAGCTGGGCTGGAAGGAAGAGCCGAAGAAGGAAGAGAAGAAGTAGGCGGCGCGACGGAAAGACGATCCGGAGCGCAGCCTAACGGGCGGGTTGCTGTACGGGCTGCGGCACCGGAGCCGCGGCGAACGGATTCTCTTCGCGCAGTGTCGTGATCATCTGGTAGAGCACGCCGAAGAGCAGCACCGGCAGGAAGACCAGCAGGTGAATCAACACCTTCCCCTGCGGGCCGAGGCCGCCGGCGACCGATGAGAGGATCGCCGTCGAAACGCCGTAGGTGACGAACACGCTTCCAATCAGCGACGAGTTGAAGACGAAGAAGAACTTCGGGAACATTGCCCCGAGACCGCCGCCCATGAGGAACGCCGCGCATAGCGACACCATGCCGTGGTCTCCCGGTCTGAACATGCGCGGGAAGCAGACCGATCCGATGACCGCGACCGTGAAACCGCCGAGCAGCATTCCGACGAGCTGGCGGAATTGGGTGGCAATAAATGCACCGGCTGTCGCGCACACCCCGAGATATAGGAAGGGTGCAACTTGGCCCGCGGTCGCGAAGTGCGACTTAAGCATAAGACCCACCCAGCCGCCGACAAGAAAACCGGTCATGCCGAGGTAGTACTCGTGGTGCTTCCATGCGAACAGCAGGAACGATCCGCCGAAGACGATGGCGAGGAGCGCAACCATCTCGGGGAAGTAGCCGCCCGCAAAGCTCTGGTGGTGCGATAGATTGAGCCGCTCGATGGCGCCCACGAGTTCTGAAATCATGCGTAGACTCCCTCACAGGACTTATCGACGCGGGGAGCCCAGCAGCTTGACCGCAGATCACTTCTCAGCAAGCAGCCGGTCCACGAGCACACGCATCTCGGTGCCGGCTGCCGTGAGCATTGGATTGACGAAGCGCGCGACCCCCTTGCCGTCGAGGATCAGGACGTGCGGCAGCCCCTTCACGCCGAAGTGTTGCGCGAGCGGCCCGTCCGTGCCGTTGGCGTCGTGGACGACCGGCCACTCGATCTTCTGATCGATGCGCAGGAGCTCGAAATCCTCCTTGGCGCGGTCGAGACAGACTCCGATGACCGTCAACGCCTTGCCCTCGAGGGCCTTCGAGAGGCGGCGCATTGTGGAGACCTCCATCGACGCGGCCGGCGACGTGATCGAATAGAAGTAGAGGATCGTCACGCGACCCCGCAGCGTCGTGCTGTCGATCTCACGTCCTGCATGATCCTTCGCCGTAAACGTCGCCTGCCGTCCGGTCCACTCGAGGAGCTCAAGTTGACGTTTCGTCGACTCCACGATCCTCAGGTCTGAGGACGTCTTCACGACTGCGTCCAGCGACTTCTTTCCGTCCGCCGTGCGCCCCGCGAACAGCTGGAAACTCGCGATGTTCAGCGCCGCGATCGCCTCGCCGCCGGCGGCGCCTTGCGTCGCATCGCGCACGCCTTGCATCGCCGCGTCCGTTCGGCCCTCGATCGCGTGCGTGCTCTCGATCTGGATGCGCGCGCCGAGACTTCGGGGATCGCCAACGTGGCTCTTGAGGAACGACTCGAAGTGCCGGCGTGAGCCCTCCCAGTCCCCCTCGTGAAGCGCAAGCTCGCCGAGGAGGTACCGCGCCGTAGCCTGCTGATCGGGGCCGAGCGTTTTCTCGAGCGCGCCGGTAAATCTCTTCGCGGCCGCGGGCACGTCGTCCCCCAGCAGGCACATCTCCGCGGCATGGAACAGGGCGCGGCCGGCTTCTTTCCCTGCAGCCAGGCGGTCGAGTCGCGCGAGCGTTTCGCCCGCCAAGGCCCGCATCTCCTCGGCGGAGCGGACCCTTTCCTGCCGGCCCTTGAAGTCGCGCATCGCCGTGTCGACGTCGTCTGCTTGCGCCAAGAGCAGCAGGGCGATGAGAACGGGCATGCTCGAACGATACACCGATTGATTGCGACGGCAACGAATATTGAGACAATCCTCACTCCATGAAGCGACGCATCGGCATCCTTACCGGCGGAGGGGACTGCCCGGGCCTCAACGCCGTGATTCGCGCCGTAGTCAAGAAGGCGATCCACACGATGAGCGTCGAGATGATCGGGATCCACGACAGCTTCGAAGGTCTCGTCGAACGGCGCTGGCGGCGCCTCACATTCGACGACGTCTCCGGCATCCTCACGCGTGGCGGCACGATTCTCGGCACGACGAACAGAAGCGATCCCTTCGCGCATCCGCTCCGCGGAGACGTGTCCGATCGCATCGCGGCGAATTATCGCTCGTTGAAGCTCGACGGGATCGTTGTGCTGGGGGGCGACGGCACGATGCGCATCTCGCATCGCCTGACGCGGAAGGGGTTGCGCATCATCGGCGTGCCGAAAACGATCGACAACGACGTCGATGGCACCGACGTCACGTTCGGCTTCGACAGCGCCGTGCGCGTGGCGACCGAAGCGGTCGATGCGCTCCACTCGACGGCGGATGCGCATGGGCGCGTGATGCTTGTCGAAGTGATGGGGCGATCGGTGGGCTGGATCGCGCTCTACGCCGGCGTCGCCGGCGGGGCGGATGTGATTCTGATTCCGGAGCTTCCGTATCGACCGGCCGCAGTAACGGAGGCGATCCGCCGGAGGCATCAGCACCGCCGCTACTCGATCATCGTCGTCGCCGAGGGGGTCGGCTCCGCCGCGGAAATCGGCCGGCAGATCGAGAAGGACACCGGTATCGAGTCGCGTGCCGTGGTACTCGGTCACCTGCAGCGCGGCGGATCGCCGTCGGCCGCCGACCGCATCCTCGCGTCGCGGCTGGGGTCGGCAGCGGTCGATCGTGTGGTGGGCCGTCGGTGGAACCGGATGGTGGCGATTCGGCGCGATCGCGTGACGGACGTGGCGCTGTCGCGGATCGCGGGCAAAGTGAAGCACGTGCCGCGAGGGCACGAGCTCATCGGGATGGCGCGGTCGGTGGGGACGGCGTTCGGAGATTGACCGCCGCTCTTGACGTTCTGTAATTTATACTTTATAAATTATAGTGTATACGCCTTGCCGCGGTGGGATGGCGGGCTATAATTCGTCGTTGGAGGTTCGATGGGACCCAAGAAGCTCTACAAGATCGGCGAAATCATGAAGTACACGGGACTATCGCGGCAGACGATCCACAATTACACGATGATGGGTCTCATCCGCGAGGCGGAGCGGACCGAATCGGGCCACCGCCTGTACGGCGAGGGAGTCTTCGAGCGCCTTGAGAAGATCAAGATGCTGATGCGTCACCGCACGCTTCGCGAGGTCATCGAAACGCTTGGAAAGGAAGCAGGCGAAGGCTAGGTCGTCGTTCGGGCGCGCGGCGTGGAGAGGCGTGGCGCGTCGGAGAGTAGTGAGGGGAAACAGGAATGGAGTACGCCCGGCGGATGCTCCGCCATTGGCGCTGGTGCCTCGTCATCGTGGCGCTGCTGACGGTCTATCCGCTCCTCTGGGAACGCCGGCGCGACGGCCCTCTCGACGGGCCCGACGTGCCTCGGGCAGCGCAGCGCGCGGAGGCGCTCGTCGAGTCTGATCCGCGTTCAGCGGAGTCGCTGGTCTCCGCCACGTTGCAGCAGGCACCGGCGCGCTTCCATCCGCGCCTTCTCGACGTGCGAGCGCGTGCCCGCCTGCGACTCTTGCTCATCGGCGCGCAGCCTGCGCCTTCTCGGGTTGACGTCGCGGCTGACATCGAGGCCTCGGGCGCGTTGGATGCCGGACGCATGCGCATGGATCTCGCAGAGCTCTCGGCAATCGCGGGTGAATCGCCGGCACAGATTCACGCGCGTCTTCGCAGCGAGATCGCGTCCGCCCCGACGGCGCTGCAGGCGATCGAAGGACTGCGCGGCGTGCCGTCGCTGATTCGCGCGCGCCAGCTCTTTCTCGCAGGACGCCATCGCGAGGCCATCGCGGCGGCCCGCGATTCCGGAGAGGCGGGTCTCTGGTTCGAGGCGGAGTCGAAGCGACTCATGAGCGACGGTGACGCGGAAGAATCGGGCACAGTGCTCGCGCGCGGGGTCTCGCCACTTGCGCCGCTCGGACACCTCGTCATCGGCCGCATCCTGCTCGCGCGGAGCGACCCTGCGGGCTGGCTTCACGTTGTCGAGGCCGTTCCGCTCTTGCGCTCCGGATGGATCGTGGTCCACGCCGGGATCGAGGTTCCGGTGCTCAAGCAGGAATTGCGCGAGGCCGTGAAGCGATCCGACGAACCCGAGTGGCGGCGCGGCGGCGCCGTGGTGCTGGCGCGCTGGCACGACACGTTCCCCGACGACGCAGGAGCGCTTGCGGACGCCGCCGAGGCGGCTGTGCAATCCGCTTCCGTCCTCGAAGCTCGCGATCGCACGCAGGAAGCGCGCGAGATGCGCTGCACAGCCGCCGAACTCTTCTCGAGGCTCGCGAAATTGGGAGACGCCTGGGCTCTCCGGCGCTGCGCGCAGGAATGGCTCGCCGCTGGAAACGCGATCAAGGCGGCCGACATCTTTCACATGCTGCCGGAGCGCGATGCCGCCTACTGGGAAGGAATCGCGCTGGGCCGCGCAGGCCTGGTGCAGCGCGCCTTGGACCGTCTGGACGACTACATCGCCGCGGTCCCGGCGGGGGATCCGCTGGTGCCGTCGGCCCTCGTCGAGCGCGCGAGGTTGAAGTCGACGATCGGCGACCCCGCGACGCTGACGGAGCTGAACCGGTTCTTCGAGTGGCCCGCGCTTGCCGACGCGCCCACATCCGAGGCGTGGCGACGGGCGCTCTTCCTGAAGGCGCGCATTCATCTTCGACATGACGACAGGCCGCAGGCGCGCGCAGCGCTGGAGGAGTTCATCCAGCGCTATGCCCCACCGGATCGCGGCGCACCGCGGAACGAGGTCGCATTCGCCCGGGCCCAGCTCGCGGTGCTTGTGATGTCCGAGGGGAAGTTCCTCCTCGCGCGCGAGCTCCTGGTGGCCGCACATGCCGACCTCGACGGAGGCGCGGAACCTTCCGACGTCGAGACCGTCGAGATGACCGTGCTCATCATGGGCGACGCGTATCTCGGACTCGGCCTCGCGCGCGACGCCCAGGTCCTGTACAGCGAGGCGTCGCTGCGTATCCGGCAGCCGGCGTGGAAAATCGTGGCGCTCTGTGGTCACGCCCGGGCATCGATCCGGCTCAACGAGCCCGAGGTGGCGCGCAAGGATTTCGAGCGTGCGCGGGCGATCTACCAGGAGCGTCGCGCGGAGGCGGGATCGATCGCCTTCCTGTCGCTCGAGAACCTGCGGAGGGAGCTGCCGTGATCGACGACTTCCTTCGCGATCTCGACCGCCAGACGGATCTGTATCGCGAGATGCTGGCGACAAGCGACGTCACGCGCCTGCAGGAACTGCTACGGCAGGTGGCGGGAATCGATATCCGCATTCTGTCCGTCCGCCGACGGTGGCCGGAAGTCGCACGCACGCTCGACGCAGTGACGGCAAATCGTGCGGGCCGGTCGATCGATGCCGCGCGAGACGTGCTGGCGCGGCTCATGGACAAGTTCATCCCTGTGCCGTCCCCCAATCGCGTGGGCGATGTCTACGGGAGCCTGTCATGAGCGAGCCCATGGGAGTCGGAGGAGACTAGATGCAGACCGCAATCGACCCCGTTGAAGTGAAGCGCCTGATGGACGTGCTCGATCAGGCGACCGGCCGCTTGGGCGAGTCGTACCAGAGAATCGCGTCGCTGCAGGCGCAACTCGCCGAGAAGGAGCGGGCCCTGGCGCACCGCTCGCGGCTCGCCGTCCTTGGAGAATGCGCAACTCAGCTCGCGCACGAGATCCGCAATCCGCTGGGCGGCATCCAGCTCTACGCAGAAATGCTGAAGCGCGACCAGGCCGATGCCGGTTCGCGTGAAACGTGCGATCGTATCCTCGCGGCCGCGGTCGATCTCAACCGGCTGGTCGAGGACATGCTGACCTACGGGCGCGATGCGGAGCCGATCCGTCTGCCGAACGAGCTGGAGCCGGCGCTCGACGAGGCGATCGCGCTCGCGGCTATCGAGGACCACATCCGCGTGGTCCGTCGATACACGCTCAAACGCCCGATCGGATGCGACATCGACATGCTCAAGCGGGTGTTCCTCAATCTGGCCGTCAACGTCGGGCAGGCGCTCGACGGCGGTTCGCTGCTGCTCGAAACGGCCCGTGCCGGGGATCGCGCGCGCATCGTCTTTCATGACACAGGCCCCGGTATTCCAGGCGAAGTCCTTCCGCGGCTGTTCACGCCGTTCGTCACTTCGAAGCCTCAGGGCACCGGACTCGGCCTTGCGATCGCGCGCAAGATCGTGGAGTCGCACGGGGGCACGATTTCCGCATCGAATGTGAAGCCGCATGGCGCCGAATTCGTGATTCAGCTGCCGCTATGAGCAGGATTCTGGTTATCGACGACGAGGCGATCATGCGCGACGCGCTGACGAAGGCGCTGCGCCGTGCGGGGCACGACGTTGTTGCGTCGGGCGAGCCGCGCGAGGCGATCGACCGCCTCGCGGCGGAGTCCTTTCATGTTCTGCTTACCGATCTCCGCATGCCGCAGATGACCGGACAGCAGGTGCTGGAGGCGGCGAAGCGGGTTGCGCCCGACGTGCCGGTTCTGATGATCACGGCGCATGGCGGCGTGCGCGACGCCGTGCTCGCGATGAAGGCGGGGGCGTACGATTTCCTGACGAAGCCGGTGGACCTCGACGAGCTCGAGTCAGTCGTCGCCCGCGCGGTGCAGCATCGCGCGCTGTCGTCGGAGAACGCGATCCTGAAGGCGCAACTGGCCGAGCGCGATGTTGCGTACGTCTGGGACGGCAGCCGCGCCTTGAAATCTGTGCACGAGACGATCCGCCTCGTTGCGGCGTCCGAGGCCACGGTGCTGATCGCGGGCGAGACGGGCACGGGCAAGGAGGTCGCCGCCCGGACGCTGCACTCGCTTTCGAAGCGCGCGGCCGGGCCATTCCTCGCGGTCAACAGCGCCGCGCTGTCCGCGGGGCTGCTTGAAAGCGAGCTCTTCGGGCACGAGAAGGGGGCCTTCACGGGAGCGGACCAGATGAGGCGCGGGCGCTTCGAACTTGCGGAGGGTGGGACTCTGCTGCTCGATGAAGTGAGCGAGATCGACCTTTCGCTTCAGGCAAAGCTGCTGCGCGTGCTTCAGGAGCGGGCTTTCGAACGCGTCGGATCGAGCGTGACTCGGCGATGCGACGTTCGCGTCATCGCGACGACCAACCGCGATTTGCGAGCCGAAGCGTTGGCGGGTCGCTTTCGTGAAGACCTCTTCTACCGGCTGAACGTGCTGCCGGTCCGGATGCCTCCGCTGCGCGAACGGCGCGAGGAGATTCCCGTGCTGGCCGCGCATTTCCTCGCGCGATGCCGGGCGAAAAAGCACTTCGCAGCGGCCGCGATGGAACGGTTGACCGCCTATTCGTGGCCCGGAAACGTGCGCGAACTGGCGAATATCGTCGAACGCGCGGTCGTGCTCACGCCGGGGGAGGAGATCGTCGAATCCACCGTCGCGCCGTGCCTGGAGGGAGCGGTAGCGGGCGTGGATTCGTTCGACGCCCTCCCGCTCTCGGAGGCGGAGGACCGGTTGATCCTCGCCGCGCTGGAGCGCTGCG
>CAYXVY010000087.1:0-10103 GCA_964468745.1 uncultured Planctomycetales bacterium | reverse complement strand
CTCGGCGAGGGTGACCGCCCGCGCGATTCGCTTGCGCGATGTCGCAGGAGAGCCGCCGCGGCGCAGGTGCGTTCGCAGCAACGTGGCAAATTCGCCGGCGCTTTGCGGGCGGGAGGCGGGAGCCCTCGCCATCGCCCGCCGCACGACCTGGTCGAGATCCTCAGGGACGGACGCATCGCGTGCGCGAGGCCAGACCGGATCACCCTGGATGATCTGGGCGGCGAGGTCGATGGAGGCGATTCCGCTGTACGGCGGCTGGCGCGTAACTGCGAAGTACAGCGTGGCGCCGAGCGAGTAGATGTCCGCCGTTACGGTGGGCGCCGGGGAGCCGGTCGCCATCTCGGGAGGCGTGTATCCGGTCGCGCCCGTGGCCGGGATCGCGAAGTCGAGCACCACGACGCGTTCGGGCGTGGCGCGATCGCCCGTCTCGGCAAGCATGATGCTGGACGGTTTGAGGTCGCCGTGGAAGATGCCTCGATCGTGCGCGAATTGCACAGATGTCGCTACGTCGACCAGGATCTCGATCATGCGGCGCGGCGGCACGTCCTTCATCGCGTCGAGCGTACGGCCCTTGAGAAACTCCATCGCCATGAACGGGGTCTGTTCATTCAGTCCGACCTCGAACGTGCGGAGAATATTCGCATGCTCGAGCATCGCCGCGCGTTGCGCCGCCTCGAGGAAGAGCGCGCGTTCGGCCAGGGATCCCGTCTGCGGGATGCGGATCGTGACCCAGCGCCGCAAGTTCTTCTGCCATGCCCTGTACAAAGTCCCTGAGCGCCCTTCGCCCAGCCGGTTGACGATCATGAATTTGCCGAACGATTGGGAGCCTCCCGTGGGCGCACCCTCGGGCGCGGTCGGTGGAGGCGGCTCCTCGGCGACGGGCGCGGGCCCCTTGATCGCATCGATGAGCTCGCCGAGCTGCTCCGGCTTCAAGAACCCGCGCTCGACGAGCATCGTACCGACGGGCACAGGGGACTTGCGTCCGACCGTGGTCTGCGTGTCGGCCCCGGTGGCGGACATCACCTCGCGAAGCTGCTCGCTGGTAACGTACCCCCGTTCGATGGCTAGCCGGGCAATGTCGATGTCGTCGCGGAGCATGAGAAGTCAGAGATCATAAAACAACGTCGCCGTCACAGCACAGAGAGAAGCGCATCGAGCAAGCACCCCCTGGAGGCCTCGATTTATCGCTTTGACGGTTCAGTACGTGCTTGGGACCGTTCAGTACGTCGTTTGGACGGTTCAGCATCGGTGCCACACGAATCCGCATTCGTGCGGGACCCCTACATGAAACTGCGCTTAAAATAAAAGAGCCCCCGGTTGCCCGGGGGCTCTCGTTGAACGCTAAGTCGCTGCCTACCAGAAGGTAACCGACAGATCCTTCTTCACCGTGTGGCAACGGGGGCAGACCACATCGACCACTTTCGTGCCGCGGACCGCCTTGAGCGTGCCCACACCCTTGCAATGCTGGCAGTCGCGCTCCTCTTCCTTGACCTTGGTCACGTAGGCCGAATTCAGCGCGTAGTAGCACTGGATCCAGCGGAGGCGATCCGACGTGGACGCGCCCGACCACCACTCTTCGCTCGTCTGGAGCTTCTTTCCAAGCTCGGGCTGCTTCTTGTCGCCGCCCTTCTTGTTGCCGCCGAAACGCTTCACGAAGTCGTCGACGGGGTCATCCTTGCTGCCTTCCATCCCCGTGCCGGTGTAGTCCATGCCGCCGTCCTGGCCGCCCTTGTAGCACCAGGTGCCGGAGCCCATGGCGACCGTCATCGGCTTCTGCTCGCGTCCCTTCCAGAACTTCTCCGCCTCGTCGCGCGTGCAGTTGATCTTTTTCACGAGTTCGGCCGTGATCTCCTCGTCGAGCCGGTCGACCGCGCCGCGGGCTTCGCCGAACTTGAACTTGCGGTCGGCGTATTTCGACCACAGGGTTGACCGCACGCTGCGCCAGAGCTCGGGGACGCGCGTCGCGAGGATCTTGTCGCGGTTCGCTTCGAACTCCTTGCGCTCCTTGTCGAGGATCTTTACGAGGTCCTTGTTCGCCTTGGCGAGCTCCGTATCCGCGAAATCGCCGAAGAACTTGTTCGCGGCTTCGATGGCCTCGACGTACTTCGTCTCCTCCTGGAGTTTGCGGATGGCGGCCAGCGCCTTCTCGGCGTCCGCCTCGCGGATGAGCAGGTCGACCTGCGCGCACAGCTTGGTGGCTTCGTCCTTCCGCGTGGCGTCCGCTTCGGCCGCCTTGAGGTAGAACTCCTTGGCCTTCGCGTAGAGCTTCAGCGCCCGTGCGAAGTCGCCGACCTCAAAGCACTTGGCGGGGCTCAGGTCGCCGGCCGCGCGCTTGGCGACCATCTCCTCGGGGCTGTAGGCCTCGGTCTCCTGGATCTTCATCGTCTCGCGCGCGAGGATCGCCCCCTTGGGAACGACCGTCGGCTGTGCGGACGAGGCGGTCTTGATGGAGACGGTCTGATCATTCTCGGTGATCAGAACGCCGACGACTTCGCGGTTGGCCGTGATCACCCGCAGGCCGTCTAGCACGTCGCCGATGCTGGCGGCGGGCGCGGACGCGGCGCCCTTGCTGAGCAGTCGCGTCTTCTCGGAATCCGGGATCTGTGTCCACTTGACGAAGACGACGCCGCCCGTATCCCACATTGATACGGTGCAGCCGTCCCTCGTCTCGTCGACGGTAACGGTCCCGCAGAGGTACTTCCCGCTCTTAAGACGGACCAGGTCCTGGGCTTGCGCGGCGACGCCTGCGAAGGCGACGGCGAGCAGCGTGGCGATGACCCGGACGCGCATGGTCAACCTCCCCACCAATAGAAAAAGACGAACAAGATCAATCCAGATCCCGCTCGTCCGCTCCGCTCTCAACTTTATCATCAGACGCCGCCAAAGCAAGCGTCACTCTACTTAACGCATGTAATGACCCCGGCGTTGCAGCAAACCGTGCAACCGGTCGCTTAATCGAATCTACACCACGTCCGGCAGGATCTTGCGCGTTTCTGTCAGGAGGAAGTCCTTGGTCTTGCGGGCATCTTGCAGCGCCACGGCCTTCGTGGCGATTTCCTTGGCCTCCTTGAGGGTCACCGACCGGATGAGCTTCTTGATCTCGGGGATCTTCGGGGGGACGACGCTGAACGTGCGAAGGCCCAAGCCCAGCAGCAACAGCGTGTAGACGGGATCGCTCGACATCTCGCCGCAGACGGAAACTTCCCGATTATGCAGGGTGCCCGCGTTGATGACCGTCTGGATCAGGCGCAGGATCGCCGGATGCGTCGGCTGGTAAAGAGCAGCGACCCGCTCGTTGGTGCGGTCGACGGCTATCGTGTAGGCGATGAGATCGTTCGTGCCGATGCTGAAGAAGTCGACGTGCGGCGCAATCTGGTCGGCAATAATCGCCACCGACGGAACTTCCACCATGATGCCGAGCCGGAGCCTGCCATTGGACGTCTCGCCTTCGCGGGCCAGTTCGACGCGGACCTGCGCGAGCAGCTCGCGAACCCTCTGGATCTCGTCGATGCTCGAGATCATTGGAATCATCGCGCTGACGTTTCCGAGCGGCGCGATCTTGAGAATCGCGCGCAGCTGGGCGCGAAAAATATCGGGCCGTTCGAAACAGAGACGCACGGCGCGTGTCCCGAGGAAGGGGTTTTCCTCGCGCGGGAATCCTTCGAGGGGCATTTTGTCGGCGCCCAGATCGAGTGTTCGGATGACGAGAGGGCGTTTGCCGAGCAACGAAACGGCACGCTTGTACGCATCGAGGTGCTCGCGCTCCGTCGGCACCGTCTTCTGGTAGAGGAACTCCGTGCGGTAAAGCCCGATGCCCTCGGCGCCATGCTGCAGCGCGGGCGTGATGTCCTCGGGCGTCTCGATGTTGGCGTAGATCGCGATCCGCAAGTTGTCCTTCGTTATCGCGGGCAGGTCGCGGAGTTCCTTGACCAGCTTCTGGTCGGCGGCCGTGTAATTGCGCTCCATCGCCTGGTAGCGCTTCAGCGTCGCTTCGTCAGGATTGATGATGAGCGTGCCGGTGTTGCCGTCGAGGATGACGACGTCTCCGGACGTGATGTCGCCGGTGATTCCGGTTACACCGACGGCCGCCGGAATTCCAAGCGAGCTGGCGACGATCGCGGTGTGCGACGTGCGACCGCCGGTTTCCGTAACCATGCCGAGGACGTTCGTGCGGTCGAGCAGCGCGGTTTGCGACGGGGTCAGCGTGTGCGCGACGATGACCGCCTTCGCGCGGAGCTTGGTCCCGTCATCGCGGCGTTCGCCGGTCAGCTGCTTGAGCAGGGCGCTCTCGATCGCACGGAAGTCCTCGATGAATCTCTGGCCGAACGGGGTCTCCGGAAGCAACTTCATCTTCAATCGGAGCGTGCGTGCGACCGCGAATTCGGCGCTGTGCAGGTTGCGCCGGATATCGTCCTCGATCTCCTTGTGAAGGGACTCATCGCCGAGGAGCGCGATGTGGCCCTCGATGATCGTGCCGGCGACGGCAGCGATGCGTTTTGGCATTTGGGCGACTTGCTTGCGCCAGAGGTCGACGGCGGCGGTCTTCGCCTTTCGCAGCCGGTCGACTTCGCCCGCGATCTCGGCGGCGCTGATCTCGCGACGCTCGATGGTGAATTCCTCGGCGCCGAGCACGTGAGCCGGGCCGATGGCGTATCCCGCGCTGACCGGAATGCCGCGGCGGATTTCCATGGCCTTAATCGTCCCTCATGCCGAATCGGTCAGCCACGAGCTTGGCAAGGGCCTCGACAGCCTGGTCGGCGTCTTCTCCCTCCGCCCTGATGGTGACGGTCGCGCCCGGCTCGGCCGCGAGCATCAGCAGTTGCATGGCCATTTTCGCGTTTACCGCGATCCCGTCCCTGACGACCGTGATGTGGCAACGGAACTTCGCCGAGGCTTGAGCGAACGCCGTCGCAGGGCGGACGTGAAGCCCCTTCTCGTTCAGAATTGTGACGCGACGCTCCGCCATGGTCAGACCTTGGCGGGCTCCTCCGCGTCACGGAAAATGTCCTCGATGTCCGCGACGGTCTTCGCGGCGCGCAGGAACTTGCAGAAGTGCTGTCCCTTGATGGCCGCGGAGATTTTGTGAAGCGCCTGCAGGTAGGCGTCGTTGCGTGCCAAGGGCGCCGCGATCAGGAAGAACAGAAACGTCGGCTCGCCGTCCACAGACTTGAAATGGATCGGATGGGTGGCGCGGCCGAACGCCCCGCAGACGTCCTTGAGGCTCTTGATGTGGGCGTGGGGGATGGCCACGCCGCCGTGAATCCCTGTGCTGCCCACGTCCTCCCGATCGAGGATCGCCTTGGCGAGATCGGCCGCGGAGAGCTTCTCCGCCGGATAGGCCTTCTTCATGATCGTCGCCATCTCCTGGATGACGCCCGCCCTGTCCTTCGACTTCAGCGCCGGAATGATCGCCTTCTTCGAAATGATGTCGATGAGTTTCATGCTTGGTTCTCAGTCCCTTACCACCAGATTTCCCCTGAATCCTCCCCTGCCGCGTCGTCCGCGGTCGTGCGGACGGACTTACGCGCCAGGTCCTTGTTCGTCGGTTTCCTGCCCAGCTTGTCCTTGAGCTTGGAAATATGCCGCTCCATCTTCTCGATCGCGATGTCGACGGCCGCCGTCGCGGTGGCCGCCGTGGCGTGCACCACGAGGACCGATCCTCGCGGGGCGTGCACGATAAGTTCCGCGGAGTAACCCTTGTCGCGCTCGGGATTGAAGATCATCTCCATGCGCTGGATATTCTGGAAGTGGCGTGTAACTCGCTCCGCCTTCTCCAGCGCGTAGTCGCGCAACACGTCCGTGAGCTTGATGTGTCTGCCGGTGACGGTGATCTTCATCTCTATTCTCCCCAATCGCAGTCTTCCCCGGATACCACCCGAACTGCCGACGCGCGTCTCGTCACCTCCCCAAGGCCAGGCGCTCGCCCGCCCTCGGGTCGAGTTGCGGCGTGCCGAAGATCTTCTTCATCGTCGCGTTGTAATCGTATTCGATCCGGCGCCAGCGCACCATACCTGCCGGAGGCGATTCCTCGGCCGTCTTGTAGATGGCATAGCACGAGCGCACGTCGCCGTCTCGCGGCTGCCCGACCGATCCGATGTTCACGATATACTTCTTGCCCGCGGCGAACGGGTACTCGTGATTGCACTCCTTGGGCGAGATGAACTGCGACTCCTCCGTGATGACTCCCGGGTCGTGCGTGTGGCCGACGAAGCAAAGCCGATCGACGCGACCGAAAATATCGCGCACTTTCTCGGGGACGCCGCCGGTCAGGTCGACGCAGTCGGACCGCAGGATGTACTCCATCGTCGGGTCGCGCGGCGATCCGTGGACATAGAGGACGCCATCCGTCTTGTGCGTCAGCGGCAGGTTGGAGAGAAAATGCCAGCGGTCCTTCTTCGCCTTGCCGGAGAAGAAGCCGGGCTTCAGCTGCTCGCGGGTCCAGGCGACGGCCGCCTTGGCGACCGGATTGAAGCCGTACGCCTCCTTCACAACCGCCTCGTCGTGGTTGCCCATCAGGACGATCTTCCACGACATCGCCAGATCGACGATCTCGGCGGGATTCGGGCCGTATCCCACGAGGTCGCCGAGGCATACGATTTCCTTTACGCCTTGGGCCTCGATGTCCTTGAGCACGGGCCCGAGCGCCTCGGTGTTCGAGTGAATGTCGGAGATCAACGCTACGGCCATGCAGCACCCATTATAGCACCGCGTTTCGGACGCGAAACGAGCGCCGCGTACACTTGATCGATATCATCCACCATCTTCTCCCATCTGAATTCATCGGCGAAGCGGCGGCGGCCCTCCAGTCCCAGCATGCGTCCGCGATCCGGCAGACGGAGGATCCTCTCTGCCCCGGCGGCAAGCTCGGCGGCATCGCCGCGCGCGACCACGTCCCCGCTGACGCCTGGAAGGACCACCTCGCGCACACCGGGGGCGTCAAAGGCGACGACCGGGCGCGCCGCGAGCGCGGCTTGTACGGCGACCCGGGGCAGGCCTTCCCAGAGCGAGGTGATGAGAACGACGTCCATGGCTGCCAGACAGGCGGGAACGCGGTCGGGAGCGACAAGACCCGTGAAGGAAACGCGCACGCCCTTCTCGGCTGCGGCGCGCTCCATTGCAGGACGGAGCGGGCCATCCCCCACCCAGAGAAAGCGCGCCTCCGGGAGGCGGGCAGAAAGCCGCGCGATTGCCTCCAGGAAATGCTCGGGGCCCTTCTGAGCGGACAGCCGGCCGACCGTTCCCACGACGGGGACGCTCTCCGGAATGCCGAACTCCCGGCGAAGCGCGCGACCGGCCTCCTCGCCGTCGAAAAAGAGGTCAACATCAATGCCGCTGCGGATCACGGAAAAAAGCCGGGGCGGGCCCAGGTGTGCGGCGATCGATTGCGTCACCATGTCGCGGCCTACGCACAGGATACGATCGGTGATCCTCGATGCCGCCTGTTCCATCGACCTCCAGGTCGCCCGTACGACCGCCGGCTGGCTCTCGTGGAACGGAAGGCCGTGATTGGTGTGGACGACGACGGGTACGCCCGCGAGGCGCGCTGCGAGGCGGCCGATGATCCCCGCCTTGCTGGAGTGCGTGTGGACGATCTGCGGCCGATCTGCGCGCAGACGCTCCGCGAGGATCCCCACTTCCAGCAGATCGCTGATCGGTGCGATCTCCCTGCGCAGGTGCGGGTGGAGCACGAGTCGTGCGCCCGTGGCGAGCGCGGCCTCATGGAGACTGCCCTCCGGCCCCGTCTGCGTCCCGGCGATCAGCGTCACGTCGTGACCGCGTTGCACCAGCCCGCGGCACGTGAGAAGGGTGTTCTCCTGCGCCCCGCCGACGATCAGTCGCGTGATGACATGACAGATGCGCACGACGCGATTGTAATCGCTGATCAGCTGCTGGCGCGAACTCCGGCTGCAGAGAGTCGCGCGAACGAGCGCAGCGAACGCATGATGGTCCGCACGGCGGGCGGGTACTTCACGCGGTACCAATTGTGATATCCGTCGGATTCGAAGCGGACAACCTCGGCGAGCTTGAGCGACTTCAGATAGTTGGACACGGTCGTGAGATTGCGCTTCACGTGGCGAGCAAGCAGCGTCGGGGTGACGCGGCCCAATTTGAGCATGTGCTCGACGAGCGCGTACACGTTTGGATTTCCGAGGAGTCGCGCGGTTCGAGACGCCCTGTACGTCGACTCAATCATCATGGACCTTATCGACTACCGGGCGGCCTTCTCTTGATCGGCGCGCAGCGTCCGCGCGACAGACTCGAGTTCGTCCGCGACCACCTTGGCGGACTCGGGTCTCGCTGACGAGCTCTTAGCGAGGCATTTCATTACCAGGGGTACGATGGGGGCGAAGCGCTCGGGCGCGGCGATGGCGGGAGGGGGCTCGTTCGCAGCCGAGAAAAGGACGTCGAAGACGCTGCCCATGAAGGGCGGATGCCCGGTGATCTGCTCGTAGAGGATGGCGCCCAGCGCGTACACGTCGGTGAGCGGGCCAATCTTGTGGCCCTCGCTGACCACTTGCTCCGGGGCCATGTACGCGGGTGTGCCGCGCTGAAGCATGTGCTCCTCCGGGGCGGGAGCGGTGAGCACCTGCTGTGCGAGACCGAAATCCACGATGAACGGCTGCCCGGTGCGGTCGATGAGAATATTCGCCGGTTTGAGATCGCAGTGGACGATGGGGCGAGGCAGTGTGTGCGCGTAATGCGCCGCGAGCGCCACGTCTCGCAGGATCGCCAGCGTGCCCGGCGCATCTGCGTGAAGCGCTGAGATGGCTCCCTGCGCACGCGCCGCATGGTGACGATCGCTGAGCGTCGTCCCCTCGATGTACTCCATGCAGATGTAAAACTCGGTCCCGACTCGTCCCGCGTCGAGCACGGGGACAATGTTCGGGTGGCGGAGCCGGATGGCGTTGCGCGCCTCCTGGATCAGATCCTTGATCTGGTCCGTGCGGCGAAGCTTGTCTCCGGTCGGGCCTTCATGGATGAACTTCAAAGCCACATGCTGGCTGAGAAACAGGTCCCACGCCTTGTAGACGACGCCGCCGCCCCCGCGCCCCGCCTCCTCCACCAGCACGTACTTGCCGAATATCGAGGCGGGGTCGCGACCCGCGCTCTGGACTTTGCGCGGGGCGCCGTCCATGAGAATCTGTGTCTCCTCGCTCCACCTTGCCTCGTCCTCTTGGCGCGCGATACGCCAGCCGACGGGACCGCCGCAACGGCCGCACCGTTCGCCGTCCGCCGTGATGCGCGGCGCGACGACGCCCATCGCGCAGGCAGTGCACCAGCGGCGTCGGCGTTGCAGAGACGCGAGCACCTCGTCGACTTGTGAGCGCGTGATGAAGCCCTTCTCGATCAGCAGATCCCAGAGGAAAACGGGCAGTCGCGCGCCGACCTGCGCCCGTACCTTGTCCTCGATCGCCTTGCTGACCTCATCCGCGTTCAGCAGGCCTGCCGCAATGAGGGCGTCACCGAACTCCCGATCGTCCACGACGACTATTCTACGCCACGACGCGTCATCGCAGGTCGGGCCGACTCGTCATATGCCACGCGCATGAGACAGAGCCCCGCCGCGGGCACGTTGGCTCCGGCTTTCGTGCGGTCGCGCCCGTCGATCACGGTGCGAATCCACGAAGGGGGCTGCTTTCCGAATCCGACGTCCAGCAGCGTGCCAACCATCGCCCTGACCTGGTTGTAGAGAAAACCGTCGCCGGTGAAGTCGAGACGGATTTCATCGCCGACGGCCTCCACGGTGACAGCGTGGAGCGTGCGGGTTGTCCTCTCCTTCTTGGACATATCGCTTCCGAACGCCCGGAAGTCGTGGGTGCCTACGAGATGCGTCGCGCCTTCGCGCAACTTTTCGAGGTCGAGCGGCTTCCGGATGAGATGCACGCGGTTCCGCCGAAGGGCGGAGGGTATGTCGCGATTCAGGATCGTGTAGCGATAGGTCTTTTCCTTCGCCTGGAATTGAGAGTGGAAGTCGTCTCGGACCTCCGCCGCGGCCGTGACGGTGATCGTTTCCGGAAGGTGGGCGTTCAGTGCGTGCGGCCACTTGTGAGCCGGGATCCGGCATGCGGTCTTGAAGTTCGCGACCTGCCCCACCGCGTGCA
>CAYXVY010000086.1:0-26368 GCA_964468745.1 uncultured Planctomycetales bacterium | reverse complement strand
GGGACCCGGTTGAAGGTCAACGTCATCCCGTTCAACAAGGTCGAAGAAGTCCCCTACCAAGCGCCCAGCACGGCACGGATAGACCGATTCGTCCAGGCGCTCGGATCGTGCGGCGTGCCGATCATGGTCCGCAAGCGCAAGGGGGACGCGATCTCCGCCGCCTGCGGACAGCTGCGGCATCGCGCGGAACAGGCTCGCCCGGCCCGCGATACGTCGGTCGCCGTCGCCGGCGAGGCCATCAAAATACCGCTCAGCGCCCTCGGGCCGCCCCAACCATGAAAGAAGAGCTGATCTACTTCGCCGTAATCATGGGGTGTTACCTCGTCGGCGCGATTCCATTCAGCTGGCTCGCGGTGAAGACGATCAAAGGGATCGATCTGCGCACGGTGGGCTCCGGCAACATGGGCGCCACAAACGCGGCGCGCGCGATCGGCGGCCCCTGGTTCTTTCCGATCTTCGCGCTCGACTTCATGAAGGGCTTCGCGCCGGTTTTCTGGCTTGCGCCCTGGGTCGCGCACCACTACCCGTGCAACCACTGACCCTACCTGGCCGCGATGCTCGCGGTCACGTGCGGCGGCGCCGCGGTGCTCGGCCATTTCTTCCCCGTGTATCTCCAGCTCAAGGGGGGCAAGGGGGTTGCGACGGGAGCCGGGATACTCTTCGCGATGAACTGGATCGCGGGCGTCGTGGCGCTCGGCATTTTCCTCCTCGTCTTCCTGGCGTTCCGATACGTATCGCTCGCATCCATCCTGTGCGCGGCGCCGCTGCCCGTGCTGCAGTTCTTCACGTGGAAGCACTTCGCGCACCGATGGGAGACGCACTGGCCCATCACGATCTTCATGGTGCTGCTCGTTACATCAGTCATCTACAGGCACCGCGAGAACATCCGCCGCCTCTGGCGCGGTGAGGAAAAGCGCTTCGGCTCGAAAGACAAGGACTCATGAAACACGTCGCCATTCTCGGCGCCGGCGGCTGGGGTACGGCGCTCGCCGTCGTCGCCTCGGCGCGCATCCCGCGCGTCAGCCTGTGGTCGCGCCGCGTCGAACACGCCGACCGGATGCGCGCGGCGCGCGAGAATCCGACGTACCTGGCGGGCGTCCGCTTGCCGGATGCGGTGGAGATCGTCAGCGGGGACGTGCCGAAAGCCGACGGATACGTGTGCGCGATCCCCACGCAGTACATCCGCACCACCTTGACCAGGACGACGGCAGGCGACCGGCCCATCCTGTCGGTCGCGAAGGGGATCGAGCAGGGCACGCTGCTGCGCCCGAGCGAGATCCTCCACGAGATCTACGGCCGCGCAAAAGTGAGCGTATTGTCGGGTCCCAGTCACGCGGAAGAGGTGGGACGCGGTCTGCCGGCGACGGTCGTCGTCGCCGACCGGCAGGAGAAGCGCGCGGCCGTCTGGCAGAAGTTGTTGTCGGGCTCCACTTTCCGCGTGTACACGTCGAACGATCCCGCGGGAGTCGAACTCGGCGGGGCGCTCAAAAACGTGATCGCGATCGCGGCCGGCGTCTGTGACGGCCTCAAGCTCGGGGACAACGCGAAGGCGGCGCTGCTGTCGCGAGGCATCGTCGAAATGGCGCGGCTTGGCGAGGCCCTCGGCGCGCGCAAGCATACGTTCTTCGGAATCAGCGGGATCGGCGACCTCATCACGACGTGCTTCTCGCCGCACGGGCGCAATCTGCGCGTGGGTCGGGAGATCGGCCGCGGGCGCCGGCTTGCGGACATCCTCGACGACATGAAGATGGTCGCGGAGGGCGTGTGGACGGCGCGCGCCGTCACGAAGCTGGCGTCGAAACTCAAGATCGACGTGCCCATCTGCAGCGAGGTCGACTCGATCCTGCACGCGGGCAAGCCGCCGCTCGAAGGGCTCAAGGCGCTCATGGCGCGCCTCCCGCGGAGCGAGGCGGAGGATCTTGCCTAGCCTTCGGGCTTGGCCGCCTGTCCGGATTTCGTGTCCGGCTTCTCGGCGGCCCCTGATCTCGTCTCGCGATGCCGCTGGGAGGTCCCCGTGCCTACGAACTTCCCGATTTTCCCGAGCAGCGTGTCCTTCGTAAACGGCTTGACGATGAAATCGTTCGCTCCGCTCTCGACCGCGCGCACGACGTCTTCGCGTTCATTCCTGGCCGAGACGATGATGATCGGCACCCGGGATGTCGCCATCGTCCGCCGAAGCGTGGCGCAGACGGTGAAGCCGTCGACTTTCGGCATCATGATGTCGAGCAGGATCAGGTCGACGATCTCGCTCCCCGCAAGCGCGAGCGCCTGTTCGCCGTCCTCCGCCTCCACGGTGCGAAATCCCGCGGCGTGCAGGTTGTGGACGACAATATCGCGCGTGCTTTTGTTGTCCTCAGCGACGAGGACCAGCTTCCCCTGCGGGGAGGGACCACCCATCCGTAGTGAAGTCTACCCCGCTGCCGGGGGGGGAGTAGATACCTTTTGAACCTCGGGCAATCCGTGGCCGGTGGCCGCCGCCGCGAAGTCGGCGAGCGTGACCGCCTGGTGCTGCGGCAGGAGCACGCCGCACGAGATGATCAGGCGCAGCGCCTCGTCGACCGTGATCGGCAGGGGGACGATGTCCTCGCGCGGAACCCAGCAGACGACGCCGGTGAAAGGGGTCGGCGAGTGGGGCATGAAGACGGTGACCATCGATTTTTGCGTCGCCTCGTTCAGGTGGCGCATCCCCTCGCCGGTGATGAACCCCACCGAGTACACCCCCGCGTGCGGGAACGGGATGGCGACCGCGTTCTTGAATTGCGCCCGCTTCGACGCCCCCGGCGAGAAGAACTCCGCGAACTGTCTTGCGTACGGATACACGACGCCGATGACGGGCGTGCGCTCGAGTATCCGCTCGAAGAGTCTCATCAACTTCTTGCCGAAAAACGTGGCGACCAGCGCGCCGACAAGGAAGACAAGGACGCTCCCGACGACGAGACCCGCGATGGGGGCGCCGCTACGGAAGAACCACGACTCTCTCTCCAGTTCGGCCGGGGGCTGCCCCGTCATCTTCACGAGCGCCCACTTCATCGCGTCGCCCAGCGGGACGCCGATGTTGTTGTACAGGAAGCTGCCGACGAGCCAGAGGACCAGGATCGTCACCACCATGGGCAGAAGGGCGACGAGCCCCTTCGCGAAGAGCTTCTTCATCCGATGAGATCTTAGCCTTTCACGCAGCCCAACGGTTTCAATCGAACGACCTTGTCGCTGATGCCGGCGCGCTCCATCACATTGACGACTTCCGAGGCGTCTTTATAAGCCTCGGGCATCTCCTCCGCAACGCCGTCGCGCGAATGGCCCATCACCACGACGCCGTACCGCTGCTCCATCGTCTTGTAAAGATCCTGCCCCGCCATCATCTTCTTCATCGCGCTGCGCGAATGGCGCCGGCCCGCGCCGTGACAGGTAGAGGCGAACGTGTCGCCCGACGCCCGCGCGTTGCCAACGAGAAGAAAGCTGGCGCGCCCCATGTCGCCGGGAACGAACACAGGCTGGCCGATCTCGCGGTAGGCTTCGGGGACCAGGGGATGACCCGGCGGGAGCGCGCGCGTCGCGCCCTTGCGGTGGACAAAGACGCGGCGGCCGCCATGCTCCTCGAACTTGCCGATGTTGTGGCAGACGTCGTAGATGAGCCGCATGCCCAGCTGCTGCTCGGGACGTCCCGTCGCCTTCGCCATCGCGCGGCGCGCGAGGCACATCATCACCTGCCGATTCACGAACGCGTAATTCGCGGCGGCGCTCATGGCGCCGAGGTACCGCGCGGCCTCCTGCGAGTGGAGTGGCGCGCAGCAGAGCTGCCGGTCCGGGAGCTCGATGCCGTACGCGCGCGACGCCTTCATCATCGTGCCGATGTAATCGTCACACACCTGGTACCCGAACCCGCGCGAGCCGGAGTGGATGGCGAGGGTAATGCCGTTGCGCGCAAGTCCGAGCTTCGCGGCGATGTCGGGCCTGTAGACCTCATCGACGACCTGCACCTCCAGGAAATGGTTGCCGCTCCCGAGGGTGCCGATCTGCGGCATGCCGCGCTGGTACGCGCGATCGCTCACGGCATCGGGGTCCGCGCCGTGCAGCACGCCCCCCTCTTCGATGAAGCGCAGGTCTTCCGCCGAGCCGAACCCCTCCTCGACCGCCCAGCGCGCGCCCTTCGTCAGCAGATCTCGAAATTTCTCGCGCGACGGCTTGCGGATGGCGCCGTCGCTGCCGACGCCGGCGGGGATCGTACGGAAGATTTCGCGGACGACCTCGCGGAGCTTCGGCTTGACGTCCTCAAGCACCAGGTCGGTCCTCATGATACGGACGCCGCAGTTGATGTCGTAGCCGATGCCACCCGGCGAGACCACGCCGCCGTCGAGCGGATCGAAGGCCGCCACGCCTCCGATCGGAAAACCGTAGCCCCAATGGAAGTCCGGCATCGCGAGCGAGTATTTCACGATGCCCGGGAGGGTGGCGACGTTCATGACCTGCGCGACCGCTTCGTCGCGCTTCGCGGGCTCCATGAGCGCGTCGCTCGCGTAGATTCGCCCCGGTACGCGCATCGCGCCGACCTGCGGGATCTCGTAGATGTAATCGTTGATCCGTTCGAGCGGGACGTTGGACATGGGCTCCTCAGCACTCAGATGTCGAAGATGACCTCGCCGATCCACGCGTCCCCTTCGCGGCGGACGCTGAGTCCGTGATACGTGACGGCCTTGAGCTCGGTGCGCACCCCGTGGCGCTCCCGATCCATTGCAGCGCCGCCGACTCGCGCCCGCAGCCGGGTGCCGTCGAGCTGGATATCGAACCGCCGGAAAATCATTTCGTTCACCGAAAACCGATACAGGAGTTCCCCCAACCACGCACGCAGAAGCTCGTCCGTCTCGCCTTCCAGCTCGATCGTCTCCTGTAGCGTCGTTGCAACATCCGGCGCCTCGACGAGGATGTCGTACATCGCGCCCGCGGCGGTCTCGAACAGCTCCGGCAGCGTCGCGGCGGTGACGCGAATTCCGACGTCGCCGGTGTGATCGATCAACTCGTATCGACCGCGCATGCCAGCAGCTTACTAGAAAAACAAACGGGCCGGACCACTGGGGTGGTCCGGCCCGATGCGATGTGTACGACTCGTTATTTCTGCTTTTCGTCGCAACTCTCGGTGGCGTTCGCCGACTGTTCCTCGGTGAACTCGTTGCCGCCCTTGTATCCCTTGATCACCTCGTGCAGCTTGATCAGCTTCCCTGACTTCTGCACCTTGGAGGCGTCGATATGCACGCCCTGGAGGTACGCGAGCGCCTCGTGCAGCGACGCGACGTTCGACTGGAACCGCCATCCGGCCTCGGCGTCGGCCTTCCCGGGCGGCTTCAGCTTCGAGATCTTGTCATCTGCGGCCTTCAACTCCTTGCAACGGAGATCGTGCACCTTGGCCATCTTCGGGCCGCCGCCCGTCACCGGCTTGAATTCCCTGTCGAATCCCTCGTAGCGCACCGCGAGAGCCGACTCCATCTCGGCCATGAACCAGCTCGGGGCATAGTAGCCCGAGAGGTAGTGCAGCACGTCGAGATCCGGCGTCGTGAAGAACGTGCAGAAGTTCTTCGTAGCGTACGCCTCGCCGTTGTGCTCCGCGATCCACTTCTCCGTGTTGAAATCGCAGTTGTGGAACTTCGTATTGCGGTTGATCCACGTAGCGACGAAATTCTCGTTCACGTACTTCGCGACGTTCTTGTTTGAGAAGGTCACGCTTCTCATCACGTGGCCGGCCGCTCAGACGCCTTCCTTGTCCAGGTCGCCTACGAGATGCAGCACGAGCAGCGGCTTCTGCTCCTTCTTCGCCAGCGCGATTGCGTCATCGATCGGATACGTCCACTTGACCGTCTTCGTATATCCTTCCCAAGGAAGGGCCTTGCCGCCCTGTCAGCACGCCACCTTCGGCGCGGACTTGCTGTATCCGGCGTCCTGCGCATCCTGCGCGGCCGCACCGGCCACGAGGGCCATCGCCAGAACTCCCGCGATCGCTGTTCTCTTCATCACTGTCACTCTCCCTGCTGCGACGCGATCCCGCTCCATCTCTTCCGACACGCATCCGACGCCAGGCCGTGCAGCACCATGCAGTGAAAACGCGACGAACACCGGACGCGGTCCTACAATTCCCGCATGACCACCATCACCCTCGACGGGCGATCGCTCACCTTCGAGGACGTGCGGAACATCGTGCACGACTATCCGAACGGACGCCGCGTGCAACTCGCGCTCTCGTCGGCCGCCGCCGGGCGCATGCGCAAGACGCGCGCGGTCGTCGAGCGCGCCCTCAAGAAGGGCGAGACGATGTACGGCGTGAACACGGGATTCGGGCGCCTGTCCGACCATCCCATCGACGCGAAGGATCTCGCCCAGCTCCAGACGAACCTGCTCCTCTCCCACAGCGCGGGACTCGAGTCGCGCACGGGGGAAAGCGCGCTGCTCATCGCCCTTCGCGCGAATTCGCTCGCGCGAGGCAATTCAGGCGTAACGGTCGAACTCGTGAAGTACCTGATCGAACTCTACAACCGCGGCGTCTGTCCCGAAATACCGGAGCTCGGATCGTGCGGCGCAAGCGGCGACCTGGTGATGCTCGCGGAACTCGGCGCCGTCATGTCCGGATACGGATGGGCGTACGTCGCGGGCCACGACACCGCGGGCGAACCGCGCGGCGACGTCCGCACCTGGGCGAAGCGCCTCCCGGGCGTCGAGGCGCTGCGCGCGGCGGGGCTCGAACCATTCAAGTTCGGGCCGAAGGAGGCGCTGTCGCTCATCAACGGCACGCAGTACATGTGCGCGGCGCTGGGCCGCATCCTCGTAGAGATGGAGGAAATTCTCAAGCTCGCGGACATCGCCGGCGCGATGTCGACCGAGGCGCTGAAGGGATCCGCGAAGCCGTTCGACGCGCGAATCCACGAGTTGCGTCCGCACCCGGGCCAGGGGGCGTCGGCAAAAAACATGCGGACGTTGCTCGCGAAGAGCGCCATCCAGGAGTCACACAAGGACTGCAAGAAGGTGCAGGACGCGTACTCGCTGCGGTGCATCCCGCAGGTGCACGGCGCCGCGCGCGACGCGTTCGTGCTCGCCCGAACCGTGCTCCTCACGGAAACCAATTCCGTCACCGACAACCCGATCGTCTTCCCGGAAGGCGACGTGATTTCGGGCGGAAACTTTCACGGGCAGCCCATCGCGCAAGTGGCCGATTCGCTTGCGATCGCGCTCGCGTCGCTCGCCAACATCAGTGAACGGCGCACCGAGCGGCTTACCAACCCCGACCTGAGTGATCTGCCAGCATTCCTGGTCAAGGACAGCGGACTCAACTCCGGCCTGATGATGACGCAGGTGCTCGCCGCATCGCTGGCCGCCGAATGCCGCGTCGACGCGACGCCGGCGAGCGTGCAGTCGATCCCGACGGGGGGCGCGAAGGAGGACCACGTCAGCATGGGACCGCTCGCGGTGCGGAAGTGCCGCCGCATCCTCCGCAACGTACGTCTCATCCTCGGGATTGAAATGCTGTGCGCGGCGCAGGGACTGGACTTCCTCAAGCCGCTCGCCCCGGGCACGGGCGTGAACGCGGCGCACGAATTCATCCGTCAGCGCATCCCGCACCTCGAGCGCGATCGCTACCTGCGCAACGACATCCAGACCGCGACGCACTTCTACACGCATCGACAGCTCGTGGAGCGCGTCGAGAAGAGGACGGGCAAGCTTCAATGATCGACCTTCTCAAAGCGAAACCGCTGAAGATCGACAGCAGCGAGCGCAAGCCGGTCCGCGCGCCGCGCGGCAGGAAGCTGACGTGCCGGAACTGGCAGATCGAGGCGCCGTACCGGATGATCCAGAACAACCTGGATCCCGACGTCGCTGAGGACTGGAAGAATCTCGTGATCTACGGCGGGAGCGGCAAGGCAGCCCGCAACTGGGCGTGCTTCGACGCGATCGTCCGTTCGCTCAAGTCACTCGGCAAGGAGGAGACGCTCGTCGTCCAGAGCGGCAAGCCCGTCGCCGTATTCACCACGCACGAAATGGCACCGCGCGTCGTGATCGCCAACTCGAACCTCGTCCCGGCGTGGGCCACGGGGGAGCACTTCCGCCGGCTCGAGGCGCAGGGCCTGATCATGTTCGGCCAGATGACGGCCGGCTCGTGGATCTACATCGGCACGCAGGGGATCCTGCAGGGGACGTACGAGACGTTCATGGCCGCCGCGAAGAAGCACTGGCAAAGCGATCTTGCGGGGCGACTCGTCGTGTCGGGGGGTCTCGGAGGCATGGGCGGCGCGCAGCCGCTCGCGGCCACGCTCGGGGGCGGCGCGTTTCTCGGCATCGATGTCGACGAACGCCGCATCGACCGCCGCATCGCCCAGGGGTATCTCGACCGCAAGGCGGCGTCGCTCGACAAGGCGCTCGAGATCGTGCTGCGCGCGAAGGAGCGCCGCGAGGCGGTGAGCGTGGGACTCGTCGGCAACTGCGCCGAGGTGCTGCCTCAGCTCGTCGAGCGCAAGGTCGTGCCCGACCTGCTCACGGACCAGACGAGCGCGCATGACGAGCTCAACGGGTACGTTCCGGCCGGCCTGCCGTTCGAGCAGGCCGTCGAGCTGCGCCGCGTGAAGGCGGACACCTACATCCGCATGTCGTACGAATCGATGGCGGTGCACTGTCGCGCGATGCTGCGCCTCCAGGAGATGGGCGCGATCACGTTCGACTACGGCAATAATCTGCGCGGCCAGGCGAAGACGGCCGGCGTGAAGAACGCGTTCGACTATCCCGGCTTCGTGCCCGAGTACATCCGCCCGATGTTCTGCGAGGGGCGCGGCCCCTTCCGCTGGGCGGCCCTTTCCGGCGATCCGAGGGACATTTACGAGACCGACAAGGCCGTGCTCAAGCTCTTCCCCAAGGACGAAGTGCTCGCGCGGTGGATCCCACTCGCGCAGAAGCGCGTGAAGTTCCAGGGGCTGCCCGCCCGCATCTGCTGGCTCGGCTACGGTGAGCGCGCGGAATTCGGCCTGCTCCTCAACAAGATGGTGAAGAGCGGGAAGCTGCGCGCGCCGATCGTGATCGGGCGCGACCATCTCGACTGCGGCAGCGTGGCGAGCCCGAATCGCGAGACGGAAGGAATGCGCGACGGATCGGACGCGATCGCCGACTGGCCGATTCTCAACGCACTCCTCAACACCGCATGCGGCGCGACGTGGGTGAGCGTGCACCATGGAGGAGGCGTCGGCATCGGCAATTCGATACACGCGGGGATGGTCGTCTGCGCCGACGGAACGCCGCTCGCCGCGAAAAAACTTAAGCTCGTGCTGACCGCCGATCCCGGAATGGGCGTGGTGCGGCACGCCGACGCGGGCTACGCACAGGCGGAACATTTCGCGAAGCAAAAGGGTGTGAAGATCCCAAAGTAAACGAGAACGAGGAATGACCATGGAAGATCCAACGGGTTCGCAGAAGTCGCTGGCCCTGCCCATCGCGGCCGGCTTCCTGATCGGCACCGCCGTGTGGCACCTTCTCCAGTTCATCTGGGGCGAGATCTGGAGGCTGCACAACGTCATCGATTGGGACATGATGATCAAGCTGAGCAATCGCATCCAGTTCAACTGCGGCGGCTGCATCAGCGTCGTCGGAATGGCCGTTCTCGCCCTGGGCGCCGCGTTCGCTCTCATCAGGTTCAGCCAGAAATAGGCCGCCGTGAAGAAGATCGTCATCGTCATCGCGAGCAGCAACTTCCGAGACGAGGAGTACCAGGTGCCGCGCGACCTGCTGGAGAAGGCGGGCGTGAAGGTGACGGTCGCGTGCTCGAAGCTCCAGCCGTCGAACGGGATGCTCGGACTCGTCGTGAAGCCGGATGTGCTTCTCAAGGATGTGACGTGCGCGGACTTCGATGCCATTGTCTTTGTCGGGGGCGCGGGGGCGTCCGAGTATTGGGATGACCCCATCGCGCACAAGCTCGCGAAGGAATTCGCCGACCAGCAGAAGCCGACCACGGCGATCTGCATCGCTCCGGTCACGCTGGCGAGAGCCGGGCTTCTCAAGGGGAGGGCGGCGACCGTCTGGCCCGACGTGCTCGACGAGATGAAGAAGCAAGGCGCGCAGATGAAATCGCAAGGGGTCGTGGCCGACGGCCATCTCATCACCGCGGATGGCCCGCTTAGCGCCGCGGAATTCGGCAAGGCGCTGGTGAGGGCGCTTGGATCGTAGAGACTACACCTGCACTGCCGCCAGCGGCCGCCGGCGCACGGGCAGCCGCGTGTTCACGCGCGGAGCCCTCGCCGCCCCCTTCGAGCGCACAAGGTCGTCGGCTTCCGCGCGGCGCGCTCGATTGCGAAGATACGCGCCGAGCGGCAGCAACAGCAGTCCGCCCGCAAGAAAGCCGAGCACCGGGAGGCTCGGCGACGGCTTGCGATGGCAGAAGACCACCCCAAGATAGAGGAGCGGGACGCACGCCGCTGTCATCGCAAGGATGGGCTTGCTGCGGGAAAGCGCGACGAGCGGTGGCCGGCCCGACCGGAGCATCACGGCGAGAGCCATCGCGAACATCGCGAGCGTCGCCGCGACGCCCAGCACGCTGCACCCACGCGCCCAGCGATCGATTCGCGGCGCGTCGTGCGTGGCGGCTTTCGGCACGCGCAGCGTCCACGACGCCGGCTGCGACTTCATCCCGAGCGTTCCCGCGACGGCGCCCGCCCCGGACGCAAGCCATCGAAACGCGAGCGCGCCCGCCCACACGGCAACCGTGAGAAAAACCACCAAAACCAGCCGGCCCCGGACGTGTTGCACTCTACGAGGAACAACGAAACGCCGGGCCCCCGGTTCGGTCGAAATGATGCACAGGGAAGCCCGCGAAAACACGTACACGGTGTAGAAGTAGACGGGGACCGACGATATGTCCTTAACGATGAACGCCCTCAACCCGGAGCGCCGCGTCGAGCTGCGCATGAAGCGTCCCCGCATCGCGGTGCTGTGCACGCCGCTCGCTTCGCACATGGACCGCGCGAACGTCGCGCACGCCCTCATCGACGTCTCCACAGGGGGCGCGCGCCTCATCCTGACGGAGCGCCTGGCGGCGGGCGAACCGGTCCTCCTGGATTTCACGCACGAAGAGTCGAGTTATTCGGTCAGCATCCCGGCCGAAATCCGCTGGGTCGTCGCCCTGTCGGGCGTGGACGGCGCGAGCGTCGGCTTCGTGACGGGCGTCCGCTTTCGGAGCACCCACGGCGTGCTGCCCCTGCTCCTGCGGGCGTGATCCGAATTCGCTGAAACGAACCACCCCCGGCTGCGTTAGTCTCTCGCATGATGGCCGCAGACGTGGCTGAACGAGACGCGCAGCTGGTAGCCCGCGCCTCCGCCGGCGACCGTGCGGCCTGGGACGATATCGTGCGCGCGCACGAGCCGGCGCTCATCCGGCTCACCGCCGCACTTCTGCGGGATCGCGACGAGGCGCGCGACGTCTGCCAGGAGACGTTCAAGACAGCGTTCGGCCGCCTCGGCGACTTCGAGCCCGGCACGCGCCTTGACCTGTGGATCCGTCGTATCGCCATCAATCGCGCGCGCGACGTGCTGCGCCGCCGTGGCGTCCGTCACGCAACCGAGCAGGAACTTTCGCGCATGCCGGAGCACGCGGCTTCACCGGCCGAAATCCTCTCAGACCGCGAAGACCGCCTGCGACTCGAACGGGCGCTCCACGCATTGCCCATCGATTTCCGCGAAGCGCTGGTGGCGCACATCCTCGAGGACCGCGATTACCGCGAGCTGGCCGAGATGCTGGGCCTCAGTGTCAATGCGGTCCGGATCCGCGTCCATCGCGCGTTCGCACGCCTCCGCGAGCTGATGAAGGAGAACGCATGACGTCCCACCTCTCGATCGAAGACCTCATCGATGCGCGCGCCGGGCACGCCGACGAGTCGCACGTCTCGGCCTGCGACGCCTGCGCGACGCTTTCGGAGAAGCTCGACGTCGAGCGATCCCTCCTCCGCGCGGCGCTCGACGAGATGCCCCCGCGACGCAGGCGCTGGACGCACGTGTTGCCGTTCGCCGCGGCCGCGGCGGTCATGGCCACGATCCTCGGCACAGTCATGCAGCCGCCGGCACGGAAGGACGCATCCCCGTTTCGCGACCGGCCCGCGCATGTCGCGCGGCCGCCGATCCAGGATCCCCCGCCGAAGACCGAGTCGGTCGGCGCCGCCTTCCTGAACTGGATCGCCCGCCACCAGGGCGAAGACGGCTCGTGGGGCGCGGGGCACCGTGCGTGCGACTGTTTCCCGCCGGCCAAGCCGCCCGAGGCGGTCGAACGCAAGCCCGCCGTCGAGAAGACGGCGAAGCCGCTGATCGCCGAGCTTGCCTCGGAAGACGCGGACGCGCGGGAGCGCGCTCACGCCGCTCTCGTGCGGCTGGGGCGGGACGCCGGTCCGTTCATCGATGACGCCCTCAAGACCGCGGACGACGCCGATCTTCGGGCGCGTCTCTTCGCCGCGCGTGCGCGCGTCTATGCTCTGGCCGTGGAGCCGCACGTCGAGCACACGTCCCTCGCCCTCCTGGCCATGCTGGCGGCCGGCTACTCGCACCTGTCGAAGGACGTGCACGAGGACATCAACTTCGGCACCGTGGTGAAATCCTCGCTGAAGTGGCTGCTCGCGCACCAGGCTCCGGACGGGAACATCGGAGCCGCCCCGAAGGACGGCATCACGAGCGGCAACGCGCTCGCCGCCCAGGCCCTGGCCGAGGCGTACGGAATGACCGCGTCGCAGCTTCTCAAGGAACCGGCGCAGAAGGCCATCGACTGGATCGCCTCGAAGCAGCGGGCCAGCGGCGCCTGGGGCGACGGCAAGGACGACTTGATCCCCACGGTATGGGCCGCCCTCACGATGAAGTCCGCGGAGCTGTCGGATCTTTCGCTTCCCGGTCGCGCCCTTACGGGTCCGGCCGCGTGGCTGGAGAATCAGGCGGAGAACGGCAAGGAGCTCGAAGCCGCCGCGTACGCGTACGTCGGCAGCATGCTCGATCGCAAGCGCGACGTCTCCGCCAGCCTCAAGAAGCTCGAGGGGATCAAGCCGGCCGAGGCGGATCCGCTGCTCGTGCATCTCACGTCAAACGCCTTGTTCCGGACCCTGGCTCCTCACGGCTTGCAGTGGAAAGCCTGGAACGAGGCGATGAAGAGCGCGCTCGTGCCATCCAAGGGCGGCCGCGGCTGCGATCGCGGCTCCTGGGGGGACGGCGCCGCCCGCCCCCGCTCCACCTTGCTGAATGCGCTGACGCTCGAGGTGTACTACCGCTACGCGAAGTAGCGGGACCCCGGAAGTCGCGAACCTTTCCGTCGCCGGCGCCGTTCCATAGGCGGATGCTGGCGCTCGTCTTCCTGACGTGTCTTCAAGACCCGGTTCCCGATGCGCTCGAGTGGCTCGGCCGGCACCAAGGCCCCGACGGTTCGTGGGGCGCCGGCCACCACGCGTGCGACTGCTTCCAGCCGACGAAGGCTACACCCGCCGCCCCGAGGGACGCGGAGGTCGGCAGGAAGGTCGCAACGCTCGTCGATGCCCTCGCCTCCGACAGCGCCGACGACCGTGAGCGCGCCACGGCGGACCTGATCGCACTGGGGCGCGCGGCCACGCCGTTCCTCGAGGACGCGATCAACAACCTGTCGCTCGATCCCGACACTCGCGAGCGGGTCAAGCACGCATTCTCGCGCACGCGCAAGTTCGATCTCGAGCCGGACCTCGAGCGGACATCCCTCGCCCTGCTCTCGCTGCTCGGCGCCGGCTACACCCATCTTTCGCGCAATGCGAAGGGTCCCGTCAAGATGGGCGCCGTCGTCAAGATCGCGCTCCAGTGGCTCCTGAAGCAGCAGAAAGAGGACGGGTCGTTTGGCGCGTCGCCCAAGGACGGCGTCACCGCCCCCCAGGTTCTCGCGGCTCTAGCGGTGTCGCAGGCATACGGCAAGACCCTGACCGTTCTCCTCAAAGACGGCGCGTCGAGAGGAACCGCCTGGGTGGTGTCCCGCCAGCGCGAAAGCGGAGCGTGGGGAGACGGCAAGGACGATCTCGCGACGAGCGTGTGGGCCGCCCTTTTACTGAAAAACGCGCATCTGAACGGGTCTTCCGTGGAGCGCGACGCCGACTCGAAACTCGTGGCGTGGCTCGAGAAGCGGGCGGCGGGGGGAGGCGCGGAGGACACGGCGGCCTTCGTCCTCGCATCGCGCCTCTTCCAAGGGCGCCACGACGTGGCAGCGCACCTCGACCGACTCGAGCAGATCGAATGCAAGGACGCGTCGCCGTTCCTGCGCTTTGTCGCCACGCGCGCCTTCTTCGTCACGGACGGTCCCGATGGCAAGTATTGGAACGCGTGGAGCGACCGGCTGCTGTTGCTGGCCCGTCGCCCGGCCGGAGGCGAGGACTGCGTACGCGGCGCATGGGGCGCCGGAACGGAGAAGGCGCGCGCGACGATGCTGGCCGCACTCACGTACGAGACGTACTACCGATAGGAATCACAATCCCGATCCCAATCCAAATCCCGACCCAGACCCAGATCCCGACCTGATTCGCGTCGCGCGCCGGTATACTACGACCCGATCCGGAGGACGCTCATGATCCGAGCCGTGGCGCTGCTGGCCCTTCTTTCGCTGGCCCCCCAGGACGCGCCCAAGAAGCGCGACGGCGCGCTGTTCGGCCTGAAGTTCCGCGATCTGACACCGGCGGAGCGTCGCGAGATCGGCCTGCGTGCGGGGGGCGTGCGCGTTACGTCCGTGCAGACGGGAAGCAACGCCGAAAAGATCGGGTTCAAGGCCGGCGATTCCATCCTGTCCATCGGCGAGAACGGATTCCGTCACGCCGACGAATTCATCGGCCGGCTCTGGGACTCGAAGTACGACTACATGATGGTCGCGCGCGAGAAGCGAACGATCGACATCGACGTGAAGCTCGACCAGCTCGACGCCGGACCGAAGGCGGGCGACCGCGCACCCGACTTCTCTCTCAAGACCGAGGACGGGAAATCGGAAATCCGGCTCTCGAAGCTCATCGGAAAACGGCCGGTCGTCCTGGTGTTTGGTTCGTACACCTGACCGCCGTTCCGAAAACAGTCGGGGACTGTGAAGGAGATCTACGAGGCGAATCGCGATCGCGCGGACTTCGTGTTCGTCTACGTCCGCGAGGCGCATCCGTCCGACTCCAACTGGGCCGATCCGAAGGTCGACCTCAAGGAACCGAAGACGGCCGAGGAACGGCGCGCCGCCGCGAAGACGTGCCTAAGCGAGCTGAAGCTCGACATGCCGACCGTGATCGACGACATGGACGATACGGTGAGCATGAGCTACTCGGCGTGGCCGGAACGCATCTACGTGATCGATCGCGACGGCAAGATCGCGTTCCGCACCGCGCTTGGCCCGATGGGATTCGCGCCCAAGAAGGCGGGCGAGGCGCTCGCGAAGATGTTCCGCAGCTCGGACGACGACGAGTAAGGAATCCCGATCCCGATCCCGACCTGCCGCGCCGAAGCCCGCGAGCCAGCTCCGTGGTCTGAGTGCCGGCGAAGGCGGGTCCCGACCCCATCTGCGATGCTCTTTCCCAACCACAAAGACACCAAGACACAGAGAGCCTCTACGGACCAGCGGCGATCTCATGAGCGCACGAGTATTCCCGCGCGGCGCTGAAGTTCGCACGTGGTCACTCACCTCGCCGCAGCAGGGGCCGAACCAAACGCGGAGAACGCGGAAGTTCCGCGGAGCGGCTTGGGGCGCTGAGTTCCGCCGGCGTGCGGGCGGAGCCCGCACGGGCCGGCGGACGGCACATCCCCTCCGCGCCCCGAACCCCTCTTGTCTTGCTCAGCGGGCTCTGCGTTAAGTCGGGAACATTGCACAACGCGAGCCGCTGCGTGTGCAGCAGAGATTGATCAACTTATTTCCGCGCAACGCCTTAGGGTCGCAGAATCACGTCGAAACTACGCTCGACGATCTCCTTCATCCACGTGAAGCTCACCTTTTGCGCGTCCATGGCGTTCATCCCCTTGAACTCGAATTGGTATTCGTAGCGCACAAGTCGCTTCCCGTCGCGCGTCGTCTTCACCGACCAGCCTGACGTGCGTTTGACGGGCTTCACGTCGTCGAGCGCGACGCTCTCCATCAAAATGCGCCGTTCGACCAGCTCGTCTCCGCCCCACGTGACGCTGAACGCCAGCGATTCCGCGTCGCGCGACCACGCGAGGCTGAACGTGTCGAGCGCGACGGCCCCCTCGCGCCCCTCGAGCGCGATCTCGCGCCGCTCGTTCTTCAGCGGCGCCAGGACCCTCGCGCGAGCCTTGATTAGACCGCCCGTCGGATCGCCGTCGAGCGCGAGAACGTCGGCCGGGCGGCGCGTGAACGCCTCTCCACCCATCTTGAAGATCTCGGCCTCCGCCGGCGGGCTCTCGCGTAGCTCCAGTCCATCGCGCGTCGCGGCCTCGAGGAGTGCGAGGCGCCACACGGCGCCCGTCGGGACGCACGAGCGGTCGAACGCGGCCTCGCAGGCAACCCGCCAGCCCGTCTTGAATTCCGTGACCTTGGGTCGCAGCCGCAGCGGGCCTGCATACGCGTACGGCACGCTTGCCGTCTTGCCCGCCTCGATCTTAACCGCACCCGATTCGTCCTGCGCCCACGTGTACATCGTGTGAATGCCGCAGAATTCGTCGAGCACGCGCAGCAGCGGCCAGCGATCCACGTCGCGATCGAATTTCGCGGCCGGATCCACGGCGTCCGCGTCGATGGGCACCCCCGCCTTCAACGAAAGGGTGCGGAACAGATCCCGCGCGACATAGGATCCGTTCAGCGTGATCTCCGGCGCGTCGCGCCACACGCCCGCCTTCGGACCGGCCAGTCGGATCGATGCGAGCAATTCCTTCGCGCGCGACCGGATCTCGAGGTCGTCGGACGCCGCCCCCTTCTCGAGCGCGGGAATGGCCGCGGCTGCCGCGCGCTGGAGCTTCATCGCCGCCCCTTCGCGCACCTCGTATTCCGGATCGCCGAGCTGCCGCACCCACCGGTCGTAGTCGGAATCCTGCAGGAAGGCGACGGTCAACAGCAGCGCGATCATGTCCTCAGATTAGACGGCGTTCGCGGCCGCAATCGTCGCTTCGACCACGGGTTCGAAGACATAGTCTCGTACAGGGCCGCGCCTATACGGCCCGCCCTGTTCCAGACCGGCGATCGCCCATCCCGCGCGCGCGGCCCGCCCGAGCCGCTTCGCGTCGTCAGGGTGATCGCGAGGGTACCCGTCCGGCTGTGGCGCCGCCATCCCGCTCAGAATCGCGAGCGCGCGTCGCAGCGCCTCGGCCACGGCAGGTTCGCGCGACCCCAGGCTCTCCAGCGCGTCCCCATAAGCGGCCGCGAGCCTGTTCCAGGCGTCGGCGACCCGGGGACATTCCCCGAGCGCGGACGCGATCGGCTGGCCGCGATAGTCAAGATTCCCCCGCCCGCCCGCAATCCACAACTCCGTCCGTTTCGCGAACTCCACCTGGACGCCCCACACTCCGTTCAGCGCGGGCTCGACAAGGAGGTGCGCCGGATCGGTCTCGTTGGTCACGCGGAACGCCACGAGCGAGAGCCGCCCCGCGCGAAACTCCTGCAGGTCCGCGAGCCAGTCCGCGGGCGTCTCGGCGCGCGTCCCGTCGGGACGATGAAAGCGTGCGCCGAACGCCGGCAACTCCTCGAGCGACGCCTGCCGGTGCAGAAGCGCGTTGCCGTGCGCCACGAGCGCGACGTACTGGTCGAAGATGCTCGTCATTCGATTCGAACGTGCGCGTCGCCTTGGTGCGCGAGCACCTCGCCCACCTCCTCCGCGCAGAGCGTGCCCGCCTTCTTCAGCTCGGCGATCAGGGCGTCCGCTTTCGACGGATCGACGGCGAGCAGCAGCCCTCCGGACGTCTGCGGATCGAAGAGCACGGTCTCGAGGACGGGATCGACGCCGCGATTTTCGTAGTGTCCCTCGACGTACTCGCGGTTGGTGCGGTCGGCGCCCGTCTTGACGCCCGCCTTCGCGAACTCCATCACGTCGGGCAGCAACGGGACGCGCTTCGCGTCGATCCGGATCGTCACCTGGCTCCCCTTCCCCATGCTGCGAAGGTGGCCGATCAGTCCGAAGCCGGTGATGTCGGTCGCGGCCGAGACTCCGCCGACGCGGACGGCGGCTTCGCATCCCGCGCGATTGAGCGTCGTCATGTTCCGCGTCACGCGCGCGGCCGAATCGCGCGAGAGCTTTCCCCCCTTGATCGCGTTCGTCAGGATCCCGGTGCCGATCGGCTTCGTGAGGACGAGCCTGTCGCCGACGCGCGCCGTCGCGTTCGACCAGAATTTCTTTGGATGCACGATCCCCGTGATCGAGCAGCCGAATTTCAGCTCCTTGTCGCGCACCGTGTGGCCGCCGACGAGCGAGCAGTCCGCCTCGCGCAGCTTGTCCGCCCCGCCCTGGAGCACGCGGTTCAGGCGCGCGGGCTCGAGCTCGTCCGGCACGCACAGGATGTTCATCGCCGTCAGCGGCTTCCCGCCCATCGCGTAGACGTCCGAGAGCGAATTGGCGACGGCTGCCTGGCCGAAGTCGTACGGGTCGTCCAGGATGGGCGTGAAAAAATCGAGCGTCTGCACGAGCGCGGTATCGTCGGTGAGCTTGTAGATGCCCGCATCGTCCATCGTCTCGTACCCTTCGAGCACGTCCTTCGACTGGAACACCGTGAGGCCGTCGAGCGCGCCCTTCAATTGGCGCGCGGAGAGCTTGGACGCTCAACCGCCGCTGGAGGACATCTCGGTGAGCCGGCGTTCGACTTGTGTAGTCATGCTTTCATAGTAACAGGCCTCGCCTGCGCGGCACTCACGAAGCTCTTGCTTCGCCGGCCGCCCCTCCCTAGAATCCCCTTTCTAATGACGGTCCTTCTCCGGACTTGTTGCTGCTGTACCCGCTGAACCGCGGGCCGCTTCCCCTTTAGTTTTTCCCCGTTCCGGAGACACGACCCTCATGATCATTGCGACGTCCTCCGCCCTCGCCCTGGAGAACATCGAGAAGACGTTCGAGACGCGACAGGGGCCCGTGCACGCAATCGACGACATCTCGCTCCACATCGCCGAGTCGGAAATCGTCTGCCTCCTCGGCCCCTCCGGCAGCGGGAAATCGACCCTCCTCAACCTCATGGCGGGCCTCGATCGGCCGACGTCCGGCGACGTCCGCACGTTCGGGCAGCGCGTCGCCGAGCCGGGACCCGACCGCGTCGTCATCTTCCAGGAGCTCGCCCTCTTCCCGTGGCTCGACGTGACCGGCAACATCGAGTTCGGCCTGCGCATGGCGAGGACGCCCCGCGCGGAACGTGACGACCGCGTGCGCGCCGCGATCGAGCTCGTCCACCTCTCCGGCTTCGAGCGGGCGCAGATCCATCAGCTCTCGGGCGGCATGAAGCAACGCGTCGCCCTCGCGCGCGCCCTCGTCATGGACCCGCGCATCCTGCTCCTCGACGAGCCGTTCGCGGCGCTCGACGCCGACACCCGCGAAGTCCTGCTCGGGGAGCTCGAGGAAATCGCACGCGCGACACGCAAGACGCTCGTCTTCGTCACGCACGACGTGCGCGAGGCGGTCGTCCTCGCCGACCGCGTCGTGCTGCTGTCGACGAGACCCTCCCGGATCCGCGGCGAGTACCGCGTCGATCTGCCGCGTCCGCGCCGCGGGGAGGACGACGAAGTCAACCACCTGGTCGCAACCATCCGCGCGGAGATGCGCGCCTCCTTCGAGCCGGTGCTGCGATGAGCATCGCCGCGAAGCGCGCCGCGTTCTTCCTGCTGATCCTCGCGGGCTGGGAGTTCCTCTACCAGCTCCGCCTGTGGCCGCACTACTTGTTCCCCTCCCCCTTCCACGTCATCGAGTCGCTGATCGACGGCTTCCGCGATCACGGCTACGCCCGCGGCGCGCTGTCGAGCCTGCGGCGCATGGGGATCGGGTACGGGGTGTCCGTCGTCGCGGGCCTGCTCATCGGAATCCTGTTCGCCTGGCGGAAGACGCTCGAAGAGACCGCGGGCACGGTCGTCGTCGGACTGCAGGCGCTGCCGAGCATCTGCTGGCTGCCGCTGGCGATCCTGTGGTTCGGCCTCAACGAACGCGCGATCCTCTTCGTCGTCGTGATGGGGTCGCTGCTGTGCGTGACCCTCGCGACCACGTCCGGCATCCGGCGCGTCCAGCCCATCGTGGTGCGCGCCGCACGAACCATGGGAGCGCGCGGCTGGCGGCTGTATGTCTACGTCACGATTCCGGCGGCGCTGCCGTCGATCATGGACGGCCTCAAGCAGGGATGGGCGTTCGCATGGCGCTCGCTCATGGCGGGCGAGCTCCTCTTCGTCACGCAGGGTCTCGGCCATCACCTGGCGATGGGGCGCGAGCTGAACGACATGAGCCAGGTGCTGGCGGTGATGCTGCTGATCATCGGGCTGGGGCTCGCCGTCGATCGTGGGATCTTCGAGGTCGTCGAGCGCCGCATTCGCGAGCGGTGGGGGTATGCGCAGGCATGAAACACCCGCTCTCGTCCGCGCTGCAGACGGTTCTGCTGACCATCGCCGGTTTTGCGCTCATCTACATGGCGCACGTCCGCTTCGAGGCGCGCACGGCGGAGGCGGCGACGACGCCTGCGGCCGCGACCTCCACGATTCGCGTCGGCTACTTCGCCACCGTCGCCCACGCGCAGGCGCTGGTCGGTCTCGGCGATGGGACCTTTGCCCGCCACCTCGGCAGCGACGTCTCGATCGAGCCCTTCGTCCTGAACGCGGGGCCGTCGGCGGTCGAGGCCCTGTTCGCGGGATCGATCGACCTCGCCTACGTGGGACCCAATCCCGCGATCAACGCCTACGTGAAGAGCGGCGGCCAGGTTCGCGTGATCGCCGGCGCGTGCAGCGGGGGCGCCGCGCTCGTCGTTCGAGACGGCATCACGGTCCCGGGCGATCTCCGCGGGCGCAGGATCGCGACGCCGCAGCTCGGCAACACGCAGGACGTCGCGGCACGCAGCTGGCTGCGCGCGAACGGGCTGGGCGACGTGGAGATCCTCCCCGTCGCGAACGCCGACCAGCTCACGCTCTTCCAGCGAGGCGAGATCGACGCGGTGTGGGCCGTCGAGCCGTGGGCCTCACGGCTTATCGTCGAGGGTCGCGGGCACATTCTGGTGGATGAGCGCGACCTCTGGCCGGGCGGAGACTTCGCCACGGCCTTGATCATGGTGCGCGCCGAGTTCCTCCAGACGCACCGCGCGCTCGTCAAGCGCTGGCTGGAGGCGCACGTCGAGCTGACCCATCGCGACCTTCCGCGCGGGATCATCAACCGGGAGATCGCGCGCCTGAGCGGCAGGGCTTTGCCGGACGCCGTACTCGACGGAGCCTTGTCGCGACTGCGCCGCACCGTCGACCCCATCCGCGCGTCACTCGCCGAGTGCGCGCGGCGTGCGTTCGATGAGGGATTCCTCGGCAAACAGCGACCCCAGTTGGAGGGTCTGCACGACCTGCGGCTGCTCAACGAGGTCCTGCGCGAGGCGAAGCGGGACGAGATTCGAGACTGACGCTCTGGTATCGTTGCGGAATGCGGCAGGTCGTCCTGGTCACCGTCGCAGGCATCGCGGGCGTCCTCGCGCTCTCCTGGTTCCTGCACCATCGCCGTGCGGAAGACGCGCGCGCTCGCGCCGCGGACGACCAGTCGAAGATCGCCGCGCATCTCTCGGCCATCGTGAAGCGCGACGTCCAGGGCGTCGTGCTCGACTTGAGACTGCTGGACGGGCTCGACAGCCTGCGGCAGGCGGCGCCGGAAGCCGCGCGACGCGATTTCGAGACGTTTGCACGGACGCGCCCCGATTATTTCCAGGTGCGATTCATCGACAGCACGGGCCAGGAGCGCATCCGGCTGGATCGCGATGGCGACGCGGTATCGCACGCCTCCGTCCTGCAGAACAAGGCCGATCGCTATTACTTCAAGGAGGCGATGCAACTCGCCGCGGGCGAGGTCTACGTCTCGCCGCTCGACTGGAACGTGGAGTTCGGGCTTGTCGAAACGCCGATGCGTCCCACCGTGCGATTCGCCCTGAGGTCCGCCGCCGGCATCGTGGTCCTGAACGCGGACGCACGGGTGCTGCTTCGCGCGGTCCGGGAGGCGAGCGCCGCGTACCGCGGGCGCATCTGCGCCCTGGACGCGGAGTCCCGCGGGACGCTCGTGATCGCCGCCCTCGGTGATTGGACGTTCCTTCCCCCGAAGGAGGCGACGTTCGACGCGTCGGAAATCGCGCGCGAGGACGTCGTGCGACTCGCCAATCGGCGCTGGACGATCGTCGTCGCATCGCCCGCCGACACGCCGGCGACGCAGGCGCGCGCGGGCTTCCTGGAGCAGGCGGCGCTGACGACGCTGGTCGTGATTCTCATGCTTGCGTCCGGCGGGCTCGCGCTGCGATACGCGCGGCGATCGGCCCACCTCGAGCAGGCCGGCCGTCACGCGCAGGAGCTGCACGCCGCCAACACGGAGCTGCATCGCACGCGCGAGCTCCTGGTCGAGCGGACGCGGCTCGCGACGCTGGGCGAAATGGTGCCAACGCTCGCTCACGAACTGCGCAATCCGCTTCAGGCCATGCTCACCGCCGCGCGCGCGCTGCACGACGACGTGCGCACGGAAGATGCGCGACGGCTCCTCGGCATTCTCACCGACGAGATCGCGCGGCTGGAGCGGATCGTCGGGGCCGTGCTCGCGACGAACCGGCCGGCCGTCGAAGAGCCGTGCGACCTCGCCGAGCTCACGCGCCACGTGGTCGAGCTGATCGAGGCGGGCCGCGGCGAGCGCGCCGTGCCGACCATCGAGGTGCGCGCGGGCGAACGACAGGCCGTCGCCGCACCGCCGGACACGCTCAAGCAGGTGCTGTGGAACGTCCTGCTCAATGCATGCGAAGCCGCGGGTCCCGCGGGGCACGTCTGGGTGCAGGCCTCCGCGGACGGGGACCGTGCGGTTCTCGAAGTAGATGACGACGGGCCCGGCCCGGGCGGCAAGCCGGCGGGCGAGGGGATCGGGCTCGCGCTCTGCGAGCAGCTTGTGCGGCAGCTGGGCGGCTCGGTGCAGCTCATGCCGTCTCCCCGCGGAGGCGCGCGGCTGCGCATCGCACTGCCCCTCCGACGCGCCGCGGAGGTGACCGCATGACCTCTGTGCTTCTCGTGGACGACGAACCCGGCGTCCGCGTCAGCCTCGGCATCGCGCTTCGGCGCGCCGGCTTCACGGTAGAGGAGGCCGCATCGTGCGCCGAGGCGAGGGACCGCATCGAGACGCGCAGCCACGACGCGGTGATCGCCGACTACAAGCTCGGGGACGGGACCGGCATCGACCTCCTGCGCTGGGTCCGGTCGCAAGGCTCGCACACGTGCTTCGTGCTGATCACCGGATTCGGCACCATCCCGCTGGCCGTCAGCGCGATGAGGGACGGCGCGTCGCACTTCCTGAGCAAGCCGGTGGAGCCGGCGGCGCTCCTCTCGACGCTTCGCGAACTTATTCGATCGCATGCCCCCAAGGCCGATCTCCCCGCGTGGCTGATCGCGAAATCGCCGGCGATGCTCGCGTGCCTGCAGCTGGCGCGCGCCGCCGCGGCGAGCCGCGCCACGCTTCTCGTGACCGGCCGCACCGGCGTGGGCAAAGAGGTTGTCACGCGGTACATCCACGAGTGCAGCTCGCGTCGGGATGCGCCATACGTCGCCATCAACTGCGCGGCCGTGTCCCCCGCGCTCTTTGAGAGCGAGTTCTTCGGTCACGTGCGCGGCGCCTTCACCGGGGCGACCGAGGAGCGCGCCGGCGTCTTTCGAGAGGCGCACGGCGGAACCCTGCTGCTCGACGAGGTGCTCGAGATCCCCACGGCGCTACAGGCGAAGTTCCTGCGCTCGATCGAAACGGGCGAGGTGCGACCGGTCGGCGCATCGACGCCGGAACACGTGGACGTGCGCATCATCGCCAGCACGAACATGGATCCGGAACTCGCCGTACGGGAAGGCCGCTTCCGCGAGGATCTCTATTACCGCCTGGGCGCGATTCGCATCGATGTCGCGCGGCTCGCGGAGCGCCCCGAGGACATCCTTCCCCTGGCGGAGCACTTTCTGCGCGAGCAATGCGGTCTCTACGTCAAGTCGATCGCCAGATTCGCGCCCGAGGCGCAGCAGGCTCTGGTCCGGCACGCGTGGCCGGGAAACGTTCGGGAACTGCGAAACGTCGTCGAGCGCGCCGTCGTGAACTGCCGCGGGACGCAGATCGGCGTGGCGGATCTGGCCTTGGCGCCTGCGACACCGGGCGCGGCGTCTTCCGCGCGCGACCTGGACGGATTGGAGCGCGAGCACATCCTGGCGGTGCTCGGGCAGTGCTCGAACAACAAGGCGGAGGCGGCGCGCCAGCTCGGCATCTCGAAGAGCACGCTGCGACGCAAATTGATCCAGTACGGTGTCGCGGAGCAGCCGTAGATTCAATTTGGATCGTCGGCGCCCCGGCCTCGCCGCCGCTGCCCGAATTCGACAGGCATGCCGTTTGCGATGCTTGACGCGTGACAGCCGACGACAGGAGGGAGCTGCTCCCGTACGCGGAATCGAGCCTGCTCATGCTGCGCGCCTCGCTCGCCGTCGTCTACGTGTGGTTCGGCGTCCTGAAGCTGACGGGCACGAGTCCGGTCGTGGCGCTGATTCGCGACGCCGTCCCGTTCATTCCCGTCGAATGGTCGATCCCTCTGCTGGGGGGGACGGAGACGATCATCGGCGCCGGAATCCTCGTGAGTCGCGGATGGGTGCTGCGCGCGGTGCTTGCGGCCTTCTGGCTGCACATGGTGGGGACGCTGCTCGTGTTCCGCGCCGGGCTCGGATTCCAGGACACCAACGTCTTCGCGCTGACGATCGAGGGAGAATTTGTGGTGAAGAACCTCGTGCTGATCGCCGCGGGGGGCGTGATCAGCGCGCATTCGTTTCGCGCTCGTGCTGCTTCAACCCCGGCAGAGCAGACTGAGGAGGGGCTTGAAGCGCCACGCGTGGACCGTCGCCCCTGACGCTGCCGGCGATTCATTTTGAATCGTGCAGGCTCAATTTGAACGCCCCATTCGTGGACCCCTGATCGGAATCCTCAGGCACGCTTTTTGCGTAACGGCTGCCACACACACAGGGGAGGCATAGTGAACACGTCCATCCAGACTTTCGGACTATCAACTCTTCTCGCGCTCGCGCTCGGCTGCGCGCACGGCAATTCGGCGACGCCGATGCCGCTGCAGGGCGCTGGGCAGGAGACGGGCATCGATTCGCAGACCGGCTGGATCATCCACCAGGCGGCGAACGCGAAACCCAACACCGCCTACAAGTGGATGCACATCATGCAGGAGGCGAGCGGCCGTTCGGTCGATCGCGTCGGCGCGCGTCCGACCATCATCTCGCGCGAGATGCACATCTGCGTCACGGCCATGTACGACGCGTGGGCGGCGTACGACGAGAAAGCTGTGGGCACACGCCTCGGCGGCAAGCTGCGCCGCCCGGCCGCCGAGCGCACGATCGAGAACAAGTCGAAGGCCGTCGCGTACGCCTGCTACCGCGCGCTGCTGTACGTCTACGCCGACGACGCGAAGTGGCTCGCGGAGCAGATGAGCGCCGACGGGCACGACCCGAGCGATGCGACGACGGATCCCTCGACACCGGCCGGCGTGGGCAACGCCGCAGCCGCCGCGCTCATCGAGTACCGCCGGCACGACGGCGCCAACCAGCACGGCGACGAGGCCGGCTGCAACGGCAAGCCGTACTCGGACTACACTTTCTACGAGCCGCGCAATCCGCACGATCGGATCGTCGATCCGGATCGCTGGCAGGAGATCCCGTGGGAAGACGGCAAGGGGGGCAAGCGCTACGTCCCCTTCCTCACCGCCCAGTGGTATCGCGTGAAGCCGCTCGGCCTCGAAACCAGCGCGCAGTTCCGCCCGGGCCCGCAGCCCAAGGTCGGCTCCGACCTGCTCAAGAAGGAAGTCGACGAGTGCATCCAGTCGAATGGGAACCTGACCGTCGAGCAGAAGACGATCGTCGAGTTCATGCGCGACGGCCCGCGCTCGACCGGCCAGTCCGGCCATTGGCTGCGCTTCGCCGCGGACGTTTCGCGCCGCGACAAGCACACGCTGGATCAGGACGTGAAGCTGTACTTCGCCGTCGGCAACATCGTCTTCGACGCGTTCATCTCCTGCTGGGAGACGAAGCGCTTCTACGACAGTTCGCGCCCCTGGACGCTGGTGCGCCACTACTACAAGGGGCAGCAGATCCGCGGCTACCTCGGACCTTGCAAGGGGTTCGGCACCATCCCGGCCGAGCAGTGGCACCCGTATTCGCCGGCCAACTTCGTTACGCCGCCGTTCCCCGGCTACACGTCGGGCCACG
>CAYXVY010000085.1:0-8836 GCA_964468745.1 uncultured Planctomycetales bacterium | reverse complement strand
CGACGATGACGCTGGGGGATTCTTCGAGGAGCTTCTGGTGTCGCCTCTGGATGGAGCACTCGCGCTCGCCCAGGTGGACGACATTCCCGTGCGCGTCGGCGAGGATCTGGATCTCGATGTGGCGCGGCTTGTCGACGTACTTCTCGACGAAGAGCGTGCCGTCGCCGAACGAGGAGGCCGCTTCGCTCGCGGCTTCGCGCATGGCGCGGCCGATCTCGGACTCCGCACGGACGACGCGCTGGCCGCGGCCCCCGCCGCCGGACGCCGCCTTGAGAAGAACGGGGAAGCCGTGGGTGCGCGCGAAGGCGAGAGCGCCCGCTTCGTCGATGGAACGGCTCAGGCCGGGCACGACAGGGATGCCGCACTTTTCGGCCACGGTGCGTGCGGCGATCTTGTTGCCGACCGCGCGGATGGACTCGCCTCGCGGGCCGATGAACTTGACTCCCGCTTGGGCGCACGCGTCGCTGAATTTGTCGTTCTCTGCAAGGAAGCCGTAGCCGGGATGGATTGCGTCGGCGCCGGACGCCTTCGCGATCTGCAGAATCTTGTCGATGCGGAGGTAGCTCTCGCCGGGTGGGGACGCACCGAGCAGATGCGCCTCGTCCGCCTGCGCGGCATAGTTGCCCCAGCGGTCCGCCTCGCTGTAGACGGCGACGGTCTTGATGCCCATCTCTCTGCACGTGCGGATCACGCGCAGGGCGATCTCGCCGCGATTCGCGACGAGAACCTTCTTCAGCATGGGCGGGGAGTATACCATCGACGTCGTGAGGTTCGGTTCCAAGTCCGTGTTGATCACCGGCGCGTCGTCGGGCATCGGGCGCGCGCTCGCAATCGAATTCGCGCGCGAGGGGGCGGACGTCGTGCTCTGTGCCCGGCGCGAAGACGTCCTGCGCGGCGTGGCGAAGGAAGTCGAACTCCTGGGACGGCGCGCGGTGGTGGTGCGATGCGACGTCTGCCGCGATGGCGACGTGGAAAAGGCGGTTCGGGTCGCCGTGGAGTGTTTCGGGAAGCTCGACGTGGTGGTCGCAAACGCGGGATTCGGTGTCGTCGGCGGCGTGCGCGATCTGTCGCTCGAGGATTTCCGCCGTCAATTCGAGACGAACGTGTACGGGGTGCTGCGCACGGCGAAGGCGTCGCTTGCGGAACTCGAGAAGACGAAGGGGCGTCTTGCGCTGATGGGGAGCGTCAGCGGGTACGTCTCGATTCCGGGAACGGCGGCGTACGCGATGAGCAAGTTCGCGGTGCGGGCGCTTGCGGATGCCTTGTGGTGGGAGGAGAAGGGGAAGGGCATTTCGGTGACGCACATCGCCCCGGGATTCGTCGAGAGCGAGATCCGCAGGGTCGATAACGAGGGGAAGCACAATCCGGGCATCAAGGAAGATGTGCCGCAGTGGCTCGTCGTGCCCGCCGGGAAGGCGGCGCGACAGATGGTCCGAGCGATCCATCGTCGTCGGCGCGAGGTTGTCGTCACTGGTCACGGGAAGGCGGCGGTTTGGTTCCAGCGTCACATCCCGGCCGTGATGTCGATTGTGATCCGCTCCGGCATTCGCGGGCGGCGTCCGGCGCAACACGATTAGCCGAACAGACTCGGCGCGAATGTGAGCTGCATGTCTGCCTTGGGCGCCGCCTGCTTCACGCACAGCGTCATCTTGTCCTCATCGCGGTACTTCGGCGCCCACGCGATGTCGATCGCCCCGCGCTCCGCGATGATGAGCAGCAGTGGCGATTCCATCGCCAGCCAGAAGAAGTTGCGCAGCAGACGATCCTGCTTCGAGTGCTGCGAGCCCATGGCCGCGTTCTTCCTGTAGCCTTCGGCAACCTCGAACGGCGCGCCCGAGAGCTAGAAGAAGGCGTTTCCTTCCCGGGGCGGATACAGGTCGTTCACCCACTGCATCTCGTTACGCAGTTTCTTGATCTCCGCGATGCAGAGGTCGTCGTCGCAGGTGAAGTAGCGCATCCACGACGACTTGATTTCCGCGACCTTGGCGAGCCGCGTCTTCAGCTTCTCCCCCATCGCCTTCTCGACGTCGCCGAAGCCGTAGATGAGCGGCCTGCCCATGGCGGCGGCGTCGAAGAAGGTCTGCAGGAACGCCCATTCGAGCATCGGGTTGCGCTGATAGTCGGCCAGGTAAGCCTTGTCGGTCGCCTGCTTGATGGCGAGCTCGATGGTGTGGAAGTTCCCGATGTCGGGGAAGCGGTCGAGCCTCCTGTCGTAGAGATGGTCGAGCGTGCGCAACGGACCCGTCGTGACGATCTACTCCGTCACAGCGGAATGTTGCCGTGCTTGCGGGGCGGATTGCGGTCGCGCTTCGTCCTGCACAACTCGAGCGCGCGGATCAGCCGCGGCCGCGTCTCGGCCGGCTCGATCACCGCATCCACGTAACCCTTTTCCGCGGCGATGTACGGGTTGGCGAACCGCTCACGGTACTCCTCGATGAGGCGCTGACGCTCGGCCTTCGGATCGTCCGCCTTGTCGATCTCGTCCTTGTAGAGGATGTTGACCGCCCCTTCGGCACCCATGACGGCGATCTCCGCGGTCGGCCACGCGAAATTAAAATCGCCGCGCACGTGCTTCGAGCTCATGACGTCGTACGCGCCCCCGTACGCCTTGCGCGTGATCACCGTCAGTTTCGGGACGGTCGCCTCGCAATAGGCGTAGAGCAGCTTCGCCCCGTTGCGGATGATCCCTGCGTGCTCCTGACCCACGCCGGGCAGGAATCCCGGTACATCCTCGAACGTCACGAGCGGGATGTTGAACGCGTCGCAGAAGCGGATGAAGCGCGCGCCCTTGATGGAGCTGTCGATGTCGAGGCACCCGGCCAGCACCGCCGGTTGCTGCGCGACGATGCCGACGCTGCGGCCGTTGAGCCGCGCGAAGCCGACGATGATGTTGCGTGCCCAGTCGCGATGCATTTCGAGGAAGCTCTCGCGGTCGACGACGGACGTGATGACTTCCTTCATGTCGTACGGCTTGGTGGGCGCATCCGGAATGATCGCGTTCAGCTTTTCGTCGCGCCGGTTCGCGTCGTCGGTGCCGGCGACGGCGGGGGGTTCCGTCATGTTGTTCGGCGGGAGATACGAGAGCAGCGAGCGGACGGCCGCAAGGACGTCGGGCTCGGTGCGCGCGGTATAGTGCGCGACTCCGCTCTTCTCCGCGTGGACGTGCGCGCCGCCGAGGTCTTCGAAAGAGACCTGCTCGTGCGTGACTTCCTTCAGCACGTTCGGGCCGGTGACGAACATGTAACTCGTCGACTCGACCATGAAGACGAAGTCCGTGATGGCGGGCGAGTAAACCGCACCGCCGGCGCAGGGCCCCATGATCACGCTGATCTGGGGGATCACGCCGCTCGCGATCGTGTTGCGAAGGAAGATGTCCGCGTAACCGCCGAGCGACTCCACCCCCTCCTGGATGCGCGCGCCGCCGGAATCGTTGAGGCCGACGACCGGGATCCCAAGCCGGACCGCGTGGTCCATGATCTTGCAGATCTTGCGCGCGTGGGCGAGGCCGAGCGAGCCGCCGAAGACGGTGAAGTCCTGCGAGAACACCGCGACGGGCCGCCCGCCGATTTTCCCGAAGCCGGTGACGACGCCGTCGCCGGGGAATCTCTTCTTGTCGAGTCCGAACGCGTGCGCGTCGTGTTGGACGAGCATGTCCACTTCGTCGAATGAACCCTCGTCGAGCAGCAGATCGAGCCTCTCGCGCGCGGTGAGCTTCCCAGCCGCGTGCTGCTTCTCGATGCGCTCCTTGCCCCCGCCCTCCTGCGCCTTCCTCTTCAGCTTGTCGAGGTTCGACAGCTTGTCCGAAGTCGACATGAGACGACAGTATACGAGCGGAGACTTAGGGTGGCACGCGATAGAGGAAGATGCTGTCGCCCGCCTTGTCGAACGGGAGCATCTCCGTTCTGACGCGCTTCACGAAGTCGTCGTCGATCATCTGGCGGATCGTGACGCTGATCGCGATAACGTCTCCAGGACGCGGCCTGTCCATGGGAAGATCGGGCCGCACGTCCCGTGCGAGCATTGATTTGCGAAACGTGATGCCGTATGCGCCGGGGTCGGCACTCCCGAAGTAGAAGAGGTGGACGGACTCGATCTTGTGCTCGTCGAGCTTCTCCTTCAGCCGCTTCAGATCCTGACCCCAGTCGATATTCGAGTCGACAAGCCTGCGCCAGCCATGAGCCGAGCCGCCGGCGAAAGCGTTGAAGTAGGCGAGGTAGCGAGGACACGACCAGAACGACGAGACAGCGTGCAGGCCAAGAAGTGCGGACAGCGCGAGCGTACGGCAGCGGCTGCCGTCGAGGAATCCGGGCAGCGAGCCTGTGGCGAGAATCGCGAGCGGATAAAGAGGAAGCAGGTGGCGATGGCCGATATTCATGTCGCCGATCACCGCGACGCCGAAGTATGCGAACGTCGGAACGATGAGGAACTGGAGCGGCAACGAGCGCGTCCCTGCGCGACGCACCAGCGTCCATAGAGCCCAGCCTGCGAGAAAGAGCAGGGCCGGCGTTGTCTTCAGCAGCGTTGCGACAGGGAAGTAGGCCCAGTGACCGCCCCAATACGTTGCTCCGTTGAGGTACGCGAAGCGGCGCGAGATCGCGAGCGTGTTCGCAAGCCCCCAAGAGTAGCCCTCGGGCAGGAGTTCCAGCACGTCGATTCGCTGGACGACTCGCCACGCGTTTCCGGACGACTCCGTCGCGAGCTTGCCCCACGCCGGAATTCCTGCTCCCTCGGGCGTCATGCTGTAGCGGAACCGGTACCCCGCCCAGATGCACACGATCGCGATGCCGAAGGTGAGCGCAAGGGCGAGAGACTGCTTCGCACGCGCAGTGCGCTCAACGTTGTCCGGCGCGCTGAGAATCCAGGCGACCGCGAGCAACAGGAGGATGGGCGGGAGCAGGATCGTTGAGAACTTCGTCAGCAGCGAGGCGCCGAGCGCAAGTCCCACGACGGCCGCGCGTGCGGGCGAGGGCCGGCGGCAGAACCGCCAGAACGTCCAGAGGGTGAGCACGTAACCGGCGGCCGCGGGGAAGTCGGTCGTCGCGAGGTGTGCGTGAGCGAGAACCGTGGGGGAGAGCGCGTAGAGAAGAAGCGCGACGAGGGCGCCGGCAGGGTCCCAGAGGTCGAGCGCCCAGCGGTAAATCACGAGGCCGAGCAGGACTCCGAGCACGATCATCGCGATCCGCGCGGGGATCAGCCGCGACGCCGGCGAGCGTCTCGGTGATTCCTGTGGCCTGCCGTAGAGAAACTGGGAGCCGAAGCTCCAGAAGTCCGCGCGATGCCACGCGGGCGATTCGTAGTCCGCATCGCTGCCGCAGATCCACAGCGGCAGGGCCATCCACATGCGTCCGAGCGGGGGGTGGACCGGATCGAGACGGAAGTCGCCGCGGTCCAGCGCGGTGAATCCGGCCGCGATGTGCGCGGTTTCGTCGAACGTCGCGGAATCGCGGAACGCGGCCGTGCCGGCCAGCACGCTGAACAGCGCGAGCAGCAGGGTGACGAGTATCCACGTGGGGATCGCCGCGACGAAGTCCCGCGCGCGCTGCACAGGGGACGTCATCGGTTTACAGCTCGCCGTCGAGCCGCTCGACAATCGTCTTGAGCACTTTAACGCGTGCCCACCGCTTGTCGTTCGCCTCGACCAGCGTCCACGGTGCGTCGCTCGTGCTCGTGCGCTCGATCATCTCGCAGGCGCCGGCTTCGTACGCATTCCACTTCGCGCGATTCCGCCAGTCGTCGGGTCCGATCTTGTACTGCTTGTACGGAGTCTCCTGCCGGTCCTTGAAACGGCGGAGCTGCTCTGCGGACGAGATCGCGAGCCAGAACTTGACGACGACGATTCCGAACTCCGCCAGCTGCGCCTCGAAGTCCGTGATCTCCGAGAATGCGCGCTGCCAGTCGGCCGGCGCGCAGAATCCCTCCAGCCTCTCTACGAGGACCCGGCCGTACCAGGAGCGATCGTAGATCGTGACGCGTCCGAGCCGGGGGAGATGCCGCCAGAAGCGCCACAGATAAGGGTGAGACCGTTCCTCCTCCGTGGGCGCGGCGACGGAAATGACCTGGTAATTGCGCGCATCGATGGCGTGCGTGATCCGCCGGATCGCGCCCCCCTTGCCCGCGGCGTCCGGTCCCTCGAAGAGGACGATCATTGACCGCTGCGCGTCGTGGAGGCGCCGGCTGAGTCGGGCAAGCCGGCCCTGCAGCTTGGGCAGGCGGTCGTCGTACGTGGCTTCGTCGAGCTTCTTCGACAGGTCGAGCCGGTTGATCAGGTTCAGCTTTTGGGGTTTCGGCACGTCGGGTGCGAATTTCGCGCGCGGCTCTTTTGCGTGCTGGGTTGACTTGCATATGGCGTCGATCATCGCGCGCGCGACGGTGACGTTGCGGTGGCGGTGGTCCGTCGACTCGACGATGTGCCACGGGCACTCCGCGGTGCTCGTCCTGTGCAGCGCGCTTTCGCAGATCCGGCGGAACGTGTCGTAACGCTTGGCGAACTTCCAGTCGGCCTTCGTGACGCGCCAGCTCGTCTTCGGATCGTCCTCGAGTTCGGCGAGCCGCTTGCGCTGGCGGTCTTTCGAAAGGTGCAGCCAGAACTTGAGCACCAGCGTGCTCTCGCCCGCGAGCATTTTCTCGAATGCGGCGATGCGGTCGAGTTCCGCGTCGAACTCCTCGGCATCGAGCCGGTCGAAGGCGCGACTCACGATCGGCGCTGTGTACCAGGAGCCGACGAAGAACGCCATGCGTCCCTCGGGGGGGATCGCGCGCCAGAATCGCCAGAACGGCGGGCGCTCAGACTCCTCGTCGGACGGGTCCGTCAGCGCATGAACCTGGACGCCGCGTGCATCGAGCCATTCGAGCAGCAGGTTGACGGTTTCGGACTTGCCTGCGCCCTCGACGCCGCCCATGAGGATGACGACGGCGAGTTCGCTCGACGCGAGATCGGTCTGCGCCTTCAGCATGGCCTCGCGCAGCTTCGGGATCTCGCGCTTGTACGCGTCCTTGTCCAGGGTCTGGCCGATTTCGGCGGCTTCGAACACGGCCAGAAGCATACCGCAGAATCCGCTAAAGGCGATGCGCGGAATTCTTTTGGGAAGATGCGGCGCCCATCGTCCGTACGTACCGGAAACTGGGTGCGCGGAGTCGGGGACACGGTCGGTCTGGGCTTGGGAGGCTTGGGTTATGACGCGCACTCGTGCATTGGCCGTACTCTCGCTCATTCTGGCGGCGGCATCGCCGTCCCTCGCGCAGAGCTGGACGAACGAGGGAGTGGGAACCCCCGGCGAGAGATACCTCCACATGTTGAGCTGGGATCCCGTCAACGGGCGGCTGCTCCTTTTCGGCGGCGAGGACGACACGCTAACGTTCAAATCGGGACTGTGGGCGTGGAATCCCGCTTCGCATTCGTGGAGCAGCGTGACGACGTCCGGTACGCCGCCGTCCGCCCGAGGCTACACGCAGTTCACGTGGGACGCGTCGCGGAAGCGCCAGATGTTCTACGGCGGATTTGGACTTCTGGGCACGAGCGTCACGGCACTCAGCGACGTGTGGGCCCTTAACGTGACGACCAACACGTGGAGCCTGCTGCCGCAAGGGGCGGGAGGCCCGGTCGGCGGACGCGACGGCGTCGGCTGCGTTTACGACGCCGGCAGCGACTCGATGTTCGTCATCGGGGGATTCGATGCGGGCTTCGGGCTGCACGGCGACGTCAACGCATACAACGTGGCGACGGGGGCCTGGACCGCGAAAGCGAGCGTGCCGGTCGCGATCGGATTCTTCGCCGCCGACATCGACCCTGTCGCGCGCAAGATCTACGTCTTCGGCGGTTACTCCGGCGCGCCGTACAGCGGCAATCTCTACATCTACGATATCGCGACGAATCTCTGGAGTGTGAGCACGGCGCCGGGCGCGCCCGGCAATCGCGGCTACTGCGCGGGCGTGTGGAACCCCGTGAATCAGCGCTTCATGGTATTCGGCGGCTACGATTCAGCGGTCCGCAACGATTTGCGTGAGTACGATCCCGCGGCGAATGCGTGGACCGTAGCGGTCGCCCCGTCGGCGCCAGGTGCACGGTCGTGCACGTCCGGGGCGTTCGATCCGGCGACGTCGCGTTTCTACATTTATGCGGGGTCGCTCGACACGTTTCTGGGGCCCGATGCCCCGGCCGAGCTCTGGCACTACACGGTGCCGGCCCCCGTGCCGGCGGGTGGGTCCGGCGGTGTGCGGGGTGGAGGGCACCACGACAAGTACGAGTGCTGGGGCGCCGCGGGAGGCACGAGCGGGGCGCTGATTCTCCTCGCGATCCTCTCGGCTTTGGCGGTCGCCCTCCGGCGTTGATTCCATCCTGTGCGTGTAACCGTGTCCGGGGTCCCGCGACGAACGCGCCGCGGGGCCCCTGTTTTCGCGGTGTCCAATCGCCATGCATCTGATCCTAATCGCATCGCTCCTCTCGCTTCAGGCTCCCCGCGAAGCGGACGTCAAGTGGCACGCGTCGCTCGCGAACGGCAGGACGGCGGCCGCGAAAAGCGGGAAGCCGATTCTGCTCGTCACGATATGGAAGAAGGGGACGTGACAGACGTGCGATGACTGGAAGAGCCGTGCGCTCCCGGACGCCGCCGTGCAGAAGGCGCTGCGCGAGTTCGAATGCGTCGAGTGGCAGTACGACGGTATCGGCGGCAGCGTGATCGCCTGGACGAAGAAGCACGGCAGCACGAACGACGATCCGTCGCACCTGCTCTGGGTGCTGGACGCGAAGGAGAACGAGATCGGCGCGGGGCAGGGGCAGGTCGAGTCGCCCGATGCGATGGTCTCCTGGCTGCGCAAGATGAAGCGGGCGCACGACGCA
>CAYXVY010000084.1:0-15249 GCA_964468745.1 uncultured Planctomycetales bacterium | reverse complement strand
CGCAGCGTCGTCGTCTTGCCCGCTCCATTCGGTCCCACGAGCCCGAGGATTTCGCCGGGCTTGACCTCGAAACTGAGGTCGCACAGCGCTTCCGTCCGGTCGTAGAGCTTTCCGAGTCGATCGACGGTGATCATGACGCTCCCATCATAGGACGAGGAAGTCGGCGTGCCGTCACGCTCGAATCGTCGCCTTCAGGCGCGCGAGGACACGTTCGTGAAGTCGCGACGCGGAGAGGTAGCGGGCAATGCCGAAGGGACCGGCGCGGAAGAGTCGCGACGCGAGGGCTCCGATCGCGGGCATCCTCCCGTTCGCGAGCACCGCCAGCGCGGCGTTCACCTCGATCGAAAGCTCGGCGAGAATGGCCGTGCCGTCGTCGAGGAGCGCCCGGTGCTTTGCGATCACGAGCTCATGCTGTCGCCGGAATTCCGCGTGTTCGCCGCTGCGTCGCCACGTCTGTTGCGCTCGATGCAGGCGATTGGCCGCGAGCGCCTGCGGGACGACAACAGTCTTGCCCGACGCGGCAAGTCGGATCCACAAGTCCCAGTCCCCCGTGTACCAGAGCCGTTCGTCGAGTCCGTCCACACGAAGTGCGGCCTCGCGACGGAAGGTCGGCACCGGCGAGGGGATTCCGCTGTGCACGACCAGTTGACGTGCGATCCGGCCACAGCGCAGGTGCGGGCGCAGCTGACCCAGTCGCCGCCCCACGGCATCGATGAACCAGCACGAATGCAGCACGAGGGTAGCGTCGGGATGCGCATCCAACGTGCGCCGCAGCGTGCTCAGCCGGTCGCGCATCCACAGGTCGTCCTGGTGCAGGAAGCATGCGAACTCTCCTCTCGCGAGACGCAGCGCCCTGTTTGTGTTCGTGATCCAATTGCCGACCCGGCCCGGCTGCTCGATGCGAAGCGGCAACCGTCCGGCGTAGGAGCGCAGGATCTCCAGCGTCGAGTCCGTCGATCCGTCGTCCACGGCCACAACTTCGATGTCGCGAGACTCCTGCGCGACGATGCTGTCCAGCGCTTCCTTGAGGAAGGTGGCGCCGTTGTACGTCGGCATCAGTACGGACAGCCAGGGGTGTTGCATGCGCGTGGGGATGGGGACCATTGTATTCGATCGGCGCGCAATCGGTGCTCGGACTGGACCTGCTGCGCGCGCCTTGCAAGAGGCCGTTTTGCGCGGGCGGCGGTTCCGATTAGGCGCGTGCGAGGCAATCGTCCTGACCGTCACGGGCGAATCAATGAACGACGCACGCCTGATGGTATGCGCTATGCTGCGGCGAATTCAGGAGGGACGTCATGGCCGATTCCAAGATCGTCACCACGCCGTCGGGATTGCAGTACGAGGATCTCGCGGTCGGCACGGGCGCGAGCCCGACGAAGGGGCAGACCGTGAGCGTGCACTACACGGGATGGCTGACGAATGGCACGAAATTCGACAGTTCTAAGGACCGCGGGACCCCCTTCACGTTCCCGCTCGGCGCGGGGCGCGTCATCAAGGGATGGGACGAAGGCGTCGCGACAATGAAGGTGGGCGGCAAGCGCAAGCTCACGATCCCGCACGATCTCGCGTACGGTGACCGCGGATTCCCGCCCGTCATCCCGCCGAAGTCGACATTGGTGTTCGAAGTCGAGCTTCTGGCGTGACGTAGCGCGACTACTTCGCGCCGGCGGTAAACACGTCCACGATCGCTTTCGCGCGGATCGCCAGCGCGCCACGCTCGGCCTTCGGTTGCGACGTCGTCAATCCGAGGATCTGCCCCTCGGCGTTGACGACGGGACCGCCGAACTTGCCGACGATGGGAATGAAACTCTGCTCGAGAAATGTGCGTTCCTGCAGCTTCCGATCGATCGCGAGAAACTCGGCGTCCGCGAAGCCCTGATCCGGCGGATCCGCCATCATCGTGCGGCTCCAAAAGACCACGACCTTATCGCCGGCCTTGGCTTCCGTCGCCGAGATCGGCAGGGGCAGGAGCGATGCGGGCGCACCCGCGACGCGCAGCACTGCAACGTCTTCGACGTCGGAGGCGAACCAGATCTCGCCCTTGAGCGTCGGGAGCTTCTTGATGCGATCGCCGTCCCAAGCGTGTACGGTTACCTTGGCAACACCCCGCGTCCCAGTGAGCAGATGCGCGGGTGCGACCACCCAGCCCCCGGCTGCCACGCACACACCCGCCCCGCTCCCCTGCGCCCCTTCAAGCTTCACGACGCTCGCCGCGACGCGGCGTCGCATGTCCTTCTCCACGGACGCAGCGGGCGTCTCGGGAAGCTTGGGCACGCTGACCTGGCTGCTCTCGGAAAGGAGCAGCAGATGCTGCAACGGATCGTACTTGCCGCGCACGCGGAACCAGCGTCGCCCCTCCTTCATCCATTTCTCGATCGACGTCACGAAGTCCGGCGGAAGAGGTCCGTTCGGGTCCAGAAGCTGATTGCCGACCTTGAACTCCATCCCCGACGCCGTATGGATGAATTGCAGCGCTCGGTCCTTCCAGATGTATCCCTCGATCTCCATCTCGTACCCGCGGATCACGATCGGATTCCCGTACAACTGCTGGCACTCGCGTGGCGCGACTTTCCACGTATCTTGCACGTCGAACGTCCAGCGCTCGAAGCCCGCGTTGTCGTTCGGCTCGGGCTCCGTGCCGACGAGCGTGAATTGCGTTGCCGCCAGCAGTCGCTTCTGGAACTCGTCCTGCCAGACCTCGTGCTTCAGGGAGAAGCGCGTCTTGGCCGTGACCGTGAGCCGGTACGTCTTCTCAGGCCGCGGCTGTCGGTCCTGCGCGCCGAACAGCGTGACCGCCATCAGGCACGCCGCCACGCAGGTCATCGATTTACTTTATCACATGAGGCGACCCAGCCACGCTTGCACGAAACGGCTTGCCATCTCGGAACGGGTGATGCGTCCGTGTCGAAAGCATCTTGCGATTCAAAGTAAGGCGAAACGTCGGTGCTCGAGGCTCCTCGGGAGTTTCGGTGGTCCGGACGCTCCTGTGCGGCTTGACGTACCGTGCAGCGCGTATTCGGAGATTCCGGAAAGCGCGCAGCAAGCATCTGAAAGTGCTGGAAGCCCGCCTGCGACAGCGACCGCGCCGCACTTGCGCACCAATTATTCCGGCGGGCGCTACCTTTTCTTCCGCTTCGCGATCGGCCCGATGTAGGACGTGGCGGCGACCACGTCGTCGTACCACTTCTTATTCATGCGCGCCGTGTTCTTGCCGATGTGCAGGCTGAGCCCGAAGTGATCGATCTTGAGCGTCTTCACATCGCGCAACCGCAGGTTCGGGAAGTCGGCGATCAGCTTGCCGTCCAGCCAGCACGCGATACGCCCATCGCGCTGCCCGACCGTGTTCGCCTTCATCATGAACTCGAAGCAGTACCAGCGCTCGAGTTCGGGGATGATGTCCGGTCGCGCGGCGAATTGCTTGCCGAACGTGACGGCGCCTGAACGTTCACTCGAGTAGGGCAGCACCTTGCCGGAGGGAAAGAAGTGGTCGCCAAAACCCGTGCGCTGCTCCGGATGGTAAAGGTAGATGTTCAAGTCGCCCGGCGCCTTCGTTTTCGCTTCGCCGCGCCAGCACTCGAAGCAGGCCAGGAATTTGTTCGTCCCGTCGGCCGGTTGCCCTGCCGTTGCACGACCGTCCTTGAAATAGTGCGCGGCGATGGTCGCGCCGTTGTGACTCGACCCGACCTGGTCGAATCCCTTCTCGAACTTCGAGTAGTAGCGCAGGAAAAGGACGTCGACCTCGTCCTTGAGATGCCTGGAGATCGCGTTGGCGAGCTCGGTCTCCTGCTGAGGCACGGTGAACTCGAGCGCCTTCTTCCCGCCGTGGACGTTCGCAGGTTCGTCCGCAATGCGGATCCACTTGTCGTGATGCACCCCGTCGTCCCACTTTCGTCGCAGGTTCTCCGCGTTGGAGGCGTCCTCGAAGTCGTCGTGAAATACGACCGCCGGGTCTTTCTCGATCCCGACGTCGCCGGGGTACTTTGCCGAGAGGCCCGTGTCGCCCTCGGGAAGCGGCGCCAGCCTCGCACCGTCCTGCGCGACGAGAACGAGCAGCAGAGCCGCCGTGCAGAGCTTCATCTCTTCACCACGAGAAGGGTGACCACCAGGAGGAGAGCGATCGGTAGCGAGCCTCCGCTCCGGCCCGCCGAACACCCACCGCCGCTGCCACCCCCGCCTTGCGAGGTCGCGATCGGACCGATGTACGATGTGGCGACGACAACGTCGTCGTACCACTTCTTGTTCTCGCGGATCGTGTTGCTTCCGATGTGCAGTCCTATGGCCACGCGATCGATCTTGAGCGTGTCGATATCGCGAAGCCGCTGGTTCGGAAAGTCGGCGATGAGCGCGCCGTCCAGCCAGCAGGCAATGCGACCGTCGCGCAGCCCGGGCGTGTTTGCCTGGACCATGAACTCGTAACAGTACCAGCGGTCGAGCTCAGGGATGACGTCCGGACGGGAGATGAAGGACGGGCCGAAGGTCGCCTCGCCCGATCGCGTGCTCGAGAACGGCAGCACCGTGCCGGACGGGAAGAAGTGGTCGCCATAGTTGGTCGCCTGTTCGGGGCGGTAACAGTAGACATTCAGATCGCCCGGCTTTGCGGTCGCGGCATCGAATCGGAAGTTCTCGAAGTCCGCCAGGAACTTGTTGGTGCCGTCGGCGGGGACCCCGGGCGTTGCCTTTCCGTCGATGAAGTAGTGAGCGGAGATGGATCCGCCGTTGTGACTGGATCCGACTTGGTCGAAGCCTTGTTCGAACTTGGAGTAGTAGCGCAGGAAGACGACGTCCTGCTCGTTCGTCAGCCGCTTGGCGACGGTGTTGCTCCACTCGGTGTCGCGCTGGGCCACGGTGAACTCCAGCGCCTTGCTCCCGCTGTGCACATTCGCGGGCTCTTGCGCGATGCGGATGGTGGCATCGTGATGGACCGCGGCGTCCCATTGTTGTCGCAGGTCCGCGGCGTTCGTGGCATCTTCGAAACCGTCGCAGAAGAGGACCGCGGGATCGGCTTCAATCCCGACGTCGCCGGGGTACTTCGATGCGATGCCTGCGTTCCCTTCCGGGAGCGGGGACTCGACGGCGAGAGCGATCGCCAGAAGCGCGAGCGAGACTGTCTTCATCACTTCTCCTTCCGCGGCCGCGTGAACTGGAGGTTGTCGATGTAGAAACGATCGCCGATGCCCTGGAGGTAGAGATTGGCGATCACGTCGCCTTCGTTCGGATGGGCGGACGCCGTGCCGAAGTCCGCGAGCCGCAGCGTCACGCGCGTCCATTTGCCTGTGACGAGCTTTGGCACAACTGCCTCGTGCGTGCGCCCCTGCGTGCGGTCCAGCACGTTGCCGTTCACCTTGGTGGTCGTGGCGTCGGCCCAGTAGTCGAACGTCAGGACTTCGTCCCCGCGCACTGTGAAGAGGGCGCCGGCGCCCGCGCTGATCGTGACCTTGCGGACGCCTCCATCGCCGATGCCCGCGAGACACGAGCGGTTGTTCGGCCCTTTCTCGAGGGTCCCCGACTGGACGAGCGCCGGCAGTTTGTCTTCGAAGTCGAGGGAGAGAAGGACCTCTTCCTTCGGGATCGGCTGCACCGCGCTCAGCGATTTCGCAGTCGCGACGACAAGCTGCCCGCCCTTCACGTCCACGGTTTTTCTGTCGCGCGTGAATTTCGCCGCGCCGTCGGTCACTTCGAGCGTCGTCGATTCGGGCGTGACGACGAGCCGCAGCGTCGCGACGATGACGGTTGCCTCCGCGTGCGGCGTGCGGAACGCGTACGGCTCGCGGAGCATGTGCACGTCGATCGTCCCGCGCCACAGCGACAGCGCTTGGGTCGTGATCTCCCTGATCGACGTCGATGCCGCGAGCTGCACGCGTATCCCGTCCGAGAAGGTCAGGGTTGCTGTGCCCGTGTCGGTCTCGACGCCGTTGCCCGCGAGGAGGTCGCGCGCGTCGGTGCGACCCGCGGCGGTGACGACGAAGGCGTCGCCTTCAATGCGGGCGATCGAGACCTCGGTCGTGACCGGCGGCTGCGGCGTCGGGGGTATCGATTCGGCCGGGCGCGGCGGATCTTTGACGGGTTGCTTCACCTCGGCGAGTTCGCGTTCCGCCTGGCGGCGGTGTTCCTGCAGCTCGCGGATCTTCGACTCCCACTCGCGCAGCTCCGCTTCGTCGTGCTTTGTCGCGGCTTTGTCGCGTTCGCGCGTCGCTTCTTCTTCCAGCTTCTGGATGGTCTGGACTTTCTCTTCCGCGTGCCTGCGCACGATGGCGCGCTCGGGTTCGACGGTCGACGTTCGATTTCGCGCGACAATCACCGCGAAGAGCAAGACGGCGGCTGCCGCGGCGATCCAGCTCCACGGCAAGCCGCGACGGCGCAGGACGCGGGGCGTAGATTGCTTTAGGGCGTCCTGGAGAAGTCCGTCGAGCGTGCTTTGCTCGACGAGCCGGCGCCTCGCCTCGGGGCTCTTCGCGAGGAGCGATTCGAGTTCCGACTCGTCGGCGGGCGTGGCGGTGCCGTTGAGGAGGGCGTCGATCAGTGCGTCGAGGCGTTCGGAGATCATGCTTCCGATCCCCTCAGCTTCGACTGCATGCATTCGAGCAGGCTCTTGCGCGCGCGCGACATCGCGACTTTGACAGAGTCGATCTTCCAGCCGACGGCGGCGGCGGCTTCGTCCAGAGGCCTGCCCTCGGCGTAGCGCACACGGAAGAGCGCGCGCACTTTCTCCGTGAGGTGCTCCAGGCACTCCTCGAGGAAGCGGCGTCGCGCGCGGGATTCGTCGACGGACATCGCGTTCTCCTCGAACGCGCGGACGATCTGCTCCTCGAGTGGCGCGGCCATGGGGGCGCGCGAGAGTCGCCGGCGCTGGTCGATGACGACGTTGCGTGCGATCTCGCGTACCCACGGCAGGAACTGCGCGACGGACGTGCCCTTGACGGCCTGCTGGACGACGCGCAGACCTACTTCCTGGAATGCCTCCTCGGTTGCATCGAGGTCGCGCGTGAGCGCGCGCACGAATCCGAAAACCAGGGCGCGGTTTGCGAGAAACTCGCGGGTCAGGTCCGAATCAGTCCCCATGTCTTCCTGCATGACGGGCCTATCCGCGCAAGGTTAGCAATTAATCGAGAAAGCACGCCCACTCAATCCGTGAGTCCCTCGACGATATTCGATGCCGTTCGCGTCAATTTCGACTACGATGGTTCTACTTAGCACCACTATGGCTTTCACTTTACCGGTGGGTTGGGAGCGCGACTCGGACAAGCTGTACGTCCACAAGAGCGGCGTTCGGATTCAACTCATGACGTACACCCAGAAGGAAGGGTGGTTCTTGGTCCCCGCCGAGCTTGACCGCCCAGTCGTCGCGTTCGACCCCAATCCCGCGGGGCGCGACAGCGCGTTCGCCGCGTTCGAGAAACTCAAGAAAACTGCGCCCGCCGGGTCGCGGAAAGCAAAGGCGGCCGCCGAGGAACCGCCCGAGACGCCCGAGGAAGAGGACGACGACAAGGACGACGAAGGCGACGAGAAGGAAGAAAAGGACGACGATAAGAACGCGGACGCCTGAGCCGCACGGTATCCATTCCGGAGAAGTGATGCAGTCTATGGACGCGACCCCGTGCCAGCCGCAGCCCGACGTCTCCCCGCAGTCCGTTCGCCCCGATCCGCGCACGCAGATCTACTGGGAGAACATTTTCGCGCTCGTCCTCGTCCATGTAGGCGCGGCCATCGCCTTCCTGTACTGCGCGCTAGTCGTTTTTTCGTGGTGGACGGCGGGACTCGCGCTCGCTCTCGGCATCACGTGCACGCTGTCGATTACAGGCGGCTACCATCGACTCTTCGCGCATCGCGCGTACAAGGGCTCGACGGCGCTTCGCGTTTTCTACATCCTCTTCGGGTCGGGGTGCGCGCAGGCCTCGGTGCTGCGATGGTCCTCGGATCACCGGCTCCATCACGCCGCGACGGACGAGGAGAACGATCCCCACAACATCCGAAAAGGCTTCTGGTGGGCCCACATGGGCTGGCTCTGCTACCGCACCGAGTCGTATCCCGAACGCCGCAACGTCTCCGACCTCCTCAATGACCCGGTGCTGCGTTTCCAGGACCGTCACTATCTCGTGCTGATGCTCGCCGTCGGGTTCCTCCTTCCCTGCCTGGTCGCCGCGCTGTGGGGCGACGCAATGGGCGGATTGCTCGTGGCCGGCTTCGCGCGCCTCCTGATCCAGTATCACGCGACGTTCTGCATCAACTCCGTCGCGCACACGATTGGAACTCGCCCGTATACGACCGACGATTCGGCGCGCGACAGCCATGTTGCCGCGCTCCTCACGCTCGGTGAGGGATACCACAACTTCCATCACCGCTTCCCGGGCGACTATCGCAACGGTGTGCGGGCGCTCGCGTTCGATCCGACGAAGTGGTGGGTGTGGGGACTCGACAAGGTGGGCCTCGCGCGCGATCTAAAGCGTGCGCCCGAACGGGACATCGCGCGCGCGCGCGAGTTGGTGCTGAGCAAGTCGCGCGAGGCGGATCCGGTCGGAACAAGCTGAGAGTAGACGCGGCAACTCATCCCGCCGTTTCTAGCCAGCGAGGCCGGCTTACTCCTTCGGTGCCGCGTCCTTCTTGCGCCCGGCCAGCAGAAGAATGGCGACACCCACTGTCAGCACCAGGAATGAGAAGCACGAGCAGCCGCCCCCGATCGCAATGACCGGCACCGACTCGCGATAGCTCGCCGATCCGTCCGATAGCTCAGGCGCCAACGCGGCCGAGAGGAGCGTGACTAGACCGATGCCTACGCCCAAAAGCCCGAGGATCGTGACGATCTTTCCTGCCATGCCCCCATGTTACCAATTAGCGGCTCGCGCGCCGTAGCGATTCGCGCTCCGCATCGGTCAGGCTACCAATCCCATCGGCGTTGATCTTGTCGAGGACCCTGTCGACCTGCTGCTGCGATGGCCGCCCCCGCGCCCGCCACCACTCCCGCAGGCGCGATGCGAATGCCAGCGACCCTGGAAGGTCGAGATGCAGTTTGTGACACGCCAGACCGAAAAGCGCGCCGCCAAGGTGGCCGGCCGACAGGACCCACGGGCGGAGTCCGGCGAGTGGATAGTAGAGATCCAGTCCGACGTAGCACGAGACGAGAATCCAGAGCGGCACAGGCAGCACGAACATCACGTAGATGATGCGGGTCGGGAAGAGAAACGCCCCCACGACGGACACGGCGAAGATCGCACCCGACGCTCCGATTCCCGCCATGTCCGGACGGCCCTCGACATACGCCGCGATGGTGTGTGCGATGGCGCACGTCGCGGCGCCGCCGAAGTAGAGAAACAGGAACCGACGACCGCCGTAGAGTTCCGCGACGTCCGTCCCGATCCACCACAGAAACAGCATGTTGAACAGGAGGTGGCCGATCCCTCCCGGCGAATGCAGGAATGCGTGCGTGAAGAGCTGCCACACCCAGCCGTGCACGAGCCTCTCGGGCACCACGCCAAGCGTGCGCGCGAGATCGATGTGGCCGCGGCCGAGCAGCGCCCCCTGCACGAAGTACGCGCCGACCGTGATACCGATGAGCCAGTAGACGATTCGCGCGTGCCGCGGATGCCAGAGGCCGCCGCCGCTGCCGCGCGCGTAGTCCCGATCGCGCCACCCCATCGTCCGCCCATGATAGCGGGCGCCGGCGCTACCTCTTCAGCAGAAGCGGCAGGATCTCGGACGTCGCGTTCCGGAAGTAAACCCCCGCGACGCATCCCATCGTTGTTCCGTTCGCGTCCGTAAACGGAGCGACCCACCGCACCTCGCCGAGCATGCAGGCGGAGTACACCGAATCGTGGTGCCGGAAGAAAAGCGACAGGCGCTCACCCGAGCGCATCACCTGCTTCAGAATCACGCGCGCGCCCGCGGTCGAAACGTCGATGAGCGAATGTGCCACATCGCGAAATTCGCGGCCGGGACCGCAAGGCAGACACTCGACCGTCAAGAGATCGCGCTGAACGCGCGTCTCAATGCGGCGCTCCGATCCCGTGTTCGGCTCCATGCCCCCGCTCTTCATTTGCCTTTTGTCGGCTCTCGTCTAAGCAGAATCGGAGGTCGCCGTGTATCTATAGGTATGGTGCGCCTCGTTGGACTGGCGGTCTTGCTGCTGTTGGCCCAGGATCCGCCGAAGCACGCGACCTTCGAGATCACCGCCGACGCATGGCCGCTCAAGCCGCGCACCGCCGGTCAGAAGTTCGGCATGAACGCTCGTGACAACATCCCCACGCCGGAGATCGATGAGGAACGGAAGGAAGAGGACGACGATCTAGCGCGAATCTCGAGCAAGCAGATCCGCTGGCGCATCGTTTCGGTGAAACTGACGAACGTCACGTCGAGCGTCCTGATCGGCAAGCTGGGCTCGCCGCAGTTCCGCGGCCAGCGCAAGGACATCAAGCTCGCGGCCGGCGATTCGTGCCGCCATTTCTTCGTTGTCGAGGATCGCAAGGGGCTAGACAAGATCGCGTTCGAGCTGCGCGACAAGGGGTCGAACATCCTGCAGACGGCCGACGCCGCGCTCCCGCCCAAGGCGAAGATGGGCACGCGCTACGAGGCGTCGATCATCGCGTACGAGCTCCACCAGGAGCAGCTGACGCGCGCGAACTTCCAGCGTGCGCCCGCCGCGGTGGACGTCCTCGACCACACCGGCAAGCCGCTCAAGGACGCGCTGCTCACGCTGGTGCACACGAAGCTCGGTATGACCGTCGAAGGGAAGACCGACGCGGCGGGGAAGTGGTCGGGCAGTCTTCTCGTGGGCGATTGGCAGGTCTTCGCGCGCGCCCTCGTCTGGCCCGAGCCGGTTCCGACCGGCGGCACGCAGACGTCGGAAAACCCGCGCGCGTTCTACCTCGCGGGGACGATCGTGAAGGGCGTCGCGAAGCTCTCGCCGGATCTTGCGGCGCAGCTCACGCCGGACGTGCCGGTCGAGCGCTTCATCGTCGTACCGAACGAACTCGCCGACGCGCTGCGCTACGAGTCGGTCTACTCGCGCATCAGCCGGTCGTACGTGCTCTCGATCGACACGTCGCAGGCGCGCGGGATGCCGGTCTGGTTGCACGCGAACAAGTCGATGCCGCTCGACATCGCGGGCTGGGCTTCTCCGGTGGGGAAGCGCGGGACGTATCTGCACGTCGCGCACGTCTCGCCGAAGGACGAAGTGAAGCTGACCTACGGCAAGGCTAAGTCGGGCATCCTATCGATCGCGCCCGGCATCGCCGAGACGGTCGACGTCACGCTCGCCTTCCCGGACGCGCCGCGCGAGTCGTACTCGATCAGGGTCGCCGGGCCGACGGAAGTCGAGGTTCCGACGGGGCCCGTCCGCGTCGCGATACGCGCGAACCTGAAGGGCGGCGTCGTCCTCCACTACGCGCCGCACGTCGTGATGGCGCAGCCAGGCAAGCCCGCCGACATGACCCCCGGCAACTTCATCGCGACGCCCTACTTTCAGGAACTGCGCGGCCTCATGCTCTGGATCGCGTTCGAGGATGCGCAGGGGCGCGTGCTCACGCGGATCGACAAGCCGAAGGGCGAAATCGTCGGGTCGGCCGGAGGCAAGGAACTTTTCAAGAACGATCTCAAGAGCCTGAGTTTCCACTTCACCACGACGTGGCCGAACGTGCAGCCCGCGGATATCACGTACGCGATCGCGCTCGATATCGGCGCGCAGAAGATCCAATCGAACGGAAAGGCGAGGCCCCGCAAGGTATTCCCAGATCCGCCCGGCAGCATCGAGGTGTGCGAGAACCTCGAAACACGCGCGCGCATGATGCTGCCGATGATCAAGAAGTCGCTGGCCGGTGCTCTCAAGGCGTTCGGATTTCCGAAGTTCGATCTCACGGTGAAGTTCGACATCCGCCTCCCACCCGAGGTCGGCGGCACCGGCGGCGGCGGCGTGATCACGCTCGACATGCAGGAGATCCTCGAGTACGCGCACGAGACGGACCGCCTGCCGTACGCGTACACGCACGAACTCGGGCACTGCCTCGGCTTCGGCCACGATCCGTACATGACGATGGGGCCGGCGGGCGTCGATGAGGGGCTCTATGGCACCCGCGGATACATAGCGCTCAACGGGACGTCGCCGACGCGCGCGCTGGACTACCTCGACAACGGCGAGAAGGGCGCGGAGTGGTCGCCATCGAATGAGGCGTGGGCGTTCTTCCGGATGTGGTTCGGCCCGGAAGCGCATGTGCGCATGTTCAGCGAGCGGACGAAGGGGCAGGCGAAGCTCGACAAGTCGGGCTTCTCGATGGCGGAGCAGATCTGCACGTACTATTCGGTCGCGGCGGGACAGAATCTCGCGTGGGCCATGCGCGCGTTCGGCTGGCCGATGTTCGACTATCGCATCGAGCAGGCTATCACCGTGCTGCGCGGCGGCTCCGTAGCCGTGGAGAAGTTACCGCCGCAGGTGAACGGGTCGTATCTCACGACGTGGTGGGTGCGCGGTCCGTTCTCGATGGGCGGCAAGGACGAGCCGCCGCCGTGGAAGATCCACACGTGGGACGGACGCTTCCTCATGCTCGCGGGCGAATCGACGCTGCTCAAGGACGAGGCGTGGCAGTTCCATCTCACCGTTCAGAGCGCGGGCGAGCAGCAGGTGCTGCTGGCGGTCGGGGCCGATGTGCAGGTGAGCTTCTACGTCAACGGAAAGCGCGTAAGCCGCGTCGCGGCCGCACCGCAGTGGTCGCAGCCGATGCATGACGGCTACACGATGGAGCGAGGCAACGCGACTGTCATCCCTGTCGTGTTCAAGGCGGGCGCGAACATCATGGAGATGGTTGTCGTACGGCCGGCCGGCGCAAAAGGCCTGTTCGTCGAGCTCGCCGATGCGAAAGGGAAGCCCCTCGAGTCGATGGGCGCGTCGGTCGGAGACGGGCCGGAGGATCTAACGCCGAAGGACGTCGAGAAGGTGACGCATCCGCAGATGCTCCCTGTACTCAATCCGTCGTTCGAGGACGGCACGGGCACGCCCGACGCATGGATCAAAGGGGCGAAGGACGGCGACGGCGACATGGTGGTCTCGCTCGACGGCGACGTTGTTGCGCCCAAGTCTGGAAAGAAAAGCCTCAAGCTCTCCGCGCGCGGCGCGGTGAGCTGCGCGGTGCAACAGCGCATCGTGCTCGAAGAGCAGGCGACGTATCAGTTCACCGGCTGGATCAAGACGGAGGGGCTGCGCGCGAAGGTCGACCAGGCATTCGTGCACCTGTTCACCGGCTCGCCGACCGAGAAAAGCGATCCGTGCACGGAGATCTTCGACACGGACGTTTCGCAATGGAAGCAGATCAAGTTCAAGTACACGGCGACGCGTCGCACGATCTACATCGGCTGCGTGCTCAAGGCGACGACGGGTGCGCGAGTTTGGCTCGACGGCTTTTCGTTTGTCAGAGTAAAGTAAGCCTCTGATGGACGACAAGGAACTCAAGAAGCTCGAGACGCGCTACCACAAGAAGACCGGCCAGGATCCGACCGTCACGATTCCTCCGGGCGGGGCCGCTGCCGACATCCCAGACTACGTGAAGCGCGGCGGGCCGGCGAAAAGGGATCTCAAGGCGGCGAAGGAGAAGGGCGACCTCAAGCGCGTCGCCCACTTGCAGGGTCACCTCGAACTGCTCAAGCGCGTCGTGCGCGCGCGGGCGATCCAGCGCCAGCTGAACAAGCTCGAGGGCAAGGTGGACGGCTATCTGACGCCTTGGCCCGACGCACCGTGAGGCCGGTCCTCTTCCATCTCGGTCCGATCACCATCTGGTCGTACGGCGTTGCGCTCATGTTCGCGTTCATCGGTGGCGCGTGGTTCGCGGCGCGCCGGGCGGAGCGAGCCGGCATCAAGGGCGACTACGTCTGGAACTGCTGCACGTGGATCTTCCTGGTCGGACTTTTCACGGCGCGCATGCTGCACATCGTGTTCGAACGCCCCGAGCTCCTCACGCAGCCCCTGCGCTGGTTTCGAGTCTGGGAGGGGGGGCTCGTTTTCTACGGAGCCTTTCTGGCGGCGGTCGTCGTCGTCGTCGTCTACGCGCGCTTGAAGAAGATCGAGCTCGGGGCGTTTCTCGACGCCTTCGTGCCGTCGGTCGCGATCGGCCACCTGTTCGTCCGCATCGGTTGCTTCATGAACGGCTGCTGTTACGGCAAGCCCGCTTCGTGGGGAATCGTGTTTCCAAATCTCAATGACGGCGTGCCGCGGCACCCGACGCAGTTCTACGAGGCCGCGTACGGGCTCGCGCTCTTCGGTGCGCTACTCTTATGGGAGAAGCGGGCGCAGCGCGTGAAGGGCGAGCTCGTCTGCCTGTACGCCGGTGGCTACGGACTCTTCCGCTTCTTCCTCGAATTTGCGCGCGGCGACTATCGCGGCGGTTCGTTCCTCGGCATGTCCCCGTCGCAGGTTATCGGACTGACAGCGCTTCTCGTGGGCATTGTGGGGTTCCTTGCGATTAGAATGAAGGCGTGCCGTTCGAGGTCACAGTAGATCGCGCGCGCCGCCTGGTCATAGCGAGGGCGTCGGGCGTCATTGGCGACGCGGATGTGTTCGGCTACCAGCATGAAGTCTGGTCACAGCCGGATGTCGCTGGATACGACGAGCTGGTGGACATGACCGGGGCGGAGAAGATCGAGCCGCCGCCGCCCGGCCGCGTGCGCGCGCTCGCGTCGCTCTCGGCCAAGATGGACGCGCCGGGCACGATGTCTCGTCTGGCGATCGTCGCCCCGCGGAGCTTTGCCCACGGTCTGGGCATCATGTACGAGGCCTTGCGGGAACTCGCGGTCGAGGGTGCGACCAAAGAAGTCGAGGTCTTCCGGAGTCGCGACGACGCGGAGCAGTGGCTGAGGGACAAGAAAAAACCGGAGCAGTCCTGAACCACCCCGGTTTTTCGTGTCTTGTCTTTCGTGCTACGCGGCCGGCACCGCCTTCTTCTTCATCCTCATCGCGAGCTTGTAGCCGCCCCATACGATGAACGCCCAGGGCAGGACCACGAGCACTCCGACGATTACGAACATCAGGCTGAACGAGATCGCGCGGAAGCTGCTGGAGAATCCCTTGCGGATCGCTGCGCCTATCCCCTCGTCGCTCGGCACGAGCAGTTCGGCGTTCGAGAGCGTCAGTTCGACGCGCCCGATCGCGAGTTCGCCGTCCGGCACGTCCGGGTTCGGCGTGGAATGCTGGACGCGTACCGTGCCGATCGTCTTCATCTTCTCGGTGAGATCGCCTCGTTTTGCGTACGGCCCGTCGATCGTGATCCGCGCCGTGAC
>CAYXVY010000083.1:0-21465 GCA_964468745.1 uncultured Planctomycetales bacterium | reverse complement strand
GTCAGCGTGCGGATGTCGCCGGGCTCACCCTCCCAGACGATCGCGGCCTTGTTGCGGCGGCCTCCGTCGACGTGCCGATCGAGGCAATTGACCGAGACGTTGAGTTTGCCGCCGACGAACCACTTTGCGAACGGCAGCTTCCAGTCGAGGACCTTCTTCCACTTCCGGTCCCAGAGCAGCTCCTTCGCGCGGTCCTCCCAGAATTTTAAGCGGTTCTTCGCCGCGGCGCGGTACGGCTTCTCGTCGCGCACGTGGGCCGACTTCGTGAAATCCGCGGACGCCTTGAACGTCCGGTTCTCCTGGAGCAGCGCCTCAATCGACTTGACCATCCTACCCTCCCGCCGCGACTGGTGAATTCCCCTCCGCGAAGCTACATTCGCGACATGAAACGGGCAAGCGCGGCCGTGCCCGCGCTCTTCTTCATCGGCATCCTCGGTAGCGCGTGCTGTTCGACACCACCACCCATTCCGGACGGCCTGCGATTTGAGCATCCCCGTACGACGGGGCGCTTCATCATCTACGGCGACACCCGCGCCAGCGTGCCGTTCGAATGGGTCAAGCGCGAGACCGACTACAGCAGTGAGCGCGGCCAGATCACGGTTCAGATCGTCGCGGAGAAGCCGGAATTCATCGTGCACACGGGCGATCTGGTGGGGCGCGGCTCCAGCAATACGGCGTGGGCGAAGTGGGACAACGACATGAAGGCCGTGGGCGATTCCCGCATCGTCATGTACGCCGCATTCGGAAATCACGAATACTGGTACGACTCCGGCGAGGCGTCCACCCTCTTTGCGCTGCGGTTTCCCCACCTGCAGGGGCGTCACTGGTACGGGCTTCGCTACGATCGCGTGCTCCTCGTCATTCTCGACTCGAACTTCGACAGCATGAAAAGCACGGACCGCACGGCCGAGCAGAACGCCGCACGACAGGACGCGTGGCTCGATCGTGCGCTCGCGGAAGCGGAGAGCGACGCCTCGATCACGACCGTCATTCTATGCGCCCATCACGCGCCTTACACGAACTCGACCACGCACGAGCCCGATGCTGAATCGCAGCGCCGATTCGTTGGCCGCGCGAAGAAGTGCTCGAAGTACCGGGCGTACGTCGCCGGACACGTCCACAATTACGAACGCTTCGTCATCGACGGCGTTCAGTACGTCGTCGCCGGGGGCGGCGGCGCCCCGAAGACGGCCGTCGATGTGGAGAAGCCGAAGTTCAAGGACGAATTCCAGGGCCCGGCCGTGCGGCCGTTCCAATACTGTGTCGTCACGGTGGAGGCGACGCGAATCGTCTTCGACGTCATCATGCTGAAAGACGACGGCACGTGGTACCGCGGCGACGGTTTCGTACTGGATTGACGCCGCGCGAGGCGATCGTGCTGAAGCGCCGGGCGGTTCGGGCAATTGGAATTGATGACTGGAAACGTCGCCACGATCCGTCGCCCGCCGCGGCGAGGGCGGGTGCACACTTCCACCCGCCCTCGCAGGAGCGTGTTACTAAACCGTCGGCGTCACAGCCTCAGAGGGGGAGGACCCCTCCTTGGCCTGCTTCGGCCGGGGCCCGCGGCGGAAGAAGTTCTCGACCTTCTTCCGGTCGTTCGGGAACTGCTTGACGAGATCCGCATGGATCTCGTTGTACGCATTCAGCCAGCTCTGGCGTTCAATGAGCTCGGCCGTCCGCGTCTCGGTGTGGGCGAGCTTCGCCTTCTGCCAGGCGGCGATCGCTGAATCCAGCGTCGCGCGCTCGGCGGCGAGCGCCGGGACCCACACCTGGACCGACGGGAGGTCGGTCGAAGCCGCCAGTTCCGTTTCCAGCTTCAGCACCGTCTCGAGCGTACGCACCGGCGAGAGCTCGGAGTAGGCGCTGACCGGAACCGGGAAGAGGCGTACGAACACGGGGTGCGTCCGGTCGCGCTCGACATCGGACAGCACCGCGAGTTCGATCTTGGAGAGGAGCCGGTCCATCATGAAATCGGCGTCATCGCGCGTGGCGAGAGCCAGATGGACCGCGCGCATGGCCTTCCGCTCGCGATCGTTCGCGGCGGCGAGGACCTGCTGCGCCTTCTCGAAGATGGCAAAGAGCGCCGCCGTCGGCGGATGGGCGCCCAGCTTCGCTTCGAGATATACACCGTACGTATCGAGCAGCCGTTCGCTCGAGTTCTTGATCATAGGTTGAAACATCTGAGTATCCCTTGTGTTTGAAATCACGGGCCGTCGACGGCGAAAGTGCCGTCGAGGGCATCGGGAATGCCGCCGTCGACCGCACCATGCTGTCGACGGCACCTGCGAACAACGTCATCAGCCGTCGGAACTGCATTCCTGGATGTAGGAATGGGAGCAAAACGGCCCCGGCTCCCATTCTGAGATTGCAGAATGGGAGCAGGGGTCACGGGGGATGCCATTCTGTGAATGCAGAATGGGAGCAGATCCGGCCGGGCTCCCATTATGAGAACTCAGAATGCCCGCGGGCCCGGCCGTGCTCCCATTCCGAGAATGCACAATGGGAGCAAGCGCGACGCCTGCACTCATTCCGAGATCACGGAACGGGAGCAGATCCGGGCCTGCTCCCATTATGAGATTGCGGAATGGGAGCAGACTGGAGCCGGCAGGCACTATGTGATTGCGGAATGCCGTCCCGGCCGGGCCTGCTCCCATTCCCACATTTCGCTTCGGGTTCATGCCTATAAACCCGTAAGAGTCCGTCGAACTCCTTCCGCGAATCGGACGCGACGGATCAGAAAAGTGAAAGAGTTCGGAGCGGATCGGTTCCCGCCGGGGGCTCTCGTTGTTCTCGCGCGTGTCCATACCTACTAACCCGTAAGAATTCCGAAAAGGAGACTCGGGAATCCGCTTCGGAAGCGCAAAAAGGCGAACTAGTCGTGAGCTGAGCATCGGGCGCGGACGCGGGAGGCGGGCCACGCGGGCGGTCACAAGCCGATCCGGCGCTCGTCGGCGAGCACGAGGGGGCCGCCCACCAACGCGGCTCCCGGACGCCGCTCGTGCGTCAGCGGGAGCGGGTGGGGCCGGCCGTGCGCACGCAGGACGTCGTCCGGATCGTGTACGCGTCGATCGGACAGGGCGTCTCCATGCGGACGGCGATCCGCCGGATCCTGCAACTTCGACGCGATATCGCTTGCCGGAACCCACGCGCGTGGCCGACCATGAGGCTGATCTATGGGTTTCTTCAAGCGACTAGCCGAACGCCGCGAGCTCAATCGCGCGATTGAGTTCGAGCAGGCCGGACGCATCAAGGAGGCGCGCGACCTCTATCGCCGCATCGGGACGGCCGACGCCTATCTGCGTGCCGGGGCGCTCTCGTCGCGGCTCGGCGAGATCGGCGTCGCGCGACAGCTGCTCGACGAGGCCGTCAAACTCGACCCGTCGAACGCCGACGCGTGGTTCCATCTCGCTTCGGTGTGCCTCGAATTGCGCGACACGGCGCGCGCGGACGAGCTCATCCACGAAGCCATCAAGCATGCGCCGGACCGTGCCGACATCCTGTATCTGCAATGCGTCTACTATGGGCAGAAACTACCGAAGGCGGGATTCGAGTCCGCAAAGCGCCTGATCGCATCGATGCTGTTACAGCTCGCCGACCCCGCCAAGGCCACCGCGTTCGAGGCGCTGGCCTTCCCCCGCGAGCTGCCGTTCATTTTCATCCGCAATCTCGCGCTGGAGCAGATGCTCGTTGAGGACGCCCTCGCGTACTTCCGCGAGCTTGCGACCGGCGGCGCGCCGGCGTGGGCCCGGTCCGCCGCGCAGCTTCAGCTCGGTCTCATGCTCGCCAATACGGGTCGCTACGCGGAGGCGGCCGCAGCCTACCGGCAGGCCCTGGCGCTGCAGCCCGACCTGCACGAAGCGCACTACAATCTCGCGATGGCGCACATGCGCAGTCACGAGGCCGACGCGGCGCGAACGGAGATGTCGATCTACGGAAAAGTCTTCCCCCGCTCGCCGGTCACGACGTACGGCCTGGCGTTCATGGCCGAGAGTAAAGGTGATATGGACGAGTGCCGGCGGCTTTACCGGTTCTTCCTCGAACGGCAGGCGAAGGAGCCCGCGCCGTCGCGCGAGACAATGGGCCGGCTCGACCTGTCGCGCTCGTGGGCCGAGCACGCGAAGCATATGCTCGAGGCGATCGAGAAACACGAGAGCGAAGAGCACGACCATCGAGACGAGGACGAGGACGAGGGTGCGACGTCGGGGCGATACGGCCCCCCGGTCCCATGAAGAATTGCATCCCGCGAGTTGTATAACTTCATCGTGAGACACCTCTGGATGGCCGCGCTCCTGCTCGCGGCATGCACCAAGCCGCCATCGGCGCCGACGCCCGGGCGCACGCTCATCCCCGTCTTCGACCGCGGCAAGTGGGGGTACATCGACCGCACGGGCGCGATGCGCATCGCCCCGGCGTACGAATATGCCGCGGAGTTCAGCGAGGGGCTTGCCGCGGTCACTCTCGACGGTGCCATCGGATTCATCGACGAAACCGGCAAGCTGGTCATGCCCGCGCGTTTCGATCGCGCGAGCGATTTCCGCGACGGTCGCGCGCCGGCAAGCCTCAAGGGGAGAGACGGCGTCGTCGATCGAGCCGGCGAATTCAAGGAGTGCACGGCGGACGAGTTGCGCGCGCTGCCTCGCGCGATTCCGTTCGACCCCATGCAGCGCGGGCTCTCCGACAATCGCGCGGTCTTCGCGGCATCGGACGGCAAGCTGGGATACATGGACGCCGCGGGCCATGTCGTCATTCCAGCGCAGTACGAGGCCGCCACGATGTTTCGCGGCGGCGTCGCGCCGGTCGTTCTCGGTGCACAGTGGTTGTGCATCGACACGGCGGGCAAGGTCATCTGGCAGCCGGAGTTCCCGCTCTCAGGCGAGAGCCTGGCGTGGAATCACGAGCAGCAGCGCGCCACGCTGGCGGCGAGTATCCGTCGGGCCGCGGGCTTGCCCTTCACGGTCGAGCTCGCTCAGCCAGACAAGGACCGCGACGCGCTTCGGATCACGTTCCGATCCGCGAGCGACGTGCTCTACGGATGGCTCGGTCATTCGCAGACCGTCTTCGAAATCTACGACGGCGTGCTGTATCACGCGGACTTTTCGCCTGCCGCCTCCGGCTGTCGCGTCGTCGCCTTCGAGCTGCGAAACCGGAAGCTCCGCTGGACGACACAACTATACGCCGCCGGCATCTCGCTGAAACCTAAGCCGACGAACTCTGTCGACCTCACGTTGCGCGACGGAAGCGTCGTCGTATGCGGGGACGAGTGGCGGCGATACGTGGAAGTCATCGATGCTAAGTCCGGCCGCATCCTCGGCCATCGCATCGTGAAGTGAAAAGGGCCGCGCTAGTTTCCCCAGCGGATCCCTTCGGCGCGTCCCAAAGCCTGGTTCAGCATCGGCAGATAGTCGCGCGCCTTGACCTGCCCGTACGGAAAGTGCCCCTTGGCCGCGTGCGTTCCCAGCGGATCGTCGTTCGCTTGAGGGTTGAGCAGGAAGCGGCCGTTCGCGCTGAGCACGAGGGTGCGCACGAAAAAGCCCTGACTGAATCCGCCCGACACTTTGCGGTCCTCGTCGAGCTTGATGCCGGTGATCGCAGGGTCGATCGCCCGGACGTCCGGCACGCGCGACTTCCGTATGTTGACCCAGACGGGCACGAATCGCGCATTCACGAGGTCGATCACCCCCGGATCAGACAGTGCTCCGTCCCGGAGCAGCGCGCCGCCAATTCAGCACTGATCGGTGATGTCACCGGCAATCATGACAACGAGGATTGGGCGATGCGAAGCGTCGGCGATTGTGCGCGCCGTCTCGAAGTCCGTCTGCCAGCCGATCTTCAGATGGTCGGGCTGCGTGTCCGGCGCGATGTGCGACAGGCAACCGGCCAGTCCGAGCAGCGTCCCCGCGAGCAGGATCTTCTTCATGGGCCTCGCCTCCTTGCAACGCCTACTACAGCGCGCCGGGAGCGGCCGGGTTCAGAATTCCCACCGGCTCAGACAAGAATCGCCTTCAAATCCACGTTGCCGCCCGACAGCACCACAGCCACCTTTCCCCTCGGCAGCTTCAGACGGCCCGACAACACGGCCGCGAACGCCGCGGCACCGGACGGCTCGACGACGAGCTTCTCCTTCATGATCAGCCGCCGCGTCGCGTCGAGAATTTCCGCGTCGGACACGAGCAGGATTTCGTCCACGTAGCGCCGCACGTGCTCAAACGTGAGTTCCCCCGCGCGCACCGGCTTGAGACCGTCGGCTATCGTATTCGTCCCCGGCAGGGTGACGAGCGCGCCCTTCTTGAGAGACTCCGACATCTTCGGCGCCCCCTCGGGCTCCGCTCCGAAGACCTTGATGCGCGGCTTCGATTCTTTGATGGCCGTCGCGATGCCGCTCATGAGTCCGCCGCCTCCGATCTGCACGACAACCGCCTTGACGTCCGGCAGATCCTCCAGGATCTCGAGCGCCACTGTCCCCTGGCCCGCGATAATGAACGGATCGTCAAACGGCCGCACGACCGTATATCCGCGTTCCTTCGCGATCAGCTCCGCGCGGTTCTTGATCTCCTCGCTCGACGTCCCACCGAGGATGACTTCGGCGCCGTACGATTTCGTGCCTTGCAGCTTGTGCGGGACGGACTGGTCGAGCATGACGATCGTGGCGGGTATGCCGAGACGCTGTGCCGCCAAGGCGACGCCCTGCGCGTGATTGCCGCTCGAGTACGCGACCACGCCCAGCTTCCGGAGCTTCGGCGACAGCGAAAGGATCTTGTTGAATGCACCGCGGCATTTGAACGCGCCGCCTCGCTGCAGATTCTCGCACTTTACGTACGTATCAGCGGGACCGAATTTGAGCGGCAGCAGCGGCGTCCGGATCACGTAGTTCGCGATCGTGGCGCGCGCCTTGCGGATATCGCGCAGGGTCACCATCGGCGCGCGAGTATACTCCGCGCCTATTTCTGCGTCGACGATCCGTCGTTCAACTCGGCAAGACGTGAGAGCAGCGTGCCTACATCCCCGACCGCAATGGTATGGATTGCGGCGCGCAAGAACCGGTTCTCACGGGTGACCCGCTTGATGATCAATTCGGAGTTCGTAAAGAGCCCGGTGGTCGGCTCTCCGTCCGACAGCACGAAGATCGTGTCGACGCCGTCCTCGCGAAACGAGCCCAGCTCGTCCGAACCGACGAGCGAGAGCGCCTTGTCGAGCCCGTCCCAGAGATTCGTCTTCCCGACCGGCTTGTTCTTCTCCAGAAAATACACTGCGTCCTCACGGCCCATCGCATCCAGCTTGCGGGTCGACTGCGCCAGGCAGTCGATGCGATCCCCGAACAGGACGATGTTCACGCGCGTGCCGTCCGGAAGCGCGGCGAGCAGCGCCTTCATCTCGCGGCGCACCGTGTCGCTCTTGCGCTCTTTGGTGCCGTCCGGGATCTCCTTCATGCTTCCGGACCGGTCGATGACGAAGCAGACCCGACGGGAGATGACAGGGACTTCGTAGAACGTGGTCATCCCGCCCGCGGGGCGCTTCGGACTCTTCGGGTCGTACGTCCCCGCGAGGAAGTCGTCCTTGTTCGTCTTCCACCAGGCCGCCCAGGCTGCGGGATCGCCGTACATGTCCGTCTTCGTCAGCAGCTTCAACGATGCGTTGAGCTCGTTCTTGATGCGCCCCTCGGAACCCTGGATCGCCTCCACCAGATGCTCGACGCCCTTCGGCGACCCTGTCGCGGCGAGCGAGCGAGCAGCCGCGATAACGACCGGCCACGACGCGTGGCGAAGCTGTCCGGCGATCGCATCAAGCGAGCCCTCGTCCCACGCCATCCGCGCGCCGAGCGCTTCGACGATCGTGGCGATCACCGCAGGCTCCTTCTCGCGCGACAGCCGGTCGCGCAGCCGCTTCTCGCCATCGGCCTGCGACATCGATGCCATCGCCTCCGCCATTTCGCAGCGAGTGCGCCAGTACGGATTGCGCTCGCACTCCTCATGCACCGCGGCCATGGCGGCATCGCTCTTGAGCGACCGGAACGCGAGGCTCAACGCGTCGTGAATCTCCTCAAGATCCTTCAGATGATTCACGATGGTATTGATGCGGTTCCGGCTCGACTCGACGCCGTCGTCCCGCTCCTTGCGATCGGCCGGGGTAAGCACGTGCATCGCCTCGTATCGCGCGAGGGTCTTCTGCGTGTCCGCAAGCGCGCGGTCATAGAACCGTGCCCGCTCCCGCATCTTGGCCAGGCCGGCGATCATCGCGCGCGCAGACACCGCATCGTCCTTCGTTAAGACCGCCGCAAGCGCCTCGCGCACAGCCTTGTCATCCGCCTTTTCGATTCCGTCGGCGAGGCGCACGCGCGGATCCGGTTGCAGCAGCAGGACCACCAGAAGCACGCAGGTCATCTACAGCATTTTACGCCGGGAACCGCTGTTACAATGCCGCCGCGTGACGGAGACAGCCGACATTTTCGGCGCGGAGGGGGCGATCGCCAGGGCGATCGAGGGGTTCGAGCCGCGGGCGGGCCAGCGGGACATGGCCGCCGCGATCGAGCGCGCGCTCGCCGGCAGGAAGCACCTCGCCGTTGAAGCGCCCTGCGGCGTCGGAAAGACATTCGCCTACCTGGTGCCGGCGATTCGGCACGCGATCGAGACAGAGACGCGCGTCGTGGTGTGCACCGCGAACATCGCCCTGCAGGAGCAGCTCATCGAGAAGGACCTCCCACTTCTGCGGAAGGCCCTGCCGGAGCCCTTCAAGTACGAGCTCATCAAGGGGATCGGCAACTACCTCTGCCTCGACCGCTTCGGCGACACGAAGGCCGAACTCCAGGAGCTCACGTTCGAGGAGGAGGAGCAAGCGCAATGGAAGAAGCTCATCCGCTGGGCCGGAAAGACAGCGAGCGGCGATGTGAGCGATCTGGCATTCACACCCCTCGATTCGCTCTGGAACCGCGTGAACGGCGTGGCGGAGCTCTGCAACGGCGCCCAGTGCACCTATTTCGACGACTGCTTCGCGATGGAGGCTCGCCGCCGCCTGAAGAACGCCACCGTGATTGTGACCAACTATCACCTTTTCTTCGCCCATCTCGCCGTAAAGATCGCCGCCGAGCGCGACGTCATCCTGCCGCCACATTCGGTCGTCATCTGCGACGAGGCGCACGACATGGCCGACATCGCGCGCGACTTCTTCGGGCTGCGCCTGAGCCCCTTCTCCGTCAACATGCTCGTGCGCGGCGCCAGGTTGCTGCACCTTCGCAGCTCCGCCAACCGCCTGCGCGGCGAATCGAAGGAGTTTTTCCGCCGCGTCAGCGACTTCAAGCGGTCGGGGCACTACCAGGTGCGGCTGCGGCACGCGCGCTGCGCGGATTCGAGCGACCTCGAATCGGCCGTCGCCGAGTATCGCGACGAGCTGAAGCAGGCACGGGAGGCCGCGACGGAAGAAGCCGTCGCCGACAAGGTCGCGAAGTTCGACGCGGCCGCGGTGCGGTATATCGAAACGCTGCGCGCCTTCATGTCGCTCGACGACCCCAATCGCGTCTACTGGATCGAGGAGGACGCGCGAGCGACACGGCTCGTCGCACGCGTCATCGATGTCAGCCCAACGCTGCGCACGAATCTCTTCGGACAAACGCCGAGCGTGGTGCTGACGTCGGCGACGCTCGCCGCCGATCGCGACTTTTCATTTCTCAAGCGGGAGACCGGCGCGGAGGACGCCGCCGAGAAAGTGGTTGCATCCCCCTTCAATTTCCGAGAGCAGGCGATTCTCGTCGTTCCGCGCATGGAGGCGGGGGCGAACGACCCGCGATTTGCATCCGAGATGAGCGCGCACATCAATCGCATTGTCATGAGGCTGGGCGGGCGGACGATGGCGCTCTTTACGTCGTATCGCAACATGGAGTTCTGCGCCGACGCCGCAAAGGAGACAGGGGTCGAGATCCTGCGACAGGGGACCGCTCCTCGATCGAAGCTGCTGGAGGCCTTTCGCGAGGACCGCGGAACGGCGCTCTTCGCGACCTCGAGTTTCTGGCAGGGCGTCGATGTCCCGGGCGAGGCGCTTTCGTGCCTCGTCATCGACAAGATCCCGTTCATCGCACCGGACGATCCGTTGCTGTCCACGCTGGCGGAGCGCGATCCGGACCACTTCCGCAAGTATTCGCTTCCGCGCGCGACCATGGCGTTGCGTCAGGGCTTCGGCCGGTTGATTCGTCGCGGGACGGATCGGGGCGCCGTCGTCATCTTCGACAACCGCCTTTTCACCGCGCGGTACGGCCGGGAGATCCTGGCCGCACTGCCCGACGTGCAGGTACATCGCGAGCTTTCCGTGATCGATGACTTTTTCGGACCGACGACGAGCCGGTCCGTCCAAGCTTGACGATGAGCGGCACCGCCAGTTAAATGACGCGGTGAAGCTGATCGAGGAGCTCTCCCCCTCCTGGGTGCGCGTTCTGCGCCACACCTATGTGCAGGGACGCGACGGCAACCACTACAAGATCATCACGTTCCAGCTGTACGAATCGCAGCCGCCTCCCGAGTTTCCGAACTGGGAAGTGAATGTCGAACAGACCGACGAGCGCGGGGCGCGGCGCGTCCTCGTACAGCCGGTCCTTAAGCGGTTCTTCGACAAGAAACTCGCGCTAGATTTCCACTCCAAGCTCCTCGAAGGATTCGACGAGTTCCTGCATCTGCCGGAACCCAAGAAGGAAGAGCACAAGCCGGCCGCCAAGGCCGAGCACTAAGCAGTCGGACAAAATAATTCCGAACTGTGCCGTCTGCTTAGTCGCCGTTGCCCTGCGCCCACTCCCTTGACAACGGCACGTTTACCTTCCGGAAGCGGCGCCGGAACCATCTCCTGAAGCATCTCATGTCGGCATCCCTCCAATGACGCACGCCTCGGCGAGCGTGGCCTCCCAGAATCCTCCCGGCGCCGGCGATCGGTCGGCACCGTCCACCACCGCCGTCGCGCGCGCGGCGATCGGCTGGAAGGGTTCGACATCGACGTTCGTGCGTGCCGCCAGCCTCGCCCCTTGCCGTCCGGTGCGTCCGATTTCGCGGGCCAGCGTGTCGACGCATCCCAGCGATTCCCACGCATCTCCGAATGCAAAGCAATCGAAGGACTCGTCCGGCATGGCGGCCAGCGCACGCTCGGGCTGATCGCACACGACGACGATGCGGTTCGCAAGAGTCTTGAGCGTGTCGAACGCACCTTCGCGAAGGTGGAACGGGAGCGACGTCCCGTAGTGTCCGCTTAGGACCCAGGCCAGCAGCGCGTTGTCACGCGCCGGAGCCGACGTCATGAGCGCCTCAAGCCGGCGGACGCAGGCGTCCCCGTCGCGCCGCCCGAGCGCGGACGCCAGCACGTGCCCCGCGAACCGTCGCCAGACGAAACCGTCCCATTCCCGGATCAGAACGTCGGCCTGCAGCTGAGGGTCGGACAGCGCGAGGAATCGCTCAACGCGCCGCGACCCCTGCACAAGGCGGACGAACCGGCGAAATCCAGCCAGCGACCGCTCGCGCCGCCCCTGGGACAGCACGCCGCGCTCAATCGTCGACAGCTGGGACATCCAGAACGCGTCGGCGTCCGCCGGCAGCAGCCAGCGCACGCGGTGATAGAGTCCGCGACGCCGCCGCGACTCCCGCGCCCCGAGCAGTTCCAGCATTTCCGCGTACGACAGCGCCTTGATCGCGGCGATCTTGAGTTCCAGAAGGTGAGCCTGCGCGGGGCGCGGATCGACGGCCATGATCAGCTTTGGCGCCGCGCCCAGCAGCGCGAGCACGTGGTCACCCGACCCCGCAATCGCGAAGATCGCGTCCTCCCGGCCGGGGCGGAGCGCGCGACACTCCGCCTCGGCATCGAATGCGTCCTGAGCTTCGAAGAGTTCCATGCTAGTTGAGCGATCGGGAACGCACAGGCGTTCTCCGACGCAGATACTCCAGGATGTTCAGCGCACTTTCTCGCGCGACGCGGGACTTCCGCGCGCGACGATCGAGTCGCGGCAGTCTCATGACAGCCTCCTTCAAGGCGCGCGGCCGGGGGGCGGGATCCGCGGACTCGCCCAACACGAGGACGGTCCGCCAATCCGGATCCGCGCCCCCCCGCCTGTCGCGTTGCTTCCAATTCATGCCGGACCAGATGCAAGCGCCGTGCCAGCGCACCTGCGTCGCATTCGAGGTTGGCTGTGCATCGGCCTGCGCAAGCCGCTATCATCGCGACCCGCTCATGCCTGCCGCCCTGTCCGGCCTGCGTCACTCCGGCGTTCCTCTCTACCTCGCGGCGCGCCTGTTCAGCGTCACATCGGGACAGATGATCGCGGTGGCGATCGGCTGGCAGGTCTACGAGATCACGGGCGACCCGTTGCACCTCGGGTACGTGGGGCTCGCCCACTTCCTCCCCACGATGCTGCTCTCCATCGTCGGCGGACATGTGACGGACCGGTTCGACCGCCGATGGGTGATGCTCGCGTGCCTCGCGGCAAATCTTGTCTGCGCAATCGTTCTCGCGACGCACGCCTCGCTGCAGGTCATTTACGCCGTCTCGGCCGCTGTGGGGGCCATTCGCGCATTCAGCGGCCCGGCCAGCGCGTCCTTCCTGCCGCAGCTCGTGCCCCCGGCGGATTTCGGAAATGCGATCGCCTGGAGCATGATGGGGTTCCAGCTCGGAACGGTGCTGGGCCCTGGCATCGGCGGTGTGACCTACGCGGCGACCGGCACCGCGGGCCCCGTCTATGGCATCGCGACGGGTCTCTATGCGGCCGCGCTTCTCGCACTCGCATTCGTGCCTTCGCGACCGCGTCAGCATGACGCACCCGCCACCGACCTGAGCTCACTGCTTGCCGGCCTGCGGTACGTATGGAAGGAGCGGATCATCCTTGGAGCAATGTCCCTCGATCTATTCGCGGTGCTGCTGGGCGGTGCGACGGCCCTCCTCCCGATCTTCGCGCGCGACATCCTCCACGCGGGTCCGCAGGGGCTCGGCCTGCTGCGAAGCGCGCCGGCGATCGGGGCGGGGGTGATGGCGCTCTTCATCGCCTTCCGGCCGCTTCAGCGCCGACTCGGCTTGACCCTGTTCGCCGGCGTCGCCGTATTCGGGCTGGCGACGATCGCATTCGGCCTATCCACAAACCTCTGGCTCTCGGTCCTCGCCCTCGCAGTCGCCGGCGCCGCCGACATGCTGAGCGTGAACATCCGGCACACGCTGATCCAGCTTGCGACGCCGGATGCGATGCGCGGCCGGGTGAGCGCCGTGGCGTTCGTCTTCATCGGCGCGTCGAACGAGCTGGGCGAATTCGAATCGGGTCTCGCCGCGGCCTGGTTCGGAACGGCGCCATCGGTGATCATCGGAGGCGCGGGGACGTGTGCAATCGTGCTGCTCTGGCTCGCGCTCTTCCCCCGGTTGAGGTCCGTCGATGCGCTTCCGCGGGCCCCAAGCTGACTGTCCGGCGCCGCCCGGTTGTGTTAGACTCGGCCCGCAACGCGATGAGCGACGCGCCGCCTGACATCTCCATCGTCATTCCCGTCTATAACGAGGAGGAGAACGTACGTCCGCTGTGGGACGCCCTTCGTCCCGTCCTCGCGTTGCTCAATCGCACGTGGGAGGTCGTCCTGATCGACGACGGATCGAAGGATGCCAGCCTGCAGCGGATGACGGACGTCCGCCGCGAGGAAAGGCGCGTTCGCGTCATCCAACTCCCGCGGAACAGCGGGCAGTCCGCCGCGTTCTGGTGCGGATTCAAGCACGCGCGCGGCGGGATCGTCGTCACGATGGACGCCGACCTCCAGAACGACCCGCAGGACGTGCCGCTGCTTCTCGAGGAGATGAAGAACGCCGATGTCGTCATCGGCTGGCGCCATGAACGCCGCGACACCCTCGTGAAACGCGTCGCCTCGAAGATCGCCAACGGCTTCCGCAATTGGATCACGGGCGAGTCGGTGCACGACGTCGGGTGCTCCCTCAAGGCGTTCAAGCGCGACGTCTTCGGCTGCATGTATCCCTTCCGCGGGATGCACCGTTTCTATCCGACCCTGGCCCGCATCGGCGGCTGGCGCGTATCGGAGGTGAAGGTGCGGCACCACGCGCGGACGCGCGGTAAATCGAAGTACGGGATTCTCAACCGGCTCTTCGGACCGCTGGCCGACTGCTTTGCAGTCCGCTGGATGAAGAAACGACACGTCGGATCCGTCGAAGGGAAGGAGCTCGAATCATGATCTGGAAGGAGATCCTGGCCAAGCTGGGGGATCCCTGGACGTATTTCGGCTTCATCGCGCAGCTGATGTTCACGCTGCGCTTCGTGGTCCAGTGGATCGAGTCGGAGCGCGCCAAGCGGAGCGTGGTCCCGACCTCGTTCTGGTGGTTCAGCCTCATCGGATCGACGCTGCTCCTGATCTACGCGATCTATCGCGCGGATCCCGTGTTCATCCTGGCACAGTCGTTCGGATTCGTCGTGTACGTGCGGAATCTGATGCTCCTCAAGCGGACGCAAACACCACCCACCGCGCCCGGGGCCAAGGAGATCGCGTGACTGTCGTCCGCCGCTGGATCGCCCCGCTCCTGGCTACGCTGGCCGGGGCCTGGTCCGTTCTCGCGGCGGCGGGAATGACTGTGCGGTCTCCCGGGTCCGAACCCGTGACCGAATGCGGAAACGCGAACGTGCACGACCTCGGCCTGAAGGACGACCAGCCCTGGACGGCCATCCTGCTGTCCGATGTCCAGAGCGGATTCGCCTATCTGCCCGAGCTCTTCCGTCGCGCGGCCGCGCACCGACCCGCGGCCATTTTCGTGACGGGCGACCTCTCCGGAGATCATGACGAGCTGCATGCCCAGCTTCCCGTCTGGTCGATCCGTCGCGCGCCCCCGCCGGGCCCGTTCTTCGTCCTGCCGGGCAATCACGACATCGAGCGCGCAACCGGGGCCGGCCGGGACGCGTTTCTCCGGTACTACGGCGCCCTCGGGTTCGACGTGGCGATCGGATCGACGCGTTTCCTCGGCGTTCCGGACTGCGGCCTGCCGCTCACGGCGGAAGATCTCGCCGCTCTCGAAGCCCAGTTAAAGGACGCTGCCGCAAAACACCAACGCGTCGTGCTCTGCATTCATCACGACGTGATCGACTGGGAGGGAAAGTCACACCAGCGCGCCGCCGCCCAAAACATGGAGCTGCAGAAGCTGATCGATCACTATGCGATCGCGCTCGTCCTGTGCGGCCACTATCACACACCGCACGATGAGACTCGCGGGGCGACGCGATACATCGTCGCGCCTGCCTCGGGCCACCGCGATCAGGCGGCCCGCGTACAGACAGCCGTCAGCTTCCTGGTACTGCGCTGGACGGGGCGCGAGCTTGTCGTGGAGCGCGAGCAGTTCAGCCGCAACAACGCCACGGAAGTCCAGGGCGTGCTCGTCCACATGTCGCTTGCTCACCTGCGGCCTCTCGGCGCGGGCACCGTATGGACCTCGGCCGCGGTGGGCGCGCTGCTATGCATCGCCGGATGGTGGTGGCGGGGGGGCGCATGACTCAGCGCCAGTCCTTTGCGCTCGCGCTTGCGCCGATGCTCGTCGTCGTCGTCGTTCGCTTCCTTTCGCCGAGCGATCTCGACGACAACGATCAGGCGCTCCAGACCCTTTACGCGCTCGATGTATGGGAGCGCGGAAACTGGATCCTTCCGACCGCACAAGGGACGTTCTTCGCTACGAAGCCTCCGCTTTACACCTGGCTGGCGGTCATTGCATCTGTGCCGGCAGGGGGCCCGAACGCCTTCACGTGCGCGTTGCCGTCCGCGCTGTGCGTGCTCGGGATAGCGGCGCTCGTCTTCATCATCGGGCGCGAGCGGTGGGACGACAGGATCGGGTTCGCGGCGGCCTGGATCGTTGCGACGTCGCACACGCTCATCACGCTCAGCGTGCACGTACGGCCGGACGCCCTCCTCGGCCTGCTCGTGACGCTCGCCCTATTCGCCATGCACCGCGCGCAACTGGGACGGTTGCGGGGCATGCCGACGCTCTTCTGGATGGCGACGGCGCTTTCGGCACTCGTCAAGGGCCCGGTCGGGCCGCTGCTCACGATCGCGGGCGCGCTGCTCCTCACGATCGTCGAGCACTGGCGCCCCGCCGTTCGAGCCATCCTGTGCAACGGCGCGGCGTTCTGGCTGTTCGTGCCGATCGCATGGCTCGGTCTGGCCTACATCGTGGGGGGCAATGCGTACATCAAGGGCGTCGTACTTTCGCATACCGTGGATCGATCTCTCGGAAAAGGGACGTTCAGCGGGCAGGGACACGCGCCCGGATATCTCGTGGCGCAGTTCCTAGGGAAGAACGCGCCGTGGTCGCTATTCGCCCTGATCGGAGCGGTGTTCGCGTGGAAGGGACGCAACCAGGACGCTCCGCGACGCCACCTCCTGCTGGCTGCCGCATGGTTCGTCCCCGGCCTCCTCATGCTCAGCCTCCCCGCGGGACAGCGCGAAGACTATCTGATGCCCGTACTACCGGGGGCGGCGCTGGTCGCGGCGGTCATGTTGCTCGATCGCGCTCGAATCGAAATCCGCCAGCTCTGGTCGGGGATGATCTGGATCGGCGCCCTCGCGATGGTGCTTCTCGGTCTCTCGTCCGTGAGCGGCGTCACGATCGGGTCGAAGTGGTTGGCGCGGCTGGCGACCTACGGTGGCGTGGCTTGGGGAATCCCCGTTCTGATTGGCGCTGCGCTCCTCGTGGTTTCGCGCGTAATTCGCACGGGCGATGAGCTCAAACGAATCATGATTGCGACCGCCGGGCTGCTTCTTGTGCACCTCGCCTATACGTTCACCGTGTCACCGGTCGCGATCACCGGGTGGGGCCGCTCAACGGTACAGTTCGTCGAGGCGGTGAAGCGGACCCGTGGACCCAGCGACCAGCTCGAATTTCATACGAGCCTGTTCAACGCGCCCCGCTTCCTTCTCCGTGAAAACAAGCCGTCGATCGAAACGGCTGACGTTCGCTATCTCCTGGCACGCGACCGGCGCGACGGCCGCCTGCTCCTCGCTGCGATGGCATCGGAATGCCATGCCATCGAGGGTCGCTGGCCCGGTCGATTCGTGCGCATCGTCGAAGAGCCCTATGGGCGCGAGCCTAAGAACGCCATGGTGCTCGTGGAACTCGTGCGCTAGATCTTTCCGGCCTCCACTTGCGTGCGGATCCACGGGATGACTTCGTCCAGCATCTCCTCGAGCGACGTGGTTGCCTCGAACCCGAGGACCCGCTTCGCCTTGGACACATCTGGCACGCGCCGCTGAACGTCGTGCTCAAAGGGTGCGTCCGAGAGGGTGCGAAAGGCGCGCGATGCGTGGATCTTGCGCCAGATGATCCCGGCAAGCTGCAGCACGGTCGTGGATCGGGCGGTGGAAATATTGAAATCCTCGTTCAACGCCGCCGGATGTTCGATGCACGTGCGGATGCCGCGCGCCAGATCTCCCCCATACGTGTAGTGCCGTACCTGGCCGCCGTCCCCGAGGATATGGAGGGGATCTTGCTCCTTCAAGACCTTCTGCACGAGGTCCGGTACGACATGGCTGAGCGCCAGCGTGACATTGCCCGATTTCACTTCGAAACTGGACACGGCGCGAGCCTCGCCAATGCCGACGCAGTTGAACGGCCGCACGATCGTGTGCGGCAGTCCGTGCTGCTGCCGCGCGCCGAGCGCGAAATACTCCGTCGCCAGCTTCTGGAAGCCGTAAGTCGAGAGCGGCGGTGGACAGCGACGTTGCTCCCCCTCGGGCGTCGGGAAGACCGTTGCGTTCTCGTACACCATCGAGGAGGAGAGCACCGTAATTTTCTTCAAGCGGCGCTCCCGATGAGCCCAGATTGCCGCGTCGAACGCCGCCGCCGTAATCCGCTCGTTCTCCGCGAGGAGGTCGTAGGCGAACTTGTGGAAGTACGAAATCCCTCCGATCATCGCGGCACCTGCCACGAAGTGATCGCAGTCCGCAAGGATCTCTTTCAGGATGCCCGCGTCCTTCGCATCCGCCTCGACGAGCCGGTAGTGCGGATGCCGGTCATACGACTTCGCGACGCGGCCGTACTTGCTGAAGTTGTCCACCCCGACCACGTCGTGACCGTGCTCGAGGAGTTCCGAGACGAGATATCCTCCGATGAAGCCGTTGGATCCGGTGACGAGCGTCTTCACAGGACCTTGAGCCTCTGGGGCGTCATGTTCCACGGATCGACGACGGGCTTGGCGCCGAAGTCCAGTCCCCGATACGCCGTGTGCGGCACTCCGATAAAGAGGAGATCCGATTCGCGAATCGTGTCCTCGAGCGGCGTCAGCGTGGCGTCCTTGAGATGGGGATCGGTGCACAACACGCGCTTGCACGTCGCCTGCAGGATCCGTCGTAGCGTCACCGCGAGCGAGTCGCGCGGATCGTCGCTATCGGCCTTGAACGTCATGCCGAGGATGCCGACCGTCATCTCGGGCAGGGCGAAGCGCCGCGACGCGCGCTGCACGAGGTAGTTCGGCAATCCCTCGTTCACCAGCATTGCGGAATGACCGAGGAAGAACGCGTTGTTGTGGAACGCGGAGAGCATCATCGTGTCTTTGAACAGGCACGGGCCGGCTGCGAAGCCGGCGCGCGGGAATCCTTTTGCTCGCGGATAATCCCGCGTCATGGCGTCGTGCACGTCGTAAAAGTCGATCCCGTATTCGTTCGCGATGACGTAGAACTGGTTCGCGACGGCGAACTGGATGTAGCGCCACGCGTTGTTGAACAGCTTCGTCAGCTCCGCCGCGAGTGGAGCCATGCGGATGGTACTGGGGACGAGGGTACGGAACAGGGCATCGGCGCGAGCGGCGGCGCGCTCCGTGTGGCCCGAGACGATCTGCGGCAGGCTGCAGATCTCCTCGAGCGCATACCCTTCGGCAACGCGCTCAGGGCAGAACGCGACGTCCAGGTCCAGACCCTCGCGAGTCACGAGATTCGCAAGCCGTACAGTCGTGCCCGGATAAACCGTGCTGCGGACGATGAGCAGCTGGCCCGCGCGGAAATGCGGCTTGTACTCGTGCACGACGGAACTGATCGCCTCGAATGACGGATTGAGGTGCTCGTCGAGCGGCGTGCCAACAACCGTGATGATCGCTTCCGCGTCGCGGATCGCGGAGGTATCCGTGGTGCAACGAAGCTTCCCGTCCGCGATCGCCTTTTTGAGAACGGGCTCCGCACCCCTGTCCATGAAGGGCATGGTGCCGGCGCCGGTCTCCTTCACGCGACGTGCGTCCACGTCCACCAGGACCACGCCCTTGCCCGCGCGTGCGAAGGCCAGGCCCAAAGGAAGACCCACGTGTCCGCAGCCGCCGATGATCGCAATGTCGGTCATGGGTCGGGTCACACTACGGGGGCCTTGGCGGCATGTCAAGGCGGGGTCCACAGCATGCGTGAATGGACGCCGGGGCGCCGGCCCTATCGTCCCTGTGGGGACACGAGTTCCTTGAGGAGGTGCGCGAAGCGCGTGCCGACCACATCCAGTGAGTACTGACGCTCCACCTTTTCGCGCCCGGCCGCGCCGAGGCGCCGACGCTTCAATGGGTCCGACGTGAGCTCGTTCACGGCCTTGGTCCATTCCGCGGAGCCGCTCGCGAGGATCCCCGTACGACCCGGCTCCACGATGCGCGCCTGTACGCCGACAGGAGAGGCCACGACCGGCAGCCCCGCCGCCATGTACTGGAGAATCTTGAAGCCGCACTTTCCTCGCGTCCACGAATCATCCGGGAGCGGCGCGAGTCCGATATCAGCGCCTGCCAGATCCGCGGTCTCCGTCTCCTCGGACCACGGTCGCTTCTCGATCTCAAGCGTGGTGCTCGCAGGGAAGCGATTACTGATCACGCGCAGCGTCAGCCCGCGCGGCAGCGCGGAGAGAATCGATTCGAGATACGCCACGTTGCCGCCTCCGCCGATCCATGCCAGGATGATGCCGTCGCGGTGCTCGTGCATCGCGTACCGAGAGGGATCGAGAGCCGTGGGCAGGACCTCGACGCGCCGCGCGCCCGCCACTGTCGCCGCGTCGCGCAAGTAGTCGTTTCCGGCGATCGTCACATCCGCAGCCTTCACCATCGCTGCGAATCGCGACATCCGCGTTCTCGATTCACCTTTCGTGCCCACATGAACGGAGTCGTCAAAGTCGAAGACGAGCCTCTTGGCGCGCGCTCGCAGCGCCTTCAGAACAAGCGTCGGGAAGAGCCTCTTCTGGACGACGACAACGTCGTACTTGCCTGCGGTGCGCAGCATGCCGAGTCGATCGATGACCCCGGACCGAATCTCGCGCGTCGTGCACGTGATGCCCGATGCTCGCAGTCGCGGCAGCAAGTGCGTCACGCGGTAGCGCGTGCTCGGTGTTTCCAACTGGTGCGTAAGAAACAGCGCCTTCATGGCCAGTTGTGCCGTCGCGCGACGGTCATCTTCATGACAGGCGCTGCCCAGTCGCGCCACGCACGCCGCTCGCGTCCGAGATACTCCAGAAGCACACGGAGTCGATCCGCCCGCGTAAGGGAGGTCGCAACCGAGGCATTCAGCTGAGCGAGATTGAACATGCGCGAGCGCTCCGGCACCGACGCACTGAACGAGACTCGGTCCACGTCGATAACGCTCACGCGGTCGGCAGCGACAAGTACGTTTCCGCCCTTGAGGTCCTTGTGGAAGATGCCGCGGTCGTGCATCCGGCGCAGCGTTCGTGCGAGGCGCCGCAGGAATTCGTCGCGCTGACGCCGCGAGTACCGCGCATATCTGGTCTTTACGAAGGTCATGAGCTCGGGGGCGTCAATCCACTCCCCAACAATCCACCCGTTTCCGCAAGCGTGCAATTTAGGTGTAGCCGCGCCACGCACTTCAAGCGCCCAGGCGTTCTTCCACGCACTCAGCGCCCGCGCTCGCGACATGCGTTTCACGAAGCGCCCGTCTGCCAGTCGCGTAAGCGACTCCTTGCCCGTACTCCGGATGAGCTCGCCTCTTTGCGACATCGCGGCGATCGAGGCGTCCACGTCGCAGCTCTTGCGGTAGTACACGCCGTCCCGGCTTCCGAAGAGGGTGCTTTCCTTCACGCATCGGTCGTCACGTCCGGCATCGTGGCGTGCCCGGAGCCGCCGCAACCGTTCAAGAACCGCGTCGATGTCGGGCCGCGACGACGCCCCTGCGCGCCGCGCAAAGCGGATCACCTCCGTGAACGGCACGAAATCTACAAAGCTCAGAGCGCCGAATGCGATCCCGTACAGTCGGCGGACGCGAGAGAGCGATCGCACGCGACGGGCGCGATGCACGTCGAGCACGTACATCCGTCCGTCGTTGCCGACCAGCACATTGCCAACGTGATAATCGAGATGCTCGAATCCGGCCTCGTGGAGCCGGCGGGTCAGATCGGCAAGCGCGCCGAGCAGCCGTCGGTTGTCATGCCCCGTGCCGGCGAGCAGCGACTTGAGGACGCGCGCGCCCGACACCTCCTCGGTGATCACGTACGAGCCATCGGCATCGCGGGCCGTCCCGACGAGTC
>CAYXVY010000082.1:0-26770 GCA_964468745.1 uncultured Planctomycetales bacterium | reverse complement strand
ATCGACCACGTCAGAGCGCGCACCGCCGGCATCCACTCGAACAGCACGTCCGGCAGCGGGAACCGCGGCATCACGTCGGTGAGGCGCGACACGTAGTACATCGCCGTGCCGTTCCGCCACGGCGCGCCCCGCAACTTTTCGAGTCCCGCCGACACGAAAACGATGCACATCTCGAGCTGCACGAGTCGCAGCGGCCAGATCGGATGCTCCACCTCCTCCGCCGTCCCGCCCGCCGGGCGACGCCGCGCATCGAGCGAGAAGCGCTCCCCCGACGGGAGGAAGATCAGCAGGAACCCGAGGATCAGGAACATCGTGTCCTCGCCGTCCCAGATGTAAACCGCTCGATTCACGAACGATACGAGCCAGATGAAAACGCACACCGACTGTACGCGCGTCCGCCACCCCACGAGCAGCGCCACGATCTGCGCCACGAACACCGCATAGCAAATCGCCACAGCGACGGTCGACGATGCGACGAGCGGCAGCAGCGTGAAGGCGAAGCGACCTCGGATCTCCCGCACTGAATTCCATGGGAACGCTCCGGTCTCGCTGAACCACAGCGTCAGGTCCGGCAGCCATGATGCCGCGCTCACCAGCAGGAGCGCCGCGTACCCGATGCGTATCGCCGCGCACGTCCGCAGCGGACACGGCGCATAGAAGAAGCGCTCCCACCCTCCGGCGATGACCGACGTGAGGCGCATCAATAGTCCCGCGTGTAGAAGACTTCCTCGACGCCGAAGTCCGCGTCGCGCCGCAGCGGCTGACGCGACGCCCCCGGCGCCGGCGGCGGAATCACCTGCAAGCGACGGATCAGCTCGACCCGCTTCACGCGATGCCCGCCCGCGGCCAGCGCCGCCTGCCGAGCGTGGTAGCCCGCGAGAACCGGCCATCCGTCACTGTAGCTGTTGTCGACCAGCGACGACCACGCGCTCAGGTGCCGCATCTTGAAGAACCGCCCTGCCGAGGAGGTCCGATCCCAGCGAGGCGAATCCCAGGTGACGATCGTGCCGTCGTCGAACGTCGTGCGGACACTCAGCTGGGAATTCACGTGATCGGGCATCGGCGCGTAGAGCTGCCAGTGCTGGTCCAGTCCGACGGCACCAAGGAGCGGCGCGACCCGCCGCTGCACGGCGCGGTGGACGCGCGAGGTTGCGGGCGGGGCGTTGATGCAGAACAGCGCGAGCGTGACGACGATGAAGCCGTTCACGACGGAACGGGGAAGCCGCTGCATGAGCAGATTGTACAGCAGCCACCATACCCGTCGGGTGCTACGATTAGCCGGTGATCTGGTCGTCCGGCCGCTTCCTTACGCTGTCGGATGTCGTGCTCCCGCCGCCGTTGCCGGCGCTCATCGCGGTCCTGATCACGCTGGGGCTGCTGCGACTCGGGCGGTTGCTTGCGCGACGGCTGAACTGTCCGAACGACGCGCTGCACCTGGCTGCGGGGTTCGTCGCGGTGATGGCGCTCGTGGGCGCGGCGGCGCAGCTCGTCGCGCTTGCGCATCTCGCCCCGATCGTGACGTTGAGGCTGCTTGCGTGGTCGATTGCGGCGCTCGGGGTGGTTGAGGCGGTCATGAAGCGGCCGTCCACGGCACTCTTCGCGGAATCGACGGGAATCGAACGCATCGCGCTCGGGCTGGGGGTCGCGATTTTCACGGCGTACGGACTCGCGGCGCTCGGGCCGGCGACGGATGCGGACTCGCTGGACTATCACCTCGGCGTGCCGCTCGACTGGCTGGGCGCGGGGGGCGTGTATGGCCGGCCTGACTGGTTCCACGCGCGGCTCGCTGGCGTCGGTGAGTGTCTGAACATGCTTGGGCTGGCGGCGGGGACGGATGGACTCGGGGCGATGCTTCAGCTTTCGGGTCTCGTCGTTGCAGCCGTCGCGCTGGCGTCACTGTCGCGAGACGATCGGGGACTCGCTGTCCTGCTGGTTGCGGCGGTGCCGGTCGCGGCCTTCCTCGTGCCGAGCCAGAAGCCGCAGATGTTGCCGGCAGCGGCGACGACGCTCGCGCTGGTGCTTGCGTTGCGTCATGACGTCGACCGTCCGCGGGCCGTGCTGGCGGCGATCGCGATCGCGTTCGCGGCGGCGAGCAAGCACTCGTTTGTGATGTCGGCGGCGATCGTGTCGGTCGTGCTGCTGTGGCGGGCGCGGCAGAGCGGGCAGGTTGGGGCCGCGATGCAGTCGCTGATAGTCGCGTTCGTGTTTCTTGCCGCTCCGGTGTGGTTGCGCAATTTCGCGGCGTACGGCGATCCCGTGTCGCCGTTCCTGGAGTGGGCGAAGTCGGAGCCGCATCCGGCGGTGGCGGTGTTTGCGGTGGATCTGCGGCAGTACGGCGGGGAGTTGAGCGCGCGGAGCGTGGCCGGCATGGTGGTGACGACGGACCCGACGCGGCTGTCGACCGTGCTGGGGGTTGGTGCGTTCGCGGCGGTTTTCGCGCGGGGGGGAGGGAGGGCGTCGCGCGTGCTGCTGGGAGCCGCGGCCGTACTGGCCGTTGCGACGCTCGTGGTGGGGCAGGTGAGCGGCCGGTATTTCCTCGAAGCGTATTTCTGGGCGGGGGGGGCTGCCGTGGCGGGGGGATGGGGGGCGGCGAAGCGGACGATGACGTCGGTGCTGTGCGTGCAGGGGGTGATGGCGATGGCGATGGCAGGGATGGCGGCGTGGACGCTCCTGCCGGGGGGGATCACGCCGTCGTGGCGCGAGCGGGTGATGGTGGAGCGTGGGGACGGGGTGGCGGAATCGAAATGGATGGACAGGGTGTTGCCGCGGGGCTGTCTGCTGATGACGGACAACCGGTCGCACGCAGTGTTGCCGCGGTTGTTTCGCGTCTGGCATGAGACCGGTGGGCGTGGGTTGAGTGTCGAGCGCAAGCGCGACGGTTGGGGTGGAGAGCGCGCGAAGGCGCACTGGGTGATGAGGTGGCCTCCCGGGAACGACAGCATCTTCGCCATTGCGGCGGAGCACTGTGAGCAGGTCGGTGAGGGGCTGCGGATCCGTCGGGCGTACCGCAATCCGTTCCGGCAGGGCGACGAGGTTGAGTGGCGGGTGTTCCGGCCACGGAGCGAGTAGGGCGCCGCAAGGAACGGGGCGTCGCGAAAATCTGAACAATCTGCGCACGAATCCGCAGATTTTCACGGTCAAATCGCGAAAACCTTACGAGTTAGGTGTATGAGGACCTTACACCTATTGACGAAGGGCGTCGGACGACCGGACCCGGCCTTGCGGACATGCGCAAAGGCGTGGCGGGACGTCGGGACGATCCGTACGACGGCAGACGATCCGTCCCGCAGTGTCGGGACGAGTCGTTTGTGGATGAATGCACCGTCCCGACGTATCGGGACGACAGGTACGACGGAAAATGCTGCGTCCCGACGTGCCCGGAGCACGCGTTTGGGAGTGAATCCGCTGTCCCGACAAGACCAGTACGTCACGTTTACGAGTGGACGCTCCGCTCCGACGTGTCGGGACGGCTCGTCTGCGAATGTACAGAGGATCCCGACGCGTGGGGACGTGCGGTACGCATTCGGACGCGTCGTGCCGGTTGTGCGCGATCGAGTTTCCAGGATTTGAACGAGGAGACCATGTTCATACCGCAGGTTCATCGAAGTAGCAAGGTGCTGGCCGACACGTACGGAGACTATGTGCTGGCGCGGTTGCGGGCCGATGTCGATACGCACGCGGTTCTGCCGGCGTTCGAGATGGCGCAGGAGGCGTTGCGGGTCGCGTGGGCGGGGAAGCGCGCGGCGCGTCGGACGATGCGGGAGATGCTAGCGCAGCGGATGGAGGCGGATCGTCGAATGCAGCGGCACGTTTCCAGATTCGAGGCGGAGATGCTGGCGAGGGTGGAGCGCAATCGGAGGGACCGGATGTATGAGTGCTGTTTCCCTGACGGGATCGGCGATTTCGGGGAGATCGCGATCGAGAAGCGGTTGGCGAGGGTTGATGTGTTGATTCTTTTTCTCGCGCGGGTGGTTGAGGGCGGGCTGGGCGATGAGGCGCTCACGGCGGGGGCTGGGGCGGCGGAGGCGTGGTTGCCGCGGCTGGTGGACGAGCGGGGGCGATGGGTCGAGACGATCCGGCTGTGGAATGAGGCGCGCCTGGCGGACGAGGGGGCGAGGAAGGGGGAGCGCACGGAGCGTGTGAACTGGCGGGTGGCGTATCGGGAGCTCTTCGGGAATCTGACGGCGCAGTTCGCGCGGGATCCGGGGCGGGTGGAGGGGTACTTCCGGGCGGGGCCGAAGGTGGCTCGAGGGGGAGGGGGCGGGGCGGTTCCGGAGCGACTCTAGAAGAAGCTCTCGGGGACGAAGATGACGTCGCCGGGCTGGAGGGGCACGTCTTCTTCGGGGTGGCCATTAATGATGCGGGCGACGTCGACGACGTAGGAGACGCGTTTACCGTCTTTTTGGCGGCGGTTGATGCGGACGCCGGACTCTTGGGCGAGGCGGGTGAACCCGCCGGCCATGGCGATGGCTTGGGAGACGGTGGTCGGATAGTCGGCTTCGATTACGAAGTTGGCAGGGTGATACACTTGGCCGAGTACGTATATCTTCTCGCGTTCCGGGATGAAGACCACGTCATCCGGAAGGATGATCGGATCGACGCCCTTTCCGGTGCGCGTCAACGCAACGATGTCGACTGGAATCGTGATGCGCTCGGCGCTGCCGATCTGCTTCGTGCGGAAGATCAGGACCATACGCTTTTCGGCTTCGGGTTTGAAGCCGTACGCCATGCTGATGACCTGCATGAGGGTGACCCTGCGGCCGGCGGGCAGTTCGTAATCGCGAGGCTGCGCGACCGCGCCCAGCACGCTCACGCTCTTCTTCGCGTACTCCTCCACGAAGACGCTGATGTCGGGATTGACGAGGTACCCGTCTCCGAGGCGCTTCACGAGGTCGGCGCGGACGCTTTCGAGCGTCCTGCCGACGAGGGCGACTTTGCCGATGTGGGGAAAGTTGAGGAAGCCTTCGACGGGGACGACGGCGCTGATCGAGAGGTCGGCGTTTCCGACGACGACGAAGCGAAGCTTGTCGCCGGGGTAGATGGGATAGCCCTCGCTGAAGCGTCTGGCGTATTCGGCGAGCATGGCCTGCACCGCGGCTTCATCGGGAACCTCCTGGCCGATGACGGGCGAGAGCATGCCGGCGCCGAGGGAATCTTCCTGGGTCGGGGGGCGCTCGCCGACGGATGAGCAGGCGATGAGAGGGAGCGCCGCGGCGGCCAGCAGAACTAGCAACGACGTTTTCATTTTCGCATCCCTCCTAGAAACCCACGCTCACACCGACGTGACCTTGGATGTTGTCGATATGGCTATCGGAGAATTTGGCGTTGCGGAAGAGGACGCCCACTTCGAGGCCCCAGTTGCGGCCGATGTCGTAGGTGACCTGTCCCTGGCTGACGATGGACGTCCGGGTGCTGTCGCGATCCGGATCTTCCGCGCGTTCGACAGCGATGTACACGCCGCCGATCATGCGCTGCGAGAGCCAGCGATCATAGCCGAAGGTGACGCGGGTCAGCATGGTGTAGCCGCCGTTGATGTACTCCTCCGGTCCCCGTTCCACGCTCAGGCTCAGGGTCGATCGTTGGTCCGTACGCCACTGCAGGAGTCCTCGCACATAAACATCAGACGTGTCCCTGACTGGGATCGCCCCTGCCGTCGGGCTGTCCACCTCGACGCGGAGGGGACCGAAGCGAATGTCGGCGTGAATCAGCGCCGAAGGCTGGAACTCGATGCCCAGCGCAAACCAGCGAGTCGTGAAGTCATTGAAGGCGGAGGCGTCCTCGAAGGCGGTCGTGCGGCGCCCCACCTCGGCCTGCAGCTTCAGCTTGAGTGTAAGGGTGTACGTGGCGAAGATGCCGAGCTCGGTGCGCTCGAAGTCGAAATTGACGGGAAGCGAGTCCTTGACGTGGAAGTCGCGGCGCACGCCGAACAGATTGATCGAGAAGTGCTCGAAATCCACACCGGCAGACGCTCCGAGGTCGTTCTGCTGGCGCGTGACGCGCTGCACGAAGAGGGTCAACTCGTTCGGTTCGATGCGCTGCTGATAATTGTCCGTGAGGCCAAGGCGGAAATGCTCGATCTTGAAGCCGATCTTGGCGTCGGCGAGGTGTTCGAGGCCACTGAACTCATCGTGCGATGCGTAGCGGCGGTCGCGACCGGTGTACGAGAAATCGACATCGATGTGCCGATTGCCCCACGCGGCGCCCACGTCGAGCGTGGTGTAGGTGATGGTGTCGCTTTCTTTCTGTTCGCTGATGAGGACGTTGTTGTCAAACCACTCCTCGATGGACACCGTGCCGTTCAGTTTCAGCCGATCCGTGATGCGGCCTTTCCAGAATCGATACTCGCGGAACTCGGGATCGAGGTACTCCCGCGGGTCGACTCGGCTCGTGTCCTCCTCCTGCGCGTAGGCCGACGCGGAGGCCAGGGCCACCAGTACGACGGGTAGAAAGCGAACCTTCATCATCAGGGAGACCTGCGAAATCTATCGACCAACAGGCGTTGCTTGGTGCAGGTCGCCGCTCATCATTATACGCCTATCTCAGCAGGGTCCGGAGATCCGCCATGGCGCGCCGGCGATACGTCGGCCAGGCGCACGCTATTGCCAGAACGGCGAGAAAGGCGGCCGCGGCCAGACCCGAGCCGAACCGCGCCGGAGCCCACCGTAGGGCAGAAGCGAGCGCCGCCAGACTGGCGACCGCCACACCCAGCTCCGAGAGCGCGGCACCGCCTACCAGCAGGCGTCGGCCAGCGGCGCCGATCGCGAGAAGTCGAAGAAGATTCGTTACTACGAGAGCTGCGCTGAGTGCGATAGAGATGCCGACGGCTCCCCAGCGCTGAGCAAGAACGACGCTGCCGAGCCAGAAGACGAGCAGCGCGGTACCGTTGAGCAACAGCTCCAGACGCTGTCGTCCGCGGGCCATGAGGACGGGCGCGTTCAGTCCGAGCGCGTTCGCCGCGATCTGTCCGCCCGCCAGAATGGCCAGGAGCAAAGGGGCTTCGCCGTAGTCCGCGCCGAACAGCCGGACGACTTCCTCACGGAACGCGATCAGCAGCCCGTAGAGCACCAGAATTCCACGCAGGAGCCAGCGGCTGGCGGCCGCATGCAGCACATCCGCGCGGTCGACATCGCCTTTCGCGAGTGCGCTGGCGAACGCCGGACCCAACACGAAGATCATCGCTCCGGGGACCACGAGACCGAGATTCACGAGTTGGGTCGCGACAACATAGTTGCCGAGCGTCGACTCCGAGACGAGATGCGACGCAACGATGCGGTCGCTGCTCGCCACGAGCGTCTGGAGGAGCGTGATGCCGGCGGCGGCCGCCGCTACGCGTTGCAGTGCACCTCGTTCGGTCATCGTGAACGGAATCCGCTCTCCCGATGCTCCGATGGCGAGCGCGAGCGCCAATGCAGTGGGAATGAGCAGAGGAAGGATGCGCACCACATAGGCTTCCTTCGAAGAGAGGCCGCCCCACGCCAAAAAGGCGAGCAGCCCCATGAGCAGCGCGCCGCCGAGAAAATTGCTGAGCAGCGCGTTGACATCGGATCGGCCGACCCCGCGCAGCGCCCCCGTGGCGATGGAAGCCAAGGCCGCGCCGGGCAGGAGCGCCCAAGCGAATCGCAGGTCCGCGGCTATGCCCGGGATGGGAACGAGGCGTCGCTGGATGAAATCAGCTCCGATCACGGTGATCACGCCGATCGCCGCGCATAGAAGTACGCAGCAAATCGTGGCATAGCCGATCATGCCGGGCATGCGGAGCTTCCCGCCCTGGGTGGCCGCCGGGAGCCGGTAAACGAGCGCTTCGTCGAGTCCCATCTTCGCGAGCATGGCGAGCAGCGTGTAGAAGGTGATCGTGATCTGGATGCGCGCGAGCCCGACGGGCCCGAACGTGCGCGCGGTTATGACGCTGAACGCGAAGAGGGTCGCCAGCGCGAAGATCTGACCGGAGAAGACGACGACGATTTGACCGCCCGGCGAGCGCAGGTTTGGCGGCACGGGCGAAGTGTAGCACAGCACACCGGGCAGCTGCCGGGTTTATGTGGTATATAAGGAGCTACCGTTCGATCTTGAAAACGCATGTGCGGCATCGCGGCCATTTTTGCATACGCGGCCGATGCGCCGCCCGTTGACGAGCGTGAATTGCTCACCGTTCGGGACGCGATGATCTCCCGAGGGCCGGACGGCGCAGGGCTCTGGATTTCGAAAGAGCGGCGCACGGGCCTGGCGCACCGCCGGCTGGCGATCATCGATCTGAGTCCGGCGGGCGCTCAGCCGATGTCGTCCGAGGACGGCCGGCTCCACGTGGTCTTCAACGGGGAGATCTACAACTATCCCCAGATTCGAGCGCGCCTGGAGTCGAGCGGCGTTCGGTTCCGGTCCAATTCGGACACGGAAGTGCTGCTGCATCTCTATCGCGAGAAGGGCGCGGACCTGGTGCGGGAGCTCCGCGGCATGTTCGCGTTCGCGCTGTGGGACGAAAGCCATCGCAGGATGGTGCTCGCGCGCGATCCGTTCGGCATCAAGCCCCTGTACTACGCGGACGACGGGCGTACGCTGCGCGTCGCGTCTCAAGTGAAGGCTCTGCTGCGCGGCGGGGCGGTGGACACGCGACCCAATCCCGCGGGTCACGCGGGGTTCTTTCTTCTGGGCTCGGTGCCCGATCCGCATACGCTCTACCGCGGAGTGTCCGCGCTGCCGGCCGGGGCCGTTCTCACCGTAGAACAGTCGGGGCGAGTGTCAACGTCGCGCTATTGCGTCATCGAGGAGCGGATCGCCGCCGCGGCGGACCTGAGCGTCGGAGACGCGCCCGAGAAGTTGCGTGCGGCGCTGCTCGACAGTGTGAAGCATCACTTTCTGGCCGACGTGCCGGTCGCGGTGTTTCTATCGGCCGGCCTGGATTCAGGCACGCTGACGGGCTTGTCGGCTGAGTTGCAGCCGAAGTCGCTGCGAACATTCACGCTTGGGTTTGAACAGTTCCGCGGGACGCCGGACGATGAGGTCCCGCTCGCGGAGCACGTGGCGAAACACTACGAGACGGTGCACGAGACGAGGTGGATCAGCCGCGAGGAGTTTGAGGGGGATCTCGAACGCATTTTGTCGGCGATGGATCAGCCGACGGTGGATGGTGTGAATACGTACCTCGTGAGCCGTGCGGCGGCGAAGGCTGGGATCAAGGTTGCGCTCTCGGGCGTCGGGGGCGATGAGCTGTTCGCCGGCTACGCGTCGTTCCGGCAGGTGCCGCAAGCTGTGCGCATGTTCTGGCCGTTCAGGCTCATCCCCGGGGTGGGCCGCCTCATTCGCTGGATCAGCGGACCGCTGGTGTCGCGCGTCGCGTCGCCGAAGTACGCGAGCTTGGCCGAGTACGGGGGGCGCACGGCTGGGGCGTACCTGCTGCGCCGTGGGATGCTGATGCCGTGGGAACTGCGCCGGGTGATGGATCCGGAACTCGCGCGCGAGGGGTTGGAAATGCTGGAGCCTCTAGCGTCCCTCGATCGTTCGCTGGTCGGGGTGCGAGGGGCGCGGCTCAAGGTGACGGCGCTGGAGCTCTGCTGGTACATGCGGAACCAGTTGCTGCGCGATGCGGACTGGGCAGGGATGGCGCACTCGCTGGAGATCCGGGTGCCGCTGGTGGACATCGTGCTGCTCGAGAGTCTGCTGCCATTGCTCGCGTCGGCGACGCCGCCAGGGAAGCGCGACATGGCAAACACACCGCGGAGGCAACTTCCGCCGGCGGTGTTGGATCGTCCCAAGACGGGCTTTTCCGTCCCGATGCGTGCGTGGCTGTTGGGCGATTCCGCGCCGGCGGGGACCGAGTCGATTTCACGCGCGTGGGCCAGCCGCGTCTACCGGTCGTTTGCGGGGTAGGCGCTAGCCGCTGAGTCCGCGCTCTTTGCGGCGCAACTCACGGATCTTGATGACGATCATGTACTCGTACATCGCCATCAAGCGGGCATAGGTAAGACCCGCCGATCCGTCGAGGAATCCGAAGCGAATGAAGAAGTGGTAGAGGAATCGAAACGTGGGCCGGAAGGGTAGACGATAGGACAGTTCCTTTACGGACTTGCGTCGCACGATAGGATCCCGCGAAAAAAGACCGCCCCACGTCATGCCGCCCGCGCGCAAGGCGGCCAGCGTTTCGTGAGCTTCCTGCGTCGAATACTTGTTGTGCTTTGCAATCCACGCGTCCAGACCCTTGCGAAAGCTGTAGTGCTGAAAGTGTGTGCGAAGCCGGCCCTCGGGTCCTGTCACCGTCGCGACTTGGTGAACCGACCGGTCCCATCGGACATGTTTCGGCTTGAAGAAGCGCAGGATCCACGAAGGGTAGAGGCTGCTCCATCGGATCCAGCGCCCCATGAACATGTTCTTGAAGCGCACTCGATACGCGACTTCGTTTCGGCCGGTGGCCAGCGCGACCTTCTGCAGCTCCTCGCGCAGGTCCTGCGGGACGATCTCGTCGGCATCGCAGTAGTAGACCCAGGGGTTCTTGAACTCGATGTTCTCTACAGCCCAGTTCAGGTGCGAGGCCCAGTTGTCGAACGGGCGCGTTAGAACACGCGCGCCCGCTGCTCGCGCGATATCGATCGACTTATCCGTGCTGCCGGAGTCGAGCACGACGATGTCGTTGGACCATGAGACGGACTGCAGGCAGGAAGGCAGATTGATTTCTTCGTTCAAGATAGGGATGAAGATCGAGATCAAAACGTGCCCATCCTGCGTGCGGGTGAAGCCATCTCAGGAGCGTTTGAAGGGTGACGAGTCCCGAGTCTTGACGACCGCCGCCGGATTGCCGGCAACGACGTTCCAAGCGACTACGTCTTTCAGTACGACTGACCGTGCTCCGGCAACGACGCCGTCACCCAACGTGACGCCAGGGCCGACGAATGCACCGGCGCACACCCATGCAAAGTCACCAAGGATGATCGGTCCAGCGATCGTCGGCATGGCCGGATCATTGTAATCGTGGCTCGCCCCGCACAGAAATGCGTATTGGCTAACCACGGCGCGATAGCCGAGCCGAATGCGATCGACGCTATAGCACTCAGCACCGAAGCTGAGGCACGACTCGACGTCCATTTCAAGGTTCCAGGGGGCCCAGATTCGAGTCGAGGGATAGACGATTGTGCCGGCGCCCATACGGGCACCGAAGCACCGCAGCAGGAAGCGGCGCCAGAAGAACATGAAGCGAGGACTCGTGCGGAAGAACAGCGTCCAAACGAGGGTCCAGAGTGTGCGGCAAAGTTTGTTCGCGAATGAAAACTGAACCGTGTGCAGTTGAGCGTTGGATCGCGCGATCTGTGGCATCGCTCTATGTCGCCTCCCTGCGACGCGCAACAACGCTGATGAGCCGACCAATCGGCCATTTGGCTTCTTCAATCATGGCGTCTCGCCCCGCGCCTCCGAGGACGGGACGTAGCGCGGCGCATGAGAGAACGCACAATATTGCATGTCGCAGCCATTTGACCCAGCGTCTGAGCACGGACCGCTCGAAGTTGCGGTCCACGGAGACGACCTCAAATCCCGCCTTCTCGAGCACGATGCGCAATCCCTGATCGCTGAACACCCAGAGGTGCTCGGGAGCAGAGTACCACTGCGAGTGGCCCATGAGGAGTCCTTCGAAGGGCGCATCACCCAGTCCAGTGTCCAGCAGAAGCATCCCCCCGGGCTTGAGGCACTCGCGAATGGCACGGAGTGATCGCACAGGATCCGGCACGTGTTCGATCGTGGCCCAGAATGTAATGACATCGCACGCGCTCCGCAGATCTTCAGGCGCACCCGCCTCGAGACTACCCACGCGGGCCTTGAGTCCCAGTTTAGTGACCGCGTGCTCCACGCCCGTGGTGGAAATATCGAGTCCTTCGGCGTGAAAGCCGGCATGGAGGGCCTCGCGAACGAAGAAACCCTTTCCGCAGCCGACGTCGAGAAGTCGAGCCCCCGGACGTCGCACGAAGTTCATGGCGCGGCGCGACTTGCATGGAAAATCGGCCTGCATGCGCGAGTCGAATTCTGCGTACGTCCCGCCGTCGGCTGCGGCGAGATGAAACGTCCGATAGAACTCGTCCAGGGTCTCGCGAGATGGCTGCGGCAAAAGTTGAGAAGTCCGGCAGCCCGTGCAACGCCAGTACCGATACCCCGCGTGGATGGCGTACGGCGTCACGGGCGCCCCGCAGATTCCGCATGGCCCGGGAGCACTCATGTCTGCACTTCCGCCGGCGTCTGCCCCCCGGAGCACAGCCAGCGGTAAAATGCGATCATCTGCTGCGTAACACGGGGCCATCCGTAGGATTCTTCCACCATCGCGCGTCCACGCGCTCCCATCTCCCGCAAGACGAGAGGTGCTAGCGCAAGAGCTTCCTTCAAGGCCAGGCCGAAGGGTTCAACGCCGATGTCCGTCCACCAGCCGCATCGGCGCGATAGCAGAGCGGGCCATGGGGCGCCTCGCGTCGTGATCACAGGCACGCCTGAAGCCAGCGCTTCGGCGATCACTCGACCGAAGTTCTCGCTCTTCGTGGGCAACACGAAGAGATCCGAGGACTGGTAAAGTTGCCACTTGGCGTCATCGCCGATTGCACCAGGGAAATCCACTACGGCATCGAGACCCAGCTTGTGCGAGAGAGCGCGAACCTCGGCCAGGTGCCCGTCCTCGTCAGGGCCAGCAACCGTCAAGTGCCAGTCCTTTGAGTGGGCAGTCGCGAGCTTCCACGCATGGAGGAGTTCCGTAACGCCCTTGATCGGATGTATGCGGGAAAGAAAGAGCGCGCGTTTCTGCCGCGAGGTACCGTCCGTTGTAGATATGCGTTCTACAGGCAGCTCGATTCCGGGAGGGATCACTGCGATCGGCTGCTTGAACTCCAGCCTGCGAATTGCTTCCGCTTCATCAGCACTCGTGGCGTGAAAACCTGCGGCGTTGCGTAGATCGCGCCGTTGAAATGCGTGCCAGGCGAGCTTCTTTTTCAGTCCGTTGGTACGCATGGCCCCAGGCAGGAGCATGCCGCGAGGACTGATCACGTGGGGCGTGCGAGCGCTGTGGGCCGAAAGCGCCATCTGGTGATTCACGGGCATCCACAAACCATGGGAGTGCAGAATCGACGCGCCTGTCATCGCCTGATCGAGAGCCTTGCGGTATCCAAAGCCGTGGGCGATGCGCAACTTTCGATTCCCCCATCCCGGCACGGCGATGACGTGGACGTTGCGGCTTGCCGGTGCGACGGCTGGTCCGTATTCGCGAGTCACGTCGAGCGTGACCAGTTTCACGCAGGTGCCGGCGTCGGCGAGCGCGGATGTCAAAGTCGCCACGGAGCGTGCGGGTCCTCCTGTTGATTCGCTCATGCTGGCGATGGCGTGAACGACGGTCAGGGGGCGATCCATGGCGGCGCGTTGCTTGAAGGGATCGTATCACACGCCCCACGTGGGCGGGCGCACGCAGCAGTGGAATGCGCTAGAATCAGGAGAACATACCATGCGCGTTCTTGTCACGGGCAGCAGCGGCTTGATCGGCTCTGAAGCTGTCATCTTCTTCGACAAGATGGGGTTTGCGGTCACCGGTGTGGACAACAATTTGCGCGCCGACTTCTTCGGGCCCAAGGGGGACACGACTTCGACGCGGCACAGGCTGGAGAAGATCTGCCGGAAGTTCAGCCATATCAGCGCGGATATCCGCGATCGCGTCGCCATGGACGAGCTTTTCAGGAAGGGGAAGTTCGAACTCATCATTCACTGCGCCGCCCAGCCCAGCCATGACCTTGCGGCGAAGCGCCCGTTCGACGACTTCGACGTCAACGCGGTCGGGACGTTGAACTTACTCGAAAGCTGCCGCCGCCATTCGTCGGATGCACCGTTCATCCACATGAGCACGAACAAGGTTTACGGCGACGGTCCGAATCACATCCGAATGAAAGAACTTGAGTCGCGATGGGACTACGACGATTCCAAGTACGAGCATGGGATTGCGGAGGACTTTGCCGTCGACCACTGTCTCCACTCGATTTTCGGCGTCTCCAAACTCGCCGGCGACGTCATGGCGCAGGAGTACGGCCGCTACTTCGGCATGAAGACCGGCATCTTTCGGGGCGGCTGCCTGACGGGCCCGCAACACGCCGGCGTGGAGCTTCACGGCTTCCTCAATTATCTCGTGCGCGTGGCGCTGCGCGAGGAGCCTTACACGGTCTTTGGGTACAAGAGCAAGCAGGTGCGGGACCAGATCCATTCGTTCGACGTCGTGAACGCATTCTGGGCGTTCGCACAGAAGCCACGCCCGGGCGAGGTTTACAACCTGGGCGGCGGACGCGGCAACGCCGCGAGCCTGCTTGAATGCGTCGAGATGATCGCGAAGCGCACCGGCAAGCGGCCCAAGCTGGCTTACACGGACGTCAATCGCGTCGGCGATCACATCTGCTATTACTCCGATCTGCGGAAACTGCAGTCGCACTATCCGCACTGGCGGCTCACCCGCAACCTTGAACAGATTGTCGACGAGATGATCGAATCCGTCGCGGCCGAGCAACACGCGTAAGGCCGCGCGCGATGCGCCTCACCCTCATCAACCAGTTCTACGTGCCGGATATCAGTCCCACCGCCCACCTGGCCGCATCCCTGGCGGAACATCGTGCGGCGCTCGGGGATCAGGTCACGGTTGTGACCGGCGCGGGCAGCTACGTGCAGGAGTCGACGCGAGGCGGTGTGCAGGCGCGCGAGAATCCCCGCATCGTTCGGCTATGGACGCCGTCGCTCGGCAAGAAGACCATTCTGCGCCGCGTTGCGGACTATGCCAGCTTCTATTCGCTGGCGGCTGTGGCACTGCTGAAGCTGCCGCCGCAGGATGCCGTCATCGCGATGACCACTCCGCCGTTCATAGCGTGCGCAGGCCTTCTGCACAAGGGGCTTCATCCCCGGTGCAGGCTCATTCTGTGGAGCATGGATTGCTATCCGGAGGCCGCGGAGCGGGCCGGCGTGCTCAACCCACGCGGCGTACTCAGCGCGATCATGCGGGTTGTAAACCGCCAACTGTACAGACGCCTCGACCACCTTGTCTGCCTCGATACAGCAATGCGCGAGCTTCTGGTGTCGCAATACGCGCCCACGCGCCCGCTCCCCACCTCGATCATTCCAAACTGGGAGCGGGCGTCGCTCTTCCCGCGCGACCCACAATCCGCGCCGTGGAAGGAAGCGCAAGCGCTTGGATTGCGTGAGCGCACGGTGGTGCTCTATATGGGTAATGCCGGAACGGGGCACGACTTTGCGACGGTGCTGGACGCGGCCTCGCTGCTCGCGTCGGAGCCCGTGACATTCCTGTTCGTCGGCGGTGGATCCCGATGGGAACCGCTGAGTCGCGAGGTCGCCGTGCGCGGCCTGCGAAACGTCGTGATGCGGGGATACGTCGCGAAGGAGGAGAGGCCTTCCGTGATGGCGACGGCCGCCTGTGCTCTCATAACGTTGCGCGACGACATGCTGGGCGTGATGAGTCCCAGCAAGCTGCACGCGAGTCTCGGAATGGGGCTGCCCGTCGCGTATGTAGGACCGGCGCGCAGCAATGTCGACGACGCCGTCGCGCGCTTCGGCTGCGGCGTCAGCCTGCGACACGGCGATTCAGCCGGGCTCGCGTCATTCGTGAAGGGGTTGATGGGAGACGAAGCGAGCAGGCGTGAATTGTCGGCGCGTGCGCGTCGCGCGTTCGACGAAGCGTACTGTGATCTTCGAACCCTTGAGCAGTTCGATGCGATTCTCAACGGGCTCGCGCCGGGCATTGCCCCCCACGGTGCATAAAGCGCGATAAGATTGGGGGCGGGAGCAACGTTTGGACTGGGTCGCATACGCCCTCTTGATCGCTTTTGTGCTGGCTTATCTCAGCACGCCGCTCGCGGGACTCTTCGCCCGCAAGATTGGAGCACTCGACCGTCCGGGCATTCGCAAGATTCACAGCAAGCCCATCCCGCGTCTTGGCGGGCTTGCGATTGCAGGGAGCTTCTATGCGGCGCTCGGGCTGGTGTGGTGGTGGGATTCGACCCATGGCCGGTTGTTGGCAACGGCTGAAGGATTGCGAACACTCCGGCTTGTGTTGTGCGGTCTGCCTATCGTGCTGCTGGGCCTCGTAGACGATCTCAAATCGCTGCGGCCACTGCCGAAACTGCTCGTTGAGGTGGGCGTCGCGGTGGGGGCGATCTACATCGGCTTCGGGGCAAATTCCGTTGTGCTGCCGGTCTTCGGCTCGACGGTGATGGGAGGCTGGGGCACAGCTTTGCTTGTGTTGTGGATCGTCGGTGTTACGAATGCCGTGAATCTGATGGACGGGCTAGACGGGTTGGCGGCAGGCATCGGCGCGCTCGTCTCCCTCGCGGTGTGCGCGATGGCGGCGATATCGGAGAATTTCGACACAGCGCTCGCTGCGGGTTTGCTGAGCGGCGCGTGTCTCGGGTTTCTCCGGCACAACTGGCACCCGGCGAAGATTTTCATGGGAGATACAGGGTCGCTGTTCATCGGCTTCCTGCTGGCGGTGCTCAGCGTCGAGGGTACCCAGAAGCGAACGGTCGCGGCCGCGCTGACGCTTCCCATCCTGATCCTCGGCGTGCCGGTCATCGACACGCTGGCGTCGATTTTTCGGCGCACGCTGATGGGGCGCTCTCCGATGAGTCCCGACCGTGGGCACCTGCATCACCTGTTGCTGCGATCGGGTCTGAATCAGCGGAAGGTCGCGTTCGTCCTGTACGGCATCACGGTGATGCTGGGGATTGTCGCGGCGATTCTGACGTTCGGCAGCAGAATGGCGGCGAATGTAGCGCTGCTGGTCATGCTGGCGGTTTCGGCGTTGGCGTACCGTCAGTTTGGCTACACGCTGAAGCGCTTCGTAACCTCGCGCGTCAACTGGCGAAACGAAGCCGCGGACGCGATGGGTCGACTTGAGGCGGCGCGAACGGATTCGGAGACGTGGGCGGTTCTGACCGAGCTGCTGCGCGTTCTTGAGATTCAGCGCGCCGGACTTTACGAGGCGACGGACCAGGCGGCGATCGAGCGGTTCAGCATGAATGCCAAGGAAGCGGCGGGTTCCGACTTGCCGATTCCGTTTCACGTTAACGGGGAAATTGCGGGGGAGTTGCGGGTCGCGGGGGCGGTCGGCAGCCGTTCGGCGACGTTGATGGCAGCCGCGCACATCCTGGATCCGATCCTAGAACGGTTCGGTTCAAAGCTCCTCAATCGGCAGGGCGCGGGCCAAACGGGGACCCACGAGATCCATCGCGCGTGACGAGTTCGCGGGCCCCAGCGTGGTAAGATCTGAATGTCCGCCATGGAGAGAGGCGGGCTCCGTCCGTCGCTAATCCGGCTCGCCATGAAGAGCAGCAAGCTCCACTATCATCTAACGCCGGTGCTGTTCGGTGTGTGGCTCTGGACGCTGTACGTGTCCAGACTCTTCACGCTCGAGAGCGCCGCGGGTGGCGACAAGCCTACGCTGTTCGCGGCGATTTCCTGGCCGTTGCTGGTGATTCCGCTATATCCCCCGCTCCGGAAGGCCTTTGCAATTTCCGCCATCCGCGACCATCGCGGCTTCTTCACTTTCTTCATCGCTTACGGCGCGTCGAACGCGCTCTCGGTTCTGATGAGTGCGGCGCCAACTACATCGGCCGGTTATTTCGGCGGGCTCGCGGTTTGCCTCGTAGTGGCATACGCCTTCAATCTCGCAATGGATGGCGAGCAACTCAGGCGTGGCCTCGTGATATTCAGCGTGATCGGCTTGCTCGTCTTGGGCTTGATCGCTACGACGACGGACCTGGCGGTCGAAAGTCGGCTTGGCGGAATCATCAACCCGAACCTGTTCGCCGCGATCGCCATGTCGGTCATCATGTCGGCGCTGCTGCTAGGAAAGCTACGGTTCTCGATTCTGATCATGGCGCCGGTGGTGGTGTTGCTCTTCATGACGAATTCGCGCACTTCGCTCACCGCGCTGGTCGTCGGGGTCACGCTGTGGCTGCTGTTTCGGGCAAACTGGTCGCCAAACATTGGAACCGTCACCTACGTTGCGTGCCTGCTTGCGCTTGGGTTTCTGGTGTTGTACCTGACTCAAGAACGCATGAAGGATGTCCTTCGGTTCATCTCCGGTGTGTATGCCCTGGACGATCCGGCGCGCGGCCTCGGCACGGGAGGCACCGGACGGTGGGATGCGTGGAAGGAGGCTTGGAGGCTCTTCCTCGCCAATCCCTGGTTCGGCGTCGGATTCAAGATGCACGAGCCTCATATGCTCGCGGCGACGTCCGCGCATAACGGTTACCTGGTGCTTTTGTGCGAACAGGGGGCGTTCGGCACCTCGATCGCCGCCTACTTCGTCATGCGCGGAACTCGACGCATGGCGGCACGCGCGACGCAGATGCTTGAGGGCTGGGTGACGGCGTACCTCGGCGCGTGCTTCTTCGTCGCGATCTTCGAGTCCATGTTCCTGAACGTAGGCGTTCCGAATGCGCAGCTGATGATCGTCCTGCTTGTGCGCGGATTCCTGATAGCCCCCGCGGTCCAGCGCGTTCGCAGCGATAGCGTGTCGTACGCCGACCGCTTCTGGGGGGCCGCTCGCCAGCGAGTTGTCCCCGCCCCAGCCGCGTCGATCGCGTACGCACCGCAGCTCGCGCCCGTGCCTTCGCCTGCTGGCGTCCCCGTGACCGTTGACGCTACGCAGGACGCAGGAATTTTCAACGCCCACGTCCCAACACCGCCGCCCACCCCCGCTGAGCCGCCCGCACCGCTGCCGCGCCGCCCCGAAGATCTAGGCGGGCCGCCCATCCTGCTGCCGCCGAAGGACCCCGACCGGGGCGACAACTAACGCTGCTGCGACGTCGTCCCCACCGGCGGGCTGGCCTGCTGCGACTGGTCCAGCGAGTACGTCGGGTTGTGATAGCGGAAGTAGAACTCGCCCATGCCCGTGCGCAACCCGTTGAAGATGAAACCCATCGGACGCACGCCCGTGCGCGCGAGAGTTTGCAGCGACCGGTGAAGCGCCGTCTTCGACGTCTTCCCTTCGCGAACGACGAGTATCGTCGCGTCCGCGAGCGGGGCCAGCAGCGTCGCATCCGTCACCGCGACGAGCGGCGGCGTATCGATCACCACGCGCGAATAGTGCCGAGTCGCCTCTTCCATCAGCCAGCGCATCCGCGCCGATCCGAGGAGCGTCGCGGGCTGCGGCGGGATCATGCCCGTCGCCATGTAATCCAGACACGGGATCCCCGTCGTCTGCACCGCCTGCGGGAGCGCGATGTCGCTCACGAGGATCGTCGACAGCCCCTTCTCGCGGTCCAGCCCGAGCAGCTTGTGCGACTCCGATCGATAGAAATCCGCGTCGATCAGCAACGTCCGCTCGCCCATCTGCGCCAGCGAGATCGCGAGGTTCATCGCCGCCGTGCTCTTCCCCTCGTCCGGCCCCGGCGACAGCACGAGCATGCGGCGCAGCGGGCCGCCCTCGCCCTTCTTCACGGAGAGCAGCACGGCCGCGCGGACGCGGCGGAAGGCCTCGGCCATCTGCGACATCTCGTCCTTCCAGCACGCCAGCGCTGGTGGACCGCTCAAATCGTCGATCCGCGCCTGCGGCACCACGCTCAGCACGGGCAGGCCGTAGGACTCCTCGACGTCCTGCGTCGTGCGCACCGTGTTGTCGAGGCGGTCGACCATCAGCGTGATGGCGATGCCAGCCATGAGAGCGCCAACGAGCCCGAGGAGCAGATTCGTCGTCAAGTTCGGACGGATGTGCGTGATCGGCGGCGCTGCCGCGATGAGCGTGTGCACGTTCGTCGTATCGAGCCGGTTCGAGATGGCGGCCTCCTTGATGCGCAGCGTCAGCGCCTCGAAGAGCGTCTGATACGCGTCGCGCGTGCGGCGCAGCCGCTCTGCCTCGCCCACCGTGCGATCCTGCTCCAACCGGCGCTTTTTCAGATCTTCGTACATGACCTGCGCGGCCTTCACGCTCTCGCGCTTGTTGTCGCGAAGGACGACCACGCTGCGGGCGAACGTCAGCGCGCTTTCGGCGACGCGCCGCTGGATCTCCTGCACGCGCGCGAGCGCCCCGAGATACGACGGATGCGTGGGCTGGTACTTCTTCTGCATCTCCGCCAGTCCGGACAGCGCGCGGGTCTCCTCGAGCTGCTGGGAGTCCTCGCGCCAGAAGAGGTAGTGGGCGAGCGCGATCTGGTAGAGCTTGTTCACGTCCGTGCCCGCCGCGTCCACCTTCTCCGACGCCCCTTCGAGGCGGTTCAACTCCTGCTGCTCCCGCAGGAGCATCAGGCCCGCCTCCTCCATCATCCGCTGCAGCGAACTCTCGCGCTCGTCGCCGAGCAGGAGGCCGTTCTTCTCATAGAAGTCGAGCAGCAGCTTCTGAGATTCCCTGAGCTTCGTCTCGACGTCGTCCAACTGGCCGCGCATCTGCGCCTGAAGCTCGTCGATCGTGTCGCTCCGGCGCTTCAGCGTGTCCTTCTTGTACTCCACGATGTACGCGTTGACGATTTTGGCCGCCAGCTGCTTGTCGGCGTGCTCGTACGCGATCTCCACCACGCGCGCATTGCGCACGAAGTCGATCTGAAGGCCGCCCAGAAGGTCGTCGGCGGGGCGGTCGCTGAAGTCGTCGCGCTGATCGAGCGAGAGGGCCGCGGCGACGATTTGCGCAAGCCCGCGCCCTTCGAGGATGCGGACCTGCGTGTTGTAGTAGTCGCTGTCGTCCGTGTTCACGGTCAGCGGCGACTCGAGGTTCTTGAGGTTGGACGACTGGCGCTCGATGAGGATCTCCGCTGTGGCACGGTAGATCTTCGTGCCGCGCATCGAGTTGACGAGGATGATGGTGAAGATCAGCGAGAAGACCACCAGGAATAGCCAGATGCGCGTCGTGAAGATGCGCAGCAGGTAGAGCACAAGCGCCAGTGCGCTCTCCGACGGCTTGCCTGGCGCGGCGTCTATCGCCGCTTCGTGCGTCCTGCGTTCAGTTTCGCCTGCCACTATGTCTCCTCGCGAAAAGTATACTCCGAGCCGTACCGGGGGTGTGGGATCCCCGTGGAAACTATCGGCTAGGATGTAAGGGAATGACCAGCCCGATTGCCTCGAGCCTGATCGCTCTGCTGCGGGGTCAGGCGCCGCCCGACGTGGATGCGAGTCGGCTGGCAACGGCAGCGATCGAGCAAGGGGTAGCCGGCCATGTGAGAGATGTCGGGCGCGGCGAGTTGAGCGCGATCCTTGCGCCGCAGGTCGCCGTCCAGGAGGCGTGCACGCGGGCCCAGATGGCCGCGGCCCGGGAAATCGCCGCCGCGTTCGACCAGGCCCGGGTACCGTGCGTCTTCGTGAAGGGCGTAGCGATGGCGCTGACGGTTTACGACTCGCTTGCGCTGCGCCCGTTCGGCGACATCGACATCATCGTTCATGCCGACCGACTCGCCGACTCGAAGCGCGTTCTTGCCTCTTGCGGATTCAAGGACGAACCGGCCGATCCGCCCAATCCAATGGAACTCGATTTCGTGCGCAAGGAGCCGGAGACGGGTGTGGAGCTATGGATCGACCTTCATTGGGACTTCACGGCCCGAGATGGACTGCAGGCAGCGGTTCGGGTGCCCATCGCGGAGCTGCTGACGCGATCGAAGCGCGTAGAGGGCGTGCCCGTCCCTCGGTGCGAGGACTCGCTGCTCCTGGCCGCGGCAAACGTCGTGCGCAACGGGGTCGATCGCCTCATCCTAGTGATGGACTTTGCGCGCCTGTCGGGTCGGGTGGACTGGAGTGTGGTGCTGAAACGGGCCGCGGAGTGGCGGTTGAAATCGTCGCTTTGGGTGGGCCTGTCGCTCGCCGTAGAGCACTTCGGGGCTCGCGTGCCCAAGCACGTAATGGATGAGATTGAGCCCCCATCCTGGCGTCGAGCGTGGCTGCGAAAGCTGCTTGCGCGCGAGGAGGTTTGGCGACCGGGCCACGAGATGCAGCCGCGCTACCGCTACATCTTCAAGCTGTTGTGTCTTGACGGGTGGCGAGACGTGGTGACTACCGGGGTGGCGATTCCGAAGGCGCTAGCGCGAAAGCTGAGATTGCGACAGGCACCCCGTTAGGGGATGGCCATCATCATCGCTCCGGGCGCCATCATCATCCCCATCATCGACGCCTGAGCGACAGCAAGATTCGCCATGGACATCGAAGCCATAACCGGAGCCGTATAGGCGGCAGTACGAAGAATGCGACCGAGGAATCTACGCCGGCTCGATTGCTCCGCAGTTAGACGACTGGTCACGGTGGAGGCCCGTTGCCATTGTTGCCGTTATTGCCGTTGTTGCCGTTGTTGCCGCCCGATGCCTGGGCCACAGCGGTGTTCCTCATCGACATGGCGACAACTAGCGGAGCGGCGTACGCGCTGGTTCGGAGAGCCCGGAATAGAAACGCGCGGCGAGAATCCTGCGCGCCCGAGGCTTCATTCTTCATAGCGTCGTCCATCAACCACCCTATTCGGCCCACTCGCCTGCCAGCCTGAAGGCCATCTCCAGGAGGCGGTCGCGATCAGGCCCTGCCTGCACTTTTTCACTATACACCGTCTCCGCAATCGCGCGGACCGAATTCTTTCCGTCCAGCGCGGCGAGCAGCGCCCGGGCCAGTCGCACCTTCGATCCCGCCCGCGGCACCCACTCCGGCGAGCAGCGCCGCAGCCACTCCACGTCGCCGGGCATCGCATTCACGTTGCACCCTTCGCGCCGCCCCGCGCGTCCCGCCACCGACCATCGGTAAATCGGGTCGACCGTCGCAAGTCCCTTCGAGACTTCCACCGACATGCTCAAGCGTTCGCCCCGGCGGACCTCCAGCGGCTCCACGAACGGGAAGAAACGGTGTGTCCACACGTGACCGCGCACCGCCGGCGCGTTGTCGATGACGATCCCGCCGCCGAGATCGAGGCGGATCCAACCCGCCAGCCCCGTCACCTTCGCCGCACGGGTTGCCCGAGCCGTCGCGCGATACCGCGCTTCGATCGGCCACGCGCCTGACGGATCCAGCCTCGCGACGCGCACTCCCGGCGCGATCTGCCGCGCCGCCGGCACATCCTTCGGCACCGCCTCGCTCATGGCCCTGCGTCGCAGCAGCGCCACGGCCTCGGCGGAGAACGGCAGCCGCCGCGTCCGCATCGCGGGCCGGACATCCACGGGCGCCAGCCACAGCTCCACGCGACGCGCGATCCACCGCGCGCCCTTGCGAGCGAGCTTCGCCCTCGCGTGCTTCAGCAGCCGCACATACCCAGCGCTGTGGCCGAAGCCGCCGTAGTCTTCGAAGATGACCACGTCCGCCCGCCGCTGCAGCGTCACGTCGAGTGCATTCGATTCCACCAGTCGCACGCCGGCCCGTGCCACCCCTAATTCGCGCGCCATGGCGATCGCCAGCGCGCTCGAATCGATCGCCGTCACGCGGGCCGCGCCCGCCTGCTGCGCTGCGAGCGCGTACGTGCCGAGTCCGCATCCGATCTCGACGACATGATCGCCGCGACGCACCGTCTTCGCGATCGCGCGCAGGAAGGCGTCGACGTGCGTGCGCTCCTCGAGGAGCCCCGCGTACCACTCAAGCTCTCCCATGAGACCCTTTCAATTCCAGCAGCGCGGCGCAGCGTTCGTCGACCGTCCCGCCCGCGAACGCGAGAACCGGGGACCGCGCCACCAGCCCCGCCACCATGCGCAGAGCTTCGCGTGGCCGCACGAGGAAGTTCCAGAGATAGCGCGACACGCGGCCCACCGCCAGCGGCTCCGTCAGACGGTTGACGCGGAGGCGATTGCGCCGATCGCCGCCCACGAGAATGAACAGGCGAGGACGGAGCGTGCGCGAGGCGTGCGTTTGCAGCATCCAGGCCTCGCCGCGTGCCCAGGCAGCGCGATCGATTCGGAGTCGCTCGAGTTCCGGAAGCACGATCTCTGTCCCCGGCTTCACGCGCACGGGCCGTCGCACCGGCGTGACGCGCCCGCGATCATCCATCAGCACGACATCGTCGCTCCACAGCTTCCATCCGTGACGCAGCATCATCGCGAGGGCGAGCGTCGTCTTGCCCGCGCCGTGCGCCCCGGCGATCAGCGTCGCGTCGTCGCCCCGCGAAACGCACGCGGCGTGCAGGATGTGGACGCGCGGACGTGCGCGCCTCAGCGCCTCGTTCGTCAATCGCCACTCCAGGCTATGCGGCAGCTCCGCCTCCCGCCCGCGCTCGATGACGCGGCCACGACGTCGCACCTCTCCATCAATGACCTCGAAATCCGCCCGCGCGTTCGAGGGGCGTGCGTCGAACTGCCGCTCAAGCCAGCGCCGCAGGGGGGCGTGACCTTCCACCCGGACGGCGAGCGCCTCCCCCGCGAGTTCGAGGCGCATCGTCGTCACGCCAACAGCCCATTCTTCCGGAAGTCGGCCAGCGCCGCGTCCACGTCCTTCTTGAGCGGCTCGTGGCCCGGTGACTTCGAATCGAGCGCCTTTTCCAGCTCCTCAACCATCTGCGTCGCTCCGTGTTCGCCGTCGCAGCAGGTCCACACGAACGCCGCGGTCGCGTTGAGGACGAACACCTTCTCGCGCTTCGGGTCGAACAGCACGCACCCCTCACTGACGTCCTGGCAGTACACGTCCGCTCGGGCCTTGGGGCGCACGCTCATGGTTCTCTTCTATATAGCCCAACAGGGAACAAAGAAAAAGGGTCCCTCGACTCGCTGCCGCTCCCTCAGGATCGAGTCGCCTGAGAGGAAGCCCCTATCTTGCAGGCGACTCGGCTATACTCTTCAGGGATCGGTCACAGCTGGCCGATAAGACAATCGGTGGTGGGGTAGCCTCCCGGCTCCCCTTCCAAAGGCCGCTCCCGGGGATCGTGGCAGGGAATCAATGATCGAGAGCGGCATTCTCGCGGCAATCGGCATCAGTACGGCAGGCGTCATCGTCTGCATGGTGCTCCATCTCATCGGCCGCGCCATCCTCCGCCCGCAGGACGCCCGCCAGGCCGACCTCGACGCCCTCACGATCGCCACCCTCCAAGCCGGCACCCCGACCGAAGACGTCATCCGCCACCTGCGCCGCGCGCCGCGCGACCTCTCCCGTCGCGCTCTCGTCCATGCCCTCAAGGCGCTGGGCGACGCGCACATCGTCAGCGTGGCCGCCATCTACGACCAGCTCGGGCTGGCCCCTCACGCCCTGCGCGCCCTGACATCGATGCGCTGGAGCCGCCGCGCCGAGGCCGCACTGGAGCTCGGCGCCTTCAAGCGACGCGAGGCCGGCCCCGAATGCCTCCGCATGCTGCAGGACCGTCGCCCCGAAGTCCGCACCGCCGCATCCCGCGCCTTGAGCGATCTCGGCGCCTCGGAAACGGTTCGCGCGGTATTCGACGTCATCCCCGTCGCGACGCGATGGGCGATCTCCGACGCCGTCGAACTGATCCACGGGTTCGGCGAAGCCGCGGTCCCCGAGCTGCATGCGATGGTCACGACCAAGGACACGAAACGTCAAGCCCGACTGGCCGCCATCGAGGCGCTGGGCGAGCTCGCCCACGCGGGCAGCATCAACCTGCTCCGCTCGCTCTTCGCGGAGGATGACGTCGAAATCCGCGCCACCGCCGCACGCGCCCTCGGCCGCATCGGCGGGGCGGATGTTGTTGCGAGCCTGGGGAGCGCCCTCAAGGACATCGCGTGGGAAGTGCGGGCCGTAGCCGCGCGCGCCCTCGGCCATTGCGACGATCCGGCCGCGCTCGTCCACCTGCGCGACGCGCTCAACGACCCGTCGTGGTGGGTGCGGCTCAACGCCGCCGAATCGCTGGGATCGCGCGAGGCCCAGGGAGCCGACGCGCTGCGCGACGCCGGCGGCGGGAAGGACCCTGCGGCGCGCGACATGGCCGTCCAGATGCTCGAACGCCTCCAGCTGCGGGGGGCGCCGTGAGCCTCGTCCTGAACATTCTCCTCGACGCCCTCATCGTCTACTTCGCGGCGACGACGGTGCTCGGCGTAACGCTCGGGCTCGTGACGTGGCGGCGTGCGACCCGCCGCGGCCAGGCGCGGAGACTCACCGACGAGGCGCGGCTGCGCTCGCGGCGCTGGGTGCCCCCGCTTTCGCTCGCCGTGCTCCCGTCGAACAGCGAAGCGGAGACGATCGAAACCGTCAACGCGGCGCTCGCCCTCAACTTCCCGAACCTTGAAGTCGTAGTCGTGTGCGACGGCCGCCGCGGTTCTCACATGCAGTCGCTTACGAGCGCGTTCCAGTTCCACCGCACGTTCCGAGTCTATCGCCACGAGACGCGCTGCGCTCGACTGCGCGCGGTGTACACGTCGGCGATCCATCCGAGGCTCGTGCTCGTCGACAAGGCGGAGGCGGGATCGGCCGACGCGCTGAACGCCGCGGTCAACGTTTCGGGCAATCCGCTCTTCGCGCACATCGTCGCAGGCACGGTGCTCGACGCGGGTCCGCTGTATCGCATGCTCGAGGAGTTCGTGCAGGCGCCCGCGTCGGTCGCGGCCGTCGCGGCGCCGGTTCGCATTCAGCTTCCGGGCATGAGCGGATTGGTGAACGAGGTGGCGCGCTACGAGTGCGCGCTGCCCGAAGGACGCGGGTGGACGTCTTTGGCCGCCAGCGCGAGCGGCGGGGGATCGTTCGTCGTGTACCGCAAGCGTTCGCTGGAGCTGATCGGCGGCTTCCGTTCGCGCGCGCTGACGCCGGCCGTCGAAATGAGCTTCCGCCTCGCGGACGAGCTGCGCCGGTGGGGCACGCGCGGCGAGGTGCGAATGTCGGCGATGCCCGTCGCGTGGCTGGGGCACGGCGCGACGCAGCGCCGCATCCGGAGCCACCAGGCGGG
>CAYXVY010000081.1:0-3413 GCA_964468745.1 uncultured Planctomycetales bacterium | reverse complement strand
AGACGCCGACGGGCTTCCCGTGTGCGTCCACGACGACGGCGCCGCTGATCCCGTTCTTGAGCAGGAACGATGCCGCTTCGCGCATTGTCACGTTCGCCTGCAGCCGGCGGATCGGCCGGCTCATGACCTCTCTTGCAGTGGGTACGGTCATGGTTTCACCTCCTGCAATTTCGGGGTCGCTATCGCCCGCAGCAGCAGAACGGGGCAGTCGGCCCCGCGCAGAACGCCCTCCGCGACGCTGCCCATCACGAGTCGTTCGAGCCCCGTGCGTCCGTGGGTCGCCATCGCGATGGCGTCGATGTCACGCGCCCGGGCCTGCGCGAGGATCTGCCTTACGACGTCGCCGTGCACCAAGAGTGGCGAACTCGTAACGCCGCGCGCTGCCAGTGCGTCGCCGATCTCCTCGAGACGGCGCGCCGGGGTCTCCATCACGCGTCTTACGGGCCGGTCGAGATGGGCGAGTCCGGCGCGCGAGTCGTCGATCGTCTCCGCGACTTGGAGGAGAACGACGTCGGTCTTTTCGTTTCTCAGCACATCCAGGATGCGTTGCGACCGCACGGAGCCGTCGAGCGGCACGAGAAACCGATTCGCCGGTCGCTGGACCGCTGCCACACCGGGTCGGACCAGCAGGACCGGCAGGGAGGTGCCCCGCACGACGTCCTGCGCGACGCTGCCGAGCAGGACGCGAGAGGCGGTTCCCGGGGCCCGAGTCATCATGGCGATGAGATCGATGTTGAGCCCCAGCGCCACGCGCACGATACGGTCGGCCGGATCGCCGGTGTCCACGAAGATACGCACCCGCATCGCCGGGAAGCGATCCGCGAGCGTGTCGAGGTAGGCTTCCGCCTGCTCGGGGAGGGCCAGCAATTGCGCGCTCGGCGATCCGACCGGAGGAGTGACATTCGGGAGCACGTGGAGAAGGAAGATCTCCGCCTTCGGAGCGGCGTAGTTCCGAGCGTGGTCCAGGATGGCTTCACCGGCAGGCGAGCCGTCGAGGGGGACAAGAATGCGTTTGAACATGGCTATGTCACCTTCACTTTCACGTTCCGTTCATGGGCGGCGGGAAGCGGTTCGCGCAGCACGGCATTTCGCAACACGAGCATCGGCACCTGGGTCCGGGCGAGAATGGACTCCGCGACGCTGCCGAGGAACGCGCGCGCAAGACCGGTCCGGCCGTGCGTCGTCATCGCGACCGCATCGATGCGCTCCTCCTCGAGCGTGGCGAGGATTCGCTCCGAGGCGTCGCCTTCACGGACGCGCACTTCCGAACGCACGCCCGCGCTCCGGAATGCGGCGCGCCATTTCGCGAGATACTCCGCGGCGCGGTGGACGTCCTCGAATCCGTTCCGCTCGGGCGCGACGGTCATGAAAATCACGTGCGACCGAAAGGCACGGGCAAGCAACCGTGCCGCGGGCACGATCTCCTCCGCGCCCGCGGAGCCGTCGAGCGGCACCAGCATCCGCTCGAACTCAGCCGGCTGCGCCAGCGCTGTCATTGAGATATCGCCGTTCTCCGTGAAGAGCGGCCGGAACAGCAGAACGGGTGCAGGGGAGGCGCTCACGACGCGTTGAGCCACACTGCCGAACCGCAGGCGGTCGAGCCCGACGCGCCCGTGCGTGGCCATGACGACGAGATCGGCGTTCGCCGTTTCTCTCAGGACCTCGATGGCCGGATCGCCGAAGAGCACCTCCGCTTCCACGTCAATGCGGTGTTGGCGAAGTTCGTTCGCGAGCGCCGTGAGCTGCATGCGTAGCGCCTCATGTCGACGGTCGGCGCGGTATGCGTCGTCGGCCGCGTGTCCGGCCGTCGTCTGCACTACGGAGACCAACCGGACGTTGACGCCGGGGCGCCGGAAGAGCGGGCCCGCGCGACGCAACAGCCAAGGCGCGATCTCGTTCGCCTCGATGGGCACGAGGATCGATTTCATGCCAGCTCCATCGCAAGGGGGATGCCACGCATTTCGGCCGTGCGGATGGGTTTTTCGCGCCTCCCGTTTGGTGATTTTTCGCAGGGGTGCGGGTTTTCCCACAGGCCTGCAGACGCAGGATGCGGGCGTTCCCGTGGCAGGCGCTTTGCAGTGGAGTGCTCATGAACAAGATCCTGGTCCCGTTGGACGGCTCCGCGCGCGCGGAGGCCGTCCTGACCCAACTGAGGCGCCTTATCGATCAGCCCGATACAGAGCTGGTGCTCGTCGAAGCCTTCAGCGTTCCGCCCGTCGACGTCGAGTATCTTCACCTCATCGAGCACGTGCGGCAGGAGACGGACCGCTATCTGAAGGACGTCGAGCTGCGCATGGGCGCGATTGGTACGCAGGTGCGGCGCGTGCTGATCGAGGGCCCGGCGGCGGAGACGATCCTCGAAGTCGCCGCGCGTGAGAAGCCGACTCTCATCGCGATGAGCACTCACGGCCGGTCCGGCGTTTCCCGCTTCGTCTTCGGCAGCGTCGCCGAGAAGGTGCTGCGTCACAGCGATTGCCCGGTGCTCGCGGTCCGCTCGTTCGCGGACGGCAAGCCGGTCGAACCGAAAGAGCTGAAATTGTCGCGCGTGATCATTCCCATCGACGGCAGCAATACGTCGGTGCAAGTCGTGCCGGTGGTCGGCCGGCTGCTGAAGCGGCTCGACGCGAAGGCGTTCCTCGTGCACGTGACTGAGGAGCCTGCGCCGCACTGGACGCCGCCTGAGGTTCCCCTGGCGAAGGCGACGCACCTTCTTGGCGAGGCGTGCATTCCCGCGACGCACGAGATCCGGACGGGCGATCCGGCCGATCAGATCCTGCGTACGTGCCGCGAGCGAGGCGGCGACCTCATCGCGATGACGACTCATGGCCGCACGGGGCTGACGCGCTGGGTCCTCGGGAGCGTCACCGAGAAGGTGCTGCGCGGAAGTGAAACCCCTGTGCTCGTCGTGCGCGCCGGCAAGGAGGGTACATAAATGCTCGAGAGAATCCTGGTTCCCCTCGACGGCTCGAAGACCGCGGAGGAGATCCTCACGCGCGTGAAGCAGCTGCTGAAGCATGCGGATTCCGAAGTGCTGCTCTTTCGGTCGGTCGAATTCCCCCTGTCGCCGCGTCCGGAGCTGATTCCGAGAAACGAGATGAAGGTCGAGGCGAAGCGGTATTTGGCGGATCTCGCCGAAAAGCTCGAGGAGGCGGGGATCCGCAATCGCATTCTAGTTCGCGAGGGCGCCGCCGCAGAGTCCATCCTCCTGGTTGCGACCGAGGAGCGCGCAACCATGATCGCCATGACCACGCACGGGCGCACCGGCATGCAGCGGTGGATCTTCGGGAGCGTTGCCGAGAAGGTTGTACGCGCGAGCGACATCCCGGTCCTGGCCGTTCGCTCGTTCGCGCCCATGCCGTCGCCGACGGCGAAGCTGTTTCAGAAGATCCTGGTTCCCATCGACGGCGGGGACA
>CAYXVY010000080.1:0-13313 GCA_964468745.1 uncultured Planctomycetales bacterium | reverse complement strand
TCGATTGCTTCCCCTCGACTCGCTTCGCTCCCTCGGGGCACTTCGCCTCATCGCGGCCTGCGGCCGCGCGAGTCGAAGTGGTGGCCGGGGCGGGGGTCGAACCCGCATGACCCCTTGCGGGATCCAAGGATTTTAAGTCCCTTGCGTCTGCCAGTTTCGCCACCCGGCCGGGGAGAAAAGCCTGCTAAATTAATCGCGCCGGCCGGAGGCGATGCATGCCCCCAGTCTATCCCGTCCGAGTTGCGGCCGCGAGGGGGAATAAACCCCTACGCACCGCCGTTCACTTCATTAGACATCGAACGAATAAAGGGCAACGTCATGATCGAAATCCGGAAGGCGGACGAGCGCGGCCACCTCGACCACGGCTGGCTGGACACGTACCACACCTTTTCGTTCGCCGACTACGTCGACCCCCGGTTCATGGGATTCCGCGCGTTGCGCGTCATCAACGAGGATCGGGTCGCCCCCGGCCGGGGCTTCCCTCCCCACCCGCACCGCGACATGGAGATCATCACCTACGTCCTCGAGGGCGCGATCGCGCACACCGACAACATGGGGCACAGCGAGGTGCTGAAACCCGGCGAGGTGCAGCGCATGACGGCCGGCAGGGGCGTCGTGCACGCCGAATACAATGCGTCTAAGACCGAGCCGCTCCATCTCTACCAGATCTGGATCGAGACGGCGAAGAAGGGCCTGACGCCGGAGTACGAGCAGAAAGCCTTCCCCGAGGCCGACCGCGCGGGCCGGCTGAAGCTGCTCGTCTCGCCCGACGGCGCCGACGGCTCGCTGCAGATCCACCAGGACGTTCGGCTTTACGGAGCGATCCTCAAGTCCGGCGAAAGCGTCTCGCTGCCGATGGGTACGAAGCGCTTCGGCTGGGTGCAGGTCGCGCGAGGCACGATCGACGTCAACGGCCAAGCCGCCTCCGCGGGGGACGGCGTCAGCATCGATCGCGAGCGGACGATCGCCGTCAAAGCAGTCGAGCCGTCAGAGATCCTGCTCTTCGACCTCAATTAGCGACGAGCGCCCTCGCGAGATCCCGCCACGCCGCGGGCGAGAAGAGCCCCCGATGATGGAAGAAGACGGCCCGCGCGAGGGCCCGCATGGGCGGCGTCGCAAGCAGCGCATCCCAGACGGCGTTCGTCGGAACAGCGTCCATGAGCCGGCGCAGGCACCGCTTCCAGAAGAAGCGCGGCGGCGACAGCTCGCGCCACGCCGCAGCTCCGCCGTGGATCAGCTCGTCCGCGATCGCGACCGCCGTGCGACGACCCGAATCGAGCGCCGTATGAATCCCCCCGGCCGTCAGGGGGGACACGAGTCCCGCGGCGTCCCCAACGAGCACGACCCCTTCTCGAGTCGCCGGGCGCACCGGACCGCCCACAGGAATGAGCCCGCCGCGACGCGAGACCACGCGCGCGGAGGAAAGATCGAACACGCGGGACACCACCCGAAGAAACGCGTCGAGCCGCGGCCGTACGGGCAGCCGGCACGCGAGGCCGACCTGGGTGGCGCGCACGCCCGGCACGACCCACCCGATGTAGCCTGGGGCGAGTTCCGCGTCGAGGAAGCAATGCACGCGATCTCCATCGACGCCCCGGACGCCTTCGAGCTCGGCCTCGGCTCCGGCAAGAAACTCGCGATTGCGCCCGAGCCCCCAGCGCACCGCTACGGACGAACGGGCGCCATCCGCGCCGACGACGTAACGCGCCGCCGGCGCAGCAGCGTCCGTGCCATACGTGATCCGCGCGCCAGACGACTCCGCCTCGCGCGCCATCCAACGCAGGAGCGCCGGCGTGTCCGTCGCCATGAAGTAGTAGCCGGGGCACTCCAGGTCGATCGCGCGTAGCGAGGGCGCGTAGAGGCGCACGCCGTGAATGTCCCGCGTGATTCGCCTTGGAATGTCCCACGCCTCCGCCACCTCCTTCACGAGGAGGCCGGTCGTACGCACGCCGATCCCGGGGTCGGCCTTTCGCTCGAGCAGGACCACGTCGAGGCCCTGCAGAGCCGCAACGCGCGCGCACTCCAGTCCCGCGAAGCTGCCGCCGACAATCGCGACATCGATCATCGCGCCAGTGCCTCCATGAACAGCCCGCGCTCGCCCGACAGGAGCGGGCCGCTGACCAGGATCGGGCGGAACGTATACGCCATCTGAAGTCCCACGACGATGACGAGAAACGACCACATCACCAGCACGCAGCCCCCCAACATGGGCGACCCCGCCAGGTGCGCCAGATAGCGACCGGCCACGGCGAGCGTGCGCAATCCCACCGCCACCCCGCAGGCGAAGATCACGACATGCAACACCGTCATGAACGGCACGGCGCCGGTCGACACGCCGAAGAACCAGACGATCGGCGCAAAAGCCACCAGGATCAGCGACAACGCCGCCGCCGTGAGCAGCACGAGTGCGACCGTCTGCAGATACGTGAGGGGCGAGCCGCGCAGCGCGTTGAAAACGTACAGAGTGGGGGTGCAGAGAAGCGACGACCCGACGACGACGATCGGTATCTTCACAATCGACCAGAACGCGCCGGCGAACATCGACGTCGCGGCGCCCGCCATCGCGCTCAGCACCACCGCGACCGCGAGAAGACTGATCGCGTGCCGGAGCACGTCGCGGCCCGCGCCGATCTCCCGCACGAGCGGTCCCGGGGCGCGCAGCACCGCACCCGCGAGCCGGAACGGCCCACCCCCCTCGAAGGTCTGCTGATCGTACCGCACGAAGAGATCGCCCTGCTGCACGCTTTGTGCGCCCGCCTGTGTCATGACGTCACCTCATCAGATTCACGGCCGTGGTCCACACCGATTCATAGAAATTGCCGCAGAGATTCTCCGCCAGGGGGATGAAGCGGTCGGCCGTCATCGTGTGACCGATCCACGGCTTCAACAGCCACGCCATCTGAGCGCCCACCGCGCCGTAGATGACGATCCACGCGATCCACAGCCCGACGCCGGGCAGGGCGCGGCGCAGGCGGATGACACTGACCGATCCCGCTACGGCGATGGCGAGCGTCAGCAGGAGCACCATCGCGCCATACGCGTGCGGTTTGGGCATCGAGAAGCCGGCCAGCAGCAGCGGCGGCGCGAACGCGCCGAGAATCATCGCCGTCGTGAAGATCGTACGCACCGCCACCTCGACAGCGGCGCGCGCCCCCATGCGCGGCGCCGCAAGCACGGAGAGAACCGCGATGCACACCGCCAGCGTTCCGAGCAGGAAGAGCGGCATCTTGACGGCGGCGTAGAGAATCTGCGCACCGCCGACGTAGCTTCCGATCGACGCCCCGAACGCCGCCGACGCCAGGACGGTCGGAAGCACGAGGGCCGCCGCCGGCACACGCACGGCCTCATCGCGAAGGGCCAGGGCGACGATCATCGCAGCCCCCGTTTGACGATCTTCTCGAGCACCGACAGATACGTCGTGAAGGCGCGCCGTCCGGCGGCCGTCACGTTCACCTGCGTGTTTGGACGCCTCTGAACGAACGACTTCACGATCGCGATGTAGGCGGCCTCCTGCAGGATGCGCAGGTGGACGCTCAGGTTGCCGTCGGTCAGGCCCACGAGGGCCTTGAGCTCGACGAACGAGCTGTCCCCTCCCGCCGCGACGAGCGCGGACATGATCGCCAGTCGCGCGCGCTCGTGGATTACGCGGTCGAGGTCATCAATCTTCACTGCGTGCGGAGCTGTGTTCATGGCCCATCAGGATGAGAATGCCGAGAAGAACGTGGAATCCGCCGAACGAGACGGCCATCAACTCGATCCCGCGGCTGCGCAGCCAGAAGAGGCCGACGGCCCCGGCGGCGCAAAACAGCGCGCCCGTCAACTGCGCCTTCCAACCCGCGTAGAGACCGAGCCCGAGGCACGAGCAGCCGTAGCAGAGGCACCAGAGCGGCGGGAGGATGTCGAATTGGAATGTCCTCGCGAGATACACCGTCATCACGGCGGCGACGAAGATCCCGGGCAGCACCGCCACGGTGACGCGCGAGGTCAGGTGCGTCCACGCGGGCTCACCCCGACGGCGCGACGCCGCCCACGTGAGGGCGACGAACTGAAGGATCGCGACGGCACAGATCGAACCCCAGAGCGTCGCGAGGCGGCAGTCGGTCCCGTAATCGCCGCGAGGCGCGCGGAAGTCCAGGTGCAACGCGTAGGACGCAATGACAGCCGCGCCCGCCAAGCCTCCGGCGAGAAAGCACGCATACGCAGGAATGCCGGTGTACCGCGTCGTCCGCTCCATCGTGGAGCGGATGAGCGCCAGGTGTTCTTCCGCCTCTTCCGGGTGCATACTTTGTATTACAAAGTACTTTACCACAAGAGAGCCGCCTGTCAAGCGCGCTACTGCAGCCGCCGCTCGATGATCTGCTCGTCCTTGAAGCCGTCGAGTTTGAGTTCCCGGCGCCAATCGTCGGGGAGCGCCGACTGGGGGCAGAGCCCTACGACCTCACTCGACTTCGGCTCCGTCCCGAGCGCCCGCGCCTCGGCCGCGACGGCGTCGAACACGGCCTTGAGCGACGTCCGCGTGTAGTCGCAGACGTTGATCGACACCTGGGCGCAGCGGCGCTCCGTGATATAGAGTCCGAGCGCCTTGATCCCCGGCAGGCCGCCGTCGCGCTCGCGGATCTTCCGCGCGATCGATTTCGCGATTTTCTCGTTGGTCGTGTCCAGGTCGACATTGTAGGCGATGAGCGGAGGGCGCGCGCCGACCGCCGTGCATCCGGCCGACGGATGGATCGCCGCGGGACCGAAGTCGGGCAGCCACGCCGCGTCCTTCCCTATCAGCTCGCGGAGTCCCTCGAACTGAGGCTTGCGGATGTCCGCGAGGTTCCGTCGCTCCGGCCGCGTCGCGGCCGCCTCGTACAGAAAGACAGGGACGGCCAGTTCCTCCCCGATCCGCCTCGCCACGTCGCGAGCGAGCTCCGCGCAGTCGGCGAGCGTCACGTCGCGAATCGGCACGAACGGGCAGACGTCGAGGGCGCCCATGCGCGGGTGCTTCCCCTCGTGCGTCCTCAAATCGATCGACTCAACCGCTTTGCGGGCCGCGCGAAATGCGGCCTCGCCGATCGGCCCCCGATCCCCCACGAACGTGAGCACCGAACGATTGTGGTCGCCATCCATCTGAGTGTCTAAGAACCGCACGCCCGCGACCGTCCCTATGTCGGACGCAATTGCATCCACGACCGCACGGCGTCGCCCTTCACTGAAATTGGGAACGCACTCGATAATCATGGCTTGCAAACATTAGCGGGCCCGCTACGCTTAGTCCAGCATGAGCAAAAGCCTCGCGTACTTCTGCCTCGTCGTCATCGCGCTCGGCATCATGGGCGTGGACGCGCTCGTTCTCAGCCAGACGGACTACCTCGCGCACTACGTCCGTGAGAAGCTGAAATCCGTCATCGGCGACAGCCTGCAATACGACAAGCTTAACGTAGGCTTCACCGGCCGTCTTTCGATCACGAACGTCGCCCTCCACGCCACGACCAAGAAGCTGCGCGTCTTGTCGGCCGACCGCGTGGAGCTCCAGGTCTCGCGCAAGGACGGCAACTACGTCCCCGAGTTCGTCACGCTCATCTCCCCGCGCATTACTCTCAACGACGAGTTTTTCGCCGAGGTCAGCGCATCGCCCGCCGGCCGGCCGCTGCGCGAGCTTTATCCGCCCGACGCCCTCCCGCGCATTCGATGCAAGGGCGGACAGTTCGAGGTGATCCACTCGAAGATTCTCAACTGGCAGTCGACGCAGACGTTCGCCATCGAAGACCTCGCGCTCGTGCCGGTCAGCGGCTACCGCTACTTCGCGGGGGGTCGCCTCAAGAGCGCGCTGCTCGGCACATGGCTGCTCTCGGGCGAATTCGATCTCGACACGGGCGCCGTTCACGCTTCGTTCGCGAGTGAAGACGTCACGCTAAGCCCCGACGTGCGGGCGATTCTCGCTCCGAAGATCCAGGGCGACTGGGACGACTACCGTCCCGACGGAACCGCGCGGGTGCGCATCCAGGTCGACGCCGAACCCGGCCAGCCCGCTACGTTTCGCGCTACCGTCGAGCCCACGGGGATGCGCATCTCGTACAAGGGCTTCCCGTACCTCGTCCAGGATGCGCGCGGCCAGCTGGACTTCTTCAGCGACCACTTCGAAATCAAGAATCTCATGGGTCGAAGCGGAAATACCATCATCCGCGTCGACGGGCGCGCGGGCGGGTACGCAGCGGAATCCGACCTCGAGTTCCGCGTGGACATCAAAGACATGCCGCTCGACGACAAGTTGCGCGCGGCGCTGAAGCCGGACGCGCGAAAGGTGTTCGATCAATTCCGGCCGACCGGCACGCTCGACGCGCACGGACTCGTCGTTCGCGATTTCGGGCCCGACAAACCGGTCCGCAACCCGCTCAACATCACGTTTCGCAACGCGTCGTTCCGCTACCTGCCGTTCCCGTACGAGCTCACGGACGTCGAGGGGGAGATCTTCCTCGAGTCACCGTTCGTGCGCGTCATGCGCATCGCGGGCACGCATGCCCAGAGCCGGCTTACGGTCTCGGGGGTGCTGGACAACCTGGACGACGACCCCGTCGTCGACCTCCGCATCCGCGGAGAGGACGTGCAGATGGACGCGACGTTGAAGCACGCCCTCCCGGAGGACGTACGCAAGATGTGGGAGCGCTTCAGCCCTTCGGGCGCGATCGACATCGACTGGCGCGTCACCAAGAAGAAGGGGGAGAAGGACAAGCATCACGGGGACGTGGTCGCAAAGGCGGGACGCGTCACGTTTCGCGACGTGCCCCTTCCTGTCGCTGACGTGGCCGGCTATGTCACATACGATCCCGCGGAGATCCGGCTCAGCAACCTCGCAGGCAAGCTCGACCAGGGCACGGTGTCCGTTGACGGCGTGATCACGCCCACCGAGAACGGATACAGGCATCACTACGACATCGCGGTCGTCGGCGCGCGCGTCGACGAACGGTTCCGCCGCGCCATGCCGAAGTCCGTATCGGCGTTCCTCGACACGCTGAAACTGAGCGGGCTCATCGATTTCAAGATGCGCCTCGAGTGCGACGTGCGAAGCGACGGCGAGGACTTGCGCTGGGAAATCCGGATCAACCTGCGTCGCGCGACCATCGAGGCAGGCGTCAAGTTCGAGGACATCGAAGGGACGATCGATTTCATCGGCACGATGAAGGACGGAAAGACCATCGGCAGCGGTCCGGTTCGATTCGACGTCGTCCGCATCAGCGGCAAGAAGATCACCGATCTGGCCGCGAGCCTGTCGATGGACGGCGACAAGGTGATCATCAAGAGCATCCGCGGGACGGCCTACAGCGGGCTCGTGACGGGCGAGCTCACGCTCGACAGCCAGACGACGGACATGGCCGGTGAACTGCGCGTGGACCGCATGGAACTCCGCGAGTTCGTGCGCGACACGGAGAACTACGCGAACCGCGTGCTCGCCGGAAAGGTCAACTTCGAAATCCTCGACATCAAGGGCAAGGGCAACGACACGAAGACGCTCACCGGACGCGGGAGCATGACGATCACGGACGGACAGCTCTTCGAAGTGCCCGGCATCGCGCAGATTTTCAGCGGTCCGTTCGCGGAGAGCCGCCGCTTCAAGGCGGGAACGATCGTCTTCGACATCGAACGGCGCAAGTTCAAAATCAACAGCATGGGCTTCGAGGCGCCGAACGGCGCGACGCTCACGGGGCGCGGCTCGCTCGATTTCGACGGCAACTACGACGTGCGCGTGAAACTGTCGCCGGCGCCGATCCTGGGGATCGATTTCTTCCTCTTCAAGATCCCCGGCGCACTGCTGCAGGAACTCTTCCGCACACGGATCGAAGGCAACATGAATTCGGAGACGTCGAAGAAGAGCGACGCGCCGGAGGAACCGAAGTAGCTACCTCGCGACCGTGCGGCAGACAACCCGTTCCTCGCCGGCCTCGTAGACGATCACGATCGCGGTCTTGGTGACTGCAAGGCTCGGGAAACCGCAGCGACCCTCGTCGCTGACCGGCACGTTCCCGGGCTTCGCGGATGTCGCGTAGTAGATCCTCGTCGCTCCCGCGCGACCGTCCTCCCACACCGCGTGGACGACCCCCGTCTCGTCGATCGCCAACTGCGGATGCGCCTGGATGTTTTTCATGTCATCCGCGAGAGCCGACTCCGGGGCTCCGTAACGACCGTCCTTCCCCATCCGCCACCAGACGTCCTTCTGGTTCTTACCCGCGCGCTCGTCCATCCACGCGACCGCGCTTCGCTTGCCGTCGGCGGATACCGCCACGGCGGGGGCGTCCATGGGTCAACCGTCGAGCCCCGTCTTGCCCGTGCTGATGGGCGCGGGCTGGCTGAACGACTTCCCGCTGTCGCGTGACGACAGCAGCAGGATCGCGCGGTCGCTCCCCTTCGCGTCGCGGACGACGATCGTCGGATTCCCCTTCTCGTCGAGTGCGAGTCCCGGCGCACAACACGGGCACACGGCTCCCGTCAGCCGGCGGTTTTTCTCCACCTTCTCGCCGACGACACGGGTGTACCAGACGCAGTTCGCGCGCGGTCCCGCGTCGCGCGTGTCCAGCCACGCGACGTGCACGTCGCCGTTCGGAGCGACCGCCATCCAGTGCAACGCCTCGGCCGCCGTCTTCTCGACCTCATTCACGCGCAGCGGTTTCGACCATGCCTGTCCCTTGTCGCCCGACCGGGTCACCCACATCTCGCTCTTCGGATATTGGTTCTCACGCTCCTTCTCGTCGAAGCAGGCCGGCGAGGTGACGGCGACGCCGCCGGTCGAAGACACGCCGATGCGCGGTCCACGCTGGCAGCCGCCCTTGAACCTGCCGCTCGCGTCGATCGCGATCACTCCTTTTCCGAACGTCTTGCCGCCATCGGTCGAGTCGCGCACCTCGATATTGCCGCCGCGGCAGTAGGCGACGTAGAGGCGACCCTCGACGTCCGCGGCGAGATGCGGCTGATTGCCGTCGGACACGACGGCCTGCGCGAGCGCTATCAGCACGAGGATCATCAGGATTATCCCCTTCCCAGCGTCATTCGATTGCTACGGCGCCGCGACCTCGCGGGTCGCTCGCTCCGCGCGCCGAGCGCGTCGCCCTGTCGATCTCGATCGCATGCACGTCGCCGATGCGACGCTGCTCGATCGCGTACCCCAGGGCTTTGAGTCCGCCGGTTTCGATCGTCTCCTCGCAGCGCACGACGTCGCGGGCCGCCGACGCGGGAGGCCACTGATGGTGGAACCGCGGCGCGGCCACGGCGTCCGCCAGCGTCATGCGGTGCTCGAGTCGATTCAAGATCACCTGGAACACCGACGTGATGATCGTCGGTCCTCCGGGCGTCCCGAGCACCAGCCAGAGCGACCCGTCCGGCTTGTAGACGAATGTGGGGCTCATCGACGAGAGCATGCGCTTGTCGGGGGCGATCGAATTCGCCTCGCCCCCCGTCACGCCGTAGAGATTCGGCACTCCCGGCTTGACGGCAAAATCGTCCATCTCGTTGTTCAGCAGGAATCCCGCCCCCGTCACGACGATCCCGCTGCCGTACGAATCGTTGAGCGTATACGTGTTCGCGACGGCGTTACCCCACTTGTCGACGACGGAGAAGTGCGTCGTCTCCTCCTTCTCGCGCGCGGGGCCCTCGCGAATCTGCGATGGAAACGAACGACGTTCCGGTGTGACCCCCTCGACGCGCCGGCGTGCGTACGTCTTCGAGGTCAGGGTGTCGCGCGGCACGTCGAAGAAATCGCTGTCGCCAAGCCACTTGGCGCGATCCGCGAATGCACGCTTTTCGAGCTCGCAGATCAGGTTGATGTACTCCGTGGTGTTGTGCCCGAGTTCCGCGGGCGCGAAGAACTCGATCATGTTGAGAAGCTGGATCAGGATCGCGCCGCCGGAGCTCGGAGGGGGCATGGAGACGACACGGTGGCCGCGATACAGCCCGACGACGGGCGTCCGCGTCTTCGCCTCGTAGCGAGCAAGATCCTCCTGGGTGATGAGGCCGCCGCCGCGTTCCATTTCCTCCGCGATGAGGCGCGCGGTCGCCCCCCTGTAGAATCCGTCGCGACCGCCGCTCGCGATGAGGCGCAACGTCGCGGCGAGATCCCTCTGCTGTGCGGGCGTGATGCGCGCATCGTACGGCTCATCGCGTTCCGCCAGCCGGATGGCGGGCTGGAGCAGATCGCTCCACGACAGCGTGCCGAACATCTGATGCGCCTTCCAGAGGCCGGCGACGGTCCCGGGGACGCCGCTGCCTTGTGGGAGCGCAGGCTGAGCTCCGGCACGGCATTCTTCTTCGCGTCGAGAAACATGTCGCGCGTCGCGGCCCCCGGCGCGGTTTCGCGGTAGTCGATCGCCGACTCACCGTCGATCGTGTGGACGAGCATGAACCCGCCGCCGCCCAGATTGCCGGCGTTGGGAAACGTGACGGCGAGGGCGAACGCGACGGCGATGCCCGCGTCGACGGCATTGCCCCCCTGCCGGAGGATCCGGGCGCCCACCTCGGCGGCAAGCGGCTCCGGAGATGCGACCACGCCTCGATCGAGCGCGTACGACGAGCACCCGAGCGCTGCAAGCGCGACTGAAGCCGCAGTGAGCCACGTGCCGATAATCTTCATGGCTTACCTGGAGGGAGAAATGGGCGATACAGCGAGCGGCTGCCCGCACTGCGGAACGCACGGCTTCTGGAAAAATTTCATCGCTGCCCTGCGCGGCGTGTTCCGACTCAAGCGCAACGGCGACCACCTTGAGCAGATTCCGGTCGACGCGATCCTGGACAACCCCTACCAGCCCCGAAAGCACATCCTCGCCGAGCCTCATGAAAACCTCAAGAGATCGATCGAGCAGTACGGGCTCATCGTCCCGCTCATCGTGAGCAAGCTCGGCGACAGTTACATCCTCGTGGCCGGACAGCGCCGGCTGCTGGCCGCGCGCGAGTTGGGGCTGCACCACGTCCCGGCGATCATCCGGGAAATGAGCGCCCGCCAGCGCATGGAGGCGAGCTACCTCGAAAACCTGCATCGCGAAGACCTGTCGCGACTCGACGTGGTCGACATGTTCGACCGCGTCCGCCGCCGCTATCCCGACATGAGCGAGGACGGGCTCGCCGATGCGATGGGTCTGAAGAAGGACGACCTCGATCGCTCCCGCTATTTCCAGCTGCTTCCGCTCCCGCTGCAGGCGGCGCTGCGCGCCCGCATGATCAGCGAGGAGCATGCGCCCGTGCTTGCGCAAATCCAGGATCCCGACATCCAGGCGGAGGTCATCGATCTCGTCTACGGGGAGAAGATGCCCGTCGAGGAGACGCAAGACATGGTCGACCGCATTCTCCGCAAGGAACCCCCGTTCGTGACCTCCGACGGCAGCATGCACTTCCACGCACCCCATTGCCCGTACGCCGAGCTGATCCCTGCGGCGATGCGCACGACGTTCTTCTCGAAGAAGGAAGGGTCGAAGCGCGGGAAGATCGCCTGCATGCAGTGTTTGTGACGCATCCCGATCCCGACCCCAATCCCGATCAGGGCGGATCTGCCGGCGTTGTGCTAAACTGAACCTCATGCCCGAATTCGCGCCGGGCCGCGTAGGGCCGCGGATCGGGGAATACCTGATCGAGGCGGAGCTGGGACGCGGCGGCACCGCGACCGTCTTCCAGGTCTCGAGCGCCTCGAAGAAGCAGCGATTCGCGCTCAAGCTGCTTCACAGCGACTGCACGGAAAGCGTCATGAAGCGCTTCCACCGGGAGTGCATGAACACGGCGATCGCGAAACATCGCTACATCGCCGCGGTGCTCGACGTGGGGACCTACGAGGGGCGCCCCTTCCTCGTGACGGAACTCATCGACGGCAAACCGCTCGATCTCAAGATGCCGATCCGCCTCGTCGTCGCCATTCTCGCGCGTGCGGCCGAGGCTCTCGACAGCGTGCACCGCCAGGGCGTGGTGCACCGCGACATCAAGCCGTCGAACATCCTCGTGGACGGCGGGCTTCAGCCGCACATCGTCGATTTCGGCCTCGCGCAGCTCATCACGTCGAACAGCGTCGCGCTGACGCGACGGGGCCTGGCGGCCGGAACACCCGCCTACATGGCCCCCGAGCAGGTCTGCGGCTGGAAGGACCTGATCGGACCCGCGACTGACATCTACGCGTTCGGCGCGATGCTCTATGAGGCGCTCGCGGGAAAGGCCGCGCACACGGGGAAGCACATCACGGCCGTCGTCAAGAGCATCCGCACCACCGATCCCGTGCCGCCGCCGGGGCCCAAACAGCTCGTCGCGATCTGCATGAAGGCCATGGCGCGCGATCTGTCGCGCCGCCATGCTCGCGCGAGTGCGCTGGCGGACGAGCTCAACCTCTGGTTGCACGCCGAAGCCGAAACGAAAGTCACGCGCAAGCGGACACGCGAGTGACGAGTTGCGGGTGCTGAGTTTTCAGTCGCTCCCCTCGGAACACACAACTCAAAACTCATAACTGGTATTATCCGCCTGTGATCCCATTGCCCTCCATCACGAATTTCACGTCGGCGGAGCTCGAGGAAGAACTCGCTCCGCTCGGGCTCGAGAAATTCAGGGCGAAGCAGATCCTCCACTGGGTCTATCGCCGCCGCGCGGAGAGCTTCGACGTGATGACGGACCTGTCGTTCGATCAGCGGGCAGGCCTGTCGGAAAAATTCCGGCTCCGCTGCTCGCGCGTCGACGAGACGCACGCAAGCCCCGACGGCACTGAAAAACTGCTTCTGCGGCTCGATGACAACAACCTGATCGAGACCGTCCTGATCCGGGACGGCGACCGCAAGACGGTTTGCGTTTCGACGCAGGTCGGATGCCCGATCAAGTGCGTCTTCTGCGCGAGCGGACTCAACGGGCTCGTCCGCAATCTGACCGCCGGCGAGATCGTCGAGCAGGTGCTGCTCATCGCCAACGCGCTGCCGGAAGGTGAGCGCATCGACAACCTGGTGATCATGGGGATCGGCGAACCGCTGCTCAATTACGCGAACCTGGTGCGCGCGATGCGGATCTGGAAGGCGCCGTGGGGGATGGGGATCGGCTACAACCGCATCACCCTCTCCACGGTCGGCGTCCTCGACAAGATCCCGAAGCTCGTCGAGGACGGCGTCACGCCCAATCTCGCGATGTCGCTCCACGCGCCGAACGACCGGATCCGGCTCGACGTCGTGCCGACGATGAAGAAACGCGTGTCCGAGCTCATCAAGGCCGCGGTCGAGTACAAGAAGGCGACGAACAAGCAGGTGACCTTCGAATACGTGCTCCTCGCCGGCGTGAACGACGACAAGAAGCACGCCCTCGAACTCGGCAAGAAGCTGCGCGGGACCCGG
>CAYXVY010000079.1:0-102718 GCA_964468745.1 uncultured Planctomycetales bacterium | reverse complement strand
AACGACGACATGATCGCCATGGCGGCCAAGGCGGTGGCGAGCTATCGCATCGACACGGGGGTCTATCAGTATCGCCCCGGCGGCCAAGAAGACGCGATCGGGTGCTGCGCACGCTCGTCGCTGTGCGAGTACGCGCTGATTCGGGCGGGGCAGGGGGATCTCGGCGCGCTCCAGAAGGCGATCGACAACTTCTTCCAGAACCGGCACATCCTCGAGGCGATCAAGGGCCAGGGCGGCACGCACATCGGGGAGGGGAAGACGGCGCCATATTACTATCTGTTCGGCCACTACTGGACGACGCGGGCGATCAAGAAGCTGCCGAGCAAGGCGCTCCAGCGGTCGTACGCGCAGAAGATGTCGACGGTGTTCCTCGACGACCAGACGGCGGCCGGCGAGTTCTGGGACGCGACGCTGATCAACGACTACAAGGTGTGCGGCACCGCGATGGGGGCGATGACGATCTACATGCTCGCGCGCGAGGAGAAGGCGCGCTAGCCGCTCGTGATCGGTCCGTAGAAGTCCGGCCGCCGGTTCGCGATCCGATCGAGTTCGTACTTGCCGGGGATGTTGACCACGCGATTGAGATCGGCCGCCGGGAGATCCAGATCCGCGAAGAGCAGCACCGGCGCCTCGCCCGCAATCGCCAGCACCTTGCCCGAATAGTCCACGATCTGGCTGCCGCCCGGGAAGCGGAAGCCGCCCTCGGTGCCGACGCGATTCACCGCGATATAGTTCACGTGGTTCTCGAACGCACGCACGATCGACTGGTGGTCGATCGAAATGCGCGCCTGCTCGGGCCAGTTCGTCGGCAGCACGATGAGCTGGGCGCCGCGCAGCTTGAGGACGCGCGCCGTCTCGGGGAAGCTGCCGTCGTAGCAGATCGTCATCCCGATTTTGCCGAGCGGCGTCTGCACCGGTTCGAGCGCCCGGTCGCCGGCGTCGGCCACCTGGTCCACGCCGAGGCAGGGAAGGTGCAGCTTGCGATAGACCGACGCGACCCCCTTCGGGCCGATGAGCGCCGCCGAGTTGAAGAGCTTGTCGCCGGCGTTCTCGAGCGTGCCGACGATCGCCCACACGCCGAGCGCCGCGCACTCCGCCGCGATGGCCGAGGTGGAGGGACCCGGGATCGGCTCGGCGATCTTGAGCGCGGCCGCACGCGACTCGAACGCGTACCCGGTGATCGCGCACTCGGGGAAGACGACCAGCTTTGCGCCCCGACCGGCCGCTTCGCGCAGGCGCGCGAGGATCGTCGCGACGTTCGTGTCCTTATTTCCGAACGCGATGTCGATCTGGGCCGCGGCCACCGTGAGCATGAGGGCCATGGTACCATGCACCCCCGTGGAAATCAGGGAGCACGCTCGAACGGCAGTGCCGGCGGCGGTGTTTCTCGTGGCATTCGCCTGCTTCGCGCGTCTCCTCGGGGCGGAGTTCCTGAACTACGACGACGACACCGTCCTGCGCACGCCGCACTGGCAGGGGTTGTCGGCGGCGAACGTTGCCTGGATGTTCGGAAGCGTGCGCGGGGTCTACTCGCCCCTGGGGTGGCTGTCGCATGCGATCGACTGGCACCTCTGGGGGCTGCAGCCTGCGGGGCACCATCTGACGAGCGTCTTGCTTCACGCGACGAACTCGGTGCTGCTCTACTACCTCATCCTCTCGTTGACCGGCGTCGGTCGCCCGGCGGCCGCGCTTGGTGCGCTCTTCTGGGCGGTGCATCCGCTGCGTGTCGAGCCCGTCGCCTGGATCACCGCGCGATGGGACCTCGTGGGCGGGATGTTTGCCCTTCTTACGTTTCTCCTCTATGTCCGCATGGTGCGTGCTGACACGCACCGCGGACGGTGGTACGCGGCCGCGCTCGGCTGCTTCCTGCTGGCCTGCCTGTCCAAAGCGTGGGCGATGACTTTCCCTGTGGTACTGATCGCGCTCGACGTGTGGCCCTTGCGCCGCGTCTCGAAGCAGACGCTGATCGAGAAGCTCCCGTTCGTGGCTCTCGCCATCGCGACGGCGGTCGTGGCGCTTGTCGCGCAGCGGAGCTCCGTGGGCATGGCCGACGTGGCGCACCATGGATTCGTCGCGCGCCTCGCGCAGGCGGCGTACGGTCTTTGCATCTACGTCGTGCGGACGATCGCACCGATCGGGCTCTCGCCGCTCTATGCGTTTGAGGTTGGGCTCAGTGCGACGGCGCCGCGATACGTCGTGAGTGCGCTCGCGGTTGTGGCCGCGCTCGTGGCGCTCGTCGCCGTGCGCCGCCGCATGCCGGCGCTCGCCGTCGCGGCATTCTGCTATGTCGTCATCGTGTCGCCGGTGCTCGGGTTGGCGCAGACGGGGGTGCAGATCGCGGCGGACCGGTACACCTATCTCTCGTGCCTGCCGTGGGCGGTGCTCGCCGCGGCGTGGCTCGATCGCGCGTCGCGTCCCGCGCTGGGTGCGGCCGCAGCGGGAGTGCTCGCGCTCGGCATCGCCGCCGTTGTCTATTCGGGAGTGTGGTTGAATTCCATCGCGGTGTGGAACCGCGTCCTGGAGCGTGGCCCGGGGGACTACTTCGCGCATTTCAATCGCGGGCACGCGCGCTTCACGGCCGGCGACCTGGAAGGCGCTCGCGCGGACTACGACGAGTGCGGCCGGCTCCATCGCGGCTATCTCGATACGGCGCGGCAGCTCGCCAGCCAGAGAGGGGAGCGCGGCGCGCATCGGTTCGAGAAGGGAGACATTGCGGGCGCGCTGGCGGATTTCGACGAATCAGTCCGGCTCGATCCGTTCATCGCGACGACGTGGAGCAATCGCGGTCTCGTGCGGCGTTCGCTGCGGGACGCGCGTGGGGCGTTGTCGGACTTCGGCGTTGCCATCCTGCTCGATCCTCGCTCCGCGTGGGGCTGGGCGAACCGCGGCCTGACGCGGCTGGAGCTGGGGGACCCGCGCGGAGCCGTCGAGGACTTCACGAAGGCCCTGGAGGTGGCGCCGGCGGACTGGCCGCCGAGGGGGGACGTGATGAAGGACTTGGAGCGCGCGAAGAAATTCGTGAAACCCTGATGCAGATCCGCGGTCGTCTGCTCGCCACGACTTTGCGGGCGAAACGCTGAGAGCGCGGAGGACCCGCGGAGTCGCTTGGGGCGCGGAGAGGCGAGAACCATTCCTTCCGCCGGCCCGCGCGAGGCGCGGGCGCGACCACGCAGGTATGGATTCCGAGACGCGCCCGCTTTTCGATGGCCGTCTCGGAATCCACACCTGCGTGGCCGCCCGTGCGGACGTAGTCCGCACGGCGGCGGAACTCCGCACCCCAAGCGACTCTGCGGCACCTCGGCGAGCTCTGCGCCGATCGGACCCGTGCGTCGTCCGTGTCATGCCCGCGTTAGCGTCAACGGTGCGACCAGCGCGTAGACGCCGATCATGGCGAGCAGCGCGATCGCCACGATCAGGGCGAGCGCCACGCGCTTCGAGCGTCCGGCGAACCAAGCCGTGGCGAGCATGATGGGCACGAAAAGCGGCGACGCCATGCGAAAGAGGCGCGCGGCGCGCAGGAGCAGCACGGTGACCTGCGGTAGCGGCGCTTCCACGGCGGCGAAGGTCTTCTCGTAGCGCGGCACGATGATGCCGAGGCAGGTGGCGAAGACGGCCATGGCGAACAGCAAGAGAACGGTCAGGAACCACGAGCGCTCCGCCTCAGGTGGAGGCTCCTCCTCCGGATCCTGCGATCCCCCGTATCGCTGCTTCGCCGATTTCGCGAAGGGATCGTGCGCGTTGCCGGCGGCCGTCGCGATGCCGTGCTCGCGGAGTTTCATGGCGACGCGCATCTCGGTGCTCGGGCCGGGCGGATGCCGCTTCGACTGTTCGAGGACGATCTCGTCGAACGTGGCGCGGTTCGCGGAGGAGTCGGCGACGAGGCTTTCGCGCACAAGGAAGACCCACGCCTTGTCGGTCCCGTCGTTGAGGGACACGGAGATGCAGGCGGTCAGAAGGTCCCACTCGCCGGGATACTCCATTATTTTTGAATCAGTTCGATCGAGTTGCCGTCGGGGTCGCGGACGGAGGCGATCGTCTGCTTGCCGGCCTTCGTGATCGCGTCAATCTTCGTGCCGCCTGCTTCGAGCGCGGCCTTGAATGTCTTCTCGATGTCGGCCACGACGAAGCGGAGCTGGATCGTGTTCTGCTCCGCCTTGACGCCCGCGACGTCGCGCGGGCAGAGGACGATCTGCATGTTGCCGATCGTGCCGCCGGAGATCGGGTCGCGCTTCTTGAGCTCGGCGCCGAAGGTCTTCGTGTAGAAGTCGATCATCCTGTCCGTGTCCTTCGTCGCGATCGTGATCTTGTCGATGCTGACCACGGGCTTCTCCTGACTGTGCGTGAGGGCGGCGAGCGCGAAGAGGAGGAAAGTGACGACGAGTGTCTGCCGCATGCGGATCTCCCGAGTGAACACTTTCAGGATAAGTCACTCGAGACGGCCGCGCCAGCGAAAGCCCTGTGGGCGCGGGCGCAACATACGGTCAAAGAAAAGCCCCCAAGTTTCCCTGGGGGCCTTCCGTATTCTGTCTCCTGTAGCCTGTTACTTCCTACGAGCACCCCATCGAGTTCCCGCAATTCAGGCACTTGTAGCAGACGCCGTTGCGGACGGTGACGTGGCCGCAGATGTTGCAGAAGGGGGCGTCCCCCATCATCGTCGAGAGGTGTTTCGAGAGCGTGTGCTCCTCGCCTACCTGGCGAAAGAGGTCGGGGCCGTCCTCCTGGTCGGCCTCTTCGCCGGTATTCTTCCCGCTCACCTTCGTCACGGGGCTCTCGATCTGGATCTTTGTCGTCTCCTTGCTGCCGACGCGCGGCGCGACGTTGAGGCCGTCGGCCGGCTTCACCTGCGCGAACTCGGTCATGCCGAGGTACTCGAGCGCCAGCACGCGGAAGACGTAGTCGATCACGCTCGTTGAGAACTTGATGTTCGGGTGGTCGACCGGTCCCTGCGGCTCGAAGCGCGTGAAGGTGAAGCACTCCACGAATTCCTTGAGCGGCACGCCGTACTGCATGCCGAGCGAGACGGCGATCGCGAAGCAGTTCATCATCGACCGGAAGGCCGCACCTTCCTTGTGCATGTCGATGAAGATCTCGCCGAGCGTGCCGTCCTCGTATTCGCCCGTGCGAAGGTAGACCTTGTGGCCGCCGACGCGCGCCTCCTGCGTGAAGCCGCGACGCTTCTTGGGGAGCCGCACGCGTTCGATCCCCGAGTAGGCCGCTTGCGGGCTCACAGGGTTGGCGACGGTCTGCGGGAGCGCGGTCGCCGAGACGTTGATCCTGCCGTCATCGACCTTCTTCTTCGACTTCGTCGAGAGAGGCTGCGACGCCTTGCAGTTGTCGCGATAGAGCGCGACCGCCTTGACGCCGAGCTTCCAGCTCTCCTTGTAGGCGTCCTTGATGTCGTCGACGGTGACCGACTCCGGCATGTTGATCGTCTTCGAGATCGCGCCGCTGATGAACGGCTGCGTCGCGCCCATCATCTTGATGTGGCCCATGTGATGGATGAAGCGCGCGCCGTGGGCGCCGCACTTGTTGGCGCAGTCGAAGACGGGGAGGTGCTCCTCCTTGAGGTGCGGCGCCCCCTCGACCGTCATCATGCCGCAGATCGTGGTCTCGCTCGCTTCGATCTCCTCATTGGTGAAGCCGATCGCGCGCAGGATGTCGCCCTCGTCCTCCTTGAGGCCGAGCCGCTTGACGGCGTCCTTGCCGAGGCTGAATGCCGTGAACGCGTGGCCGAGCTCGAACATTTTGGGCAGGGTCTTTTCGATCTTGTCGATCTCCTCGGACGAGAATCCCTTGTCGAGGAGAGCCGTGCGGTTGATCGGCGCGTCGGTGTCGAACGAGTTCGCGCCCATCACGTAGGTGATGATGTCCTTCACCTGCTCGGGCGTGTAATGGAGCCGCTTGAGCGCCTCCTTCACGGACTCATTGACGATCTTGAAGTAACCGCCGCCGGCGAGCTTCTTGAACTTCACCAGCGCGAAGTCGGGCTCGACGCCGGTCGTGTCGCAGTCCATGAGGAGACCGATCGTCCCCGTCGGCGCGAGCACGGTCGCCTGCGCGTTGCGATACCCGCACACTTCGCCGAGCGCGACCGCGTCGTCCCAGTCTTCGCGCGCAGCCTTGAACAGGTCGGGCGGGCAATCCTTCTCGCTGATCTTGTAGGCGGCGTCGCGGTGCATCCGCATGACCTTGAGGAACGGCTCGCGGTTCTTGTCGTAGCCGTTGAACGGCCCCTTCGTGCGAGCCATCTCGGCGCTCTGGCGGTACGCGCGCCCCGTCATGATCGCGGTGAGCGAGCCGCCGATCGCGCGACCCTTGTCGCTGTCGTACGGAACGCCGAGGAGCATGAGAAGCGTGCCGAGGTTCGCGTAGCCGAGGCCGAGCGGGCGGTAGTCGTGCGAGTTGATCGCAATGGGCTTCGTGGGGTAGCTCGCGAAGTCGACGGCGATTTCCTGCGCCGTGAAGAAAACCTCGCAGGCGTGCCGGTACTTCGGGACGTCGAAGTTGCCCTTCTCGTCGAGGAACTTGGTGAGGTTGAGGCTCGCGAGGTTGCAGGCCGTGTCGTCGAGGAACATGTACTCGCTGCACGGGTTCGACGCGAAGATCTTGTCGGTGTTCGGGCAGGTGTGCCAGGTGTTGATGGTCGTGTCGAACTGGACGCCCGGGTCGGCGCAGCGCCAGGCGGCGGTGGCGACCTTGTCCCAGAGGTCGCGCGCGCCGAACGTCTTGGCGGGGGATCCGTCGGTGCGCCAGGTTGTCTGCCACGTGCCGTTCTTCTCGAGCGCGTGCATGAAGGCGTCGGGGACGCGGACGGAGTTGTTCGAGTTCTGGCCGCTGACGGTGTGGTAGGCCTCGCCGTTGAAGTCGCTGTCGAGGCCGCCGAGCTCGATGAGGATGCGCGCCTTTTCCTCCTCGTGCATCTTCCAGTTGATGAAGCGTTCGATGTCGGGATGGTCCATGTCGAGGCAGACCATCTTGGCGGCGCGGCGGGTGGTGCCGCCCGACTTGATGGCGCCGGCGGCCTTGTCGTAGATCTCGAGGAAGCTCATGAGACCGCTCGAGGTGCCGCCGCTCGAGAGCTTCTCGCCCTCCGCGCGGATGCGCGAGAAGTTCGTTCCGGTGCCGGAGCCGAACTTGAAGATGCGCATTTCGCGCTTGACCTGGTCGGCCATGTCCATGAGGTCGTCGCTGATGCGCTGGATGAAGCAGGCCGAGAGCTGCGGGCGCGTGTAGCTGTCCCCCGCCTCCTCGATCTTGCCGCTCTTCTCGTTCCAGAACCAGGTGCCGACGGCGCTCCCCTTGATGGCGTATTCCTGGGAGAGGCCGCAGTTGAACCAGACCGGCGAGTTGAACGCGCCGAGCTGGGTTACGAGCATGTAGGTGAGCTCGGCCTCGAACGTGTCGGCGTCCTCGGTGTTGCCGAAGTAGCCGCCGAACGTCTCGCCCGCGTTGCGCAGCGAGCGCGCGACGCGGGTGACGACCTGCTTCACGCTTACCTCGTGGCCCGTCCCCGGCACGCCCGCCTTGCGGAAATACTTCGAGACGACGATGTCCGTGGCAAGCTGGCTCCACGTCTTCGGGACCTCGAGCCCCTTGAGCTCAAAGACGATCGACCCGTCCGGGTTCGTGATCTTCGAGTTGCGGCGGTCCCATTCGATCATGTCGAACGGATGCACCCCCGCCTTCGTGTAAACGCGCTTGAACCGCGCACCCGCTTCCTTCCGCTTCCCCTTCTTGACGTTTACGCCGACAGCGGGAGACGCGAATAGATTTTCCATCTGTGATTCCCCCCCCTGACCGAAACCCCGAACTTCCGAAGCGTTCAAAAAAGATACGATGGGCGTGCTTCGGGCAGGACCCTCTCTCTCTCGACGTTCCCCTCAGACGACTCCGCGCCGTGACGGACACCGCTTCGACAGGGTCAGAACCTGAGCACAACCTGTACTACCTGTAGAGCAGGATGCCACGACCTGTAGTGTCTGTCAAGGCGAAGTCGTGAGAATTCGAAGCGATTCCCAAGTCGCGTCCGGGAGGTCCCGGATGGCGTGTCGGGACCGATCCGTGAAGTCGCCCCGGATTTTCTCGCACGAATTCGTATCGGGAGCTCCGGCAGATCGGGGACATTCTTGTCACGGCGACTTCTCCGGATGAACGCAGAGATCGCAGAGGTGCCGCAGAGATCCGCCGCCATGCGGGCGAAGCCCGCATGGGCGGACAGCCGGGCGGAAAATCCGAAACCTCCGGCAGATGGGGCGGTCGGTTTCGGATTTTCCGCCCGGCTGTCCGCGCCCGCGCATTGCGCGGGCCGGCGGATGGCCCGAAGGTTGCGCCCCGAACCCCTCCGCGGCAACGCCGCGCGCTCTGCGTTAATCCGAACAGGACGGGGTTATTCGATGAACTCCGGCTCGACGAGTTCCTTGATGATCCCCGCCTCGTGGCCGAGCTTGAGCAGCAGCGCCAGCGCGTCCTCGCCGCGCTTGCCGAGCTCGACGGTGTATTGGTTCACGTACATCCCGACGAATTTGTCGGTGAGCTTCCGGTCCATGCCGCGGGCGAAGTTGAGCGCGTGATCGAGCGCCTCGCTGCGGTGCTCGAGGGCGTACGTGATCGAGTCGCGTATCGCGTCCGAGATTTTCAGCGCCGTCGGGCGATCGATGTCGCGGCGGATCCCGTTGCCTCCGAGCGGCAGCGGCAGGCCGGTCTCGCGCGTCCACCATTCGCCGAGATCGATGATGCGGTGCAGCTTCTCCTGCGCGTACGTCAGCTGTCCCTCGTGGATGATGAGCCCGGCGTCGACGCGTCCCTTGACGACCTCCTCCATGATCTTGTCGAACGGAACCATCTTCGTGCGCGCGTCGGGGACGAGGAGCTTGAGCGCGAGGAACGAAGTCGTGAGCGCGCCGGGCACCGCGATCGTCTGCTCGTCGAGATCCTGCAGCGTGATCGGCCGTCGCGCGACGATGATCGGGCCGTAGCCGTCGCCGACGCTCGCGCCGCACGTCATCAGCCGGTAGTGGTGCCGCACGTACGGATACGCGTGGAAGCTGATCGCCGTGACGTCGTAGAACCCCTCCTGCGCGCGCAGGTTGAGCGACTCGATGTCGTGCAGCTCGTGATGGAAGGCGCAGCCGCGCGTGTCCACCTTCCCCTTCGAGAGCGCGTAGAACATGAACGCGTCGTCGCTGTCGGGGCTGTGCGCCACGCTGACGCGGCGAAGCTTCGACGAGTCGCTCTGGGAGGTCACGCGCGCATCTTAGCGGCGCTCCGGCGGTTTGGCAATTCGGCCCTCGTGGCGTAGACTGGAAGTACAGGCCATGGCCGAAAAAATGCCGAAGATCAAGTTCTCTGAAACCGAGTTCAAGAAGCTGAGCGCGAAGAGCACGAACATCTATTTCAAGTCCGTGATGCAGAAGCTCTTCCGCGACCAGTGGTCGCAGCACCTCGACAAACTCCTCACGGGAGATCGCACGACCCTCGAACTGTGCGCCCGTCAGCTCGCCGTCAATCTCGATTTCTTCCCGCTGCTCCACACGCTCTGCCTCGTGACGGGGCAGAAATTCGACCTCGACCAGAAGGATCACGTGAAGGCGGCCGACGCGTGGCTCTGCTGGTTCGATGAGAGCCGCCCGCGCCTGGCGTGGAACACGGACGACGGGGTGTGGCGCGTGGCGCGGTAGCGCGCGATCCCAATCCCGATCCCGATCAGGACGGAGCGGTTGTTCCTAGATATAGTGGCAGATCTATGCGTTTAACCTGTTGGATCCTCGCTCTCGCTGCTTTGGGCGGCGCTTGGGCGCCCAGAAGAACCGTGCCTGCGGGATTCAACGAAGCCCAGCTGCTCACCGGGCTGAGTCGTCCGGTCGCCTTGGCCTTCATTTCCGGCGGCCGCCTTCTCATCGGTGAGCAGGGCTCTCCCGCCGGAAGCGCCACCGCCACCGCGCGCATCCGCGTCTTTCGCAACGGTGCGCTCCTCGCCGCCGACTATGCCACCGTAAGCCCCGTCTATCGAGGCACGGGGGGCGCGAACAACAACGAGAGCGGCTTCCTGGGCTTGGCGGTCGATCCGGCGTTCGACACCAACGGGTACGTCTACGCGTTCGTCAGCATCAGCAGCTCGGAGCAGGTCGTCTATCGCTGGACGACCGTCGGCGACATCGGTACGGCGCGCGTCGCGATGGTCAGCGGCATCCCGTTCGCCGCGATCAATCATGACGGCGGAGGTCTCTGCTTCGGACCCGACGGATTTCTCTATGTCGCCGTGGGCGAGAACAACACCACGATCACCGATGCGCAGCTCACCACGAACTGGAAGGGAAAGGTCCTCCGTTTCGATACCAGCACGGTGCCGGCGACCGCGGCGCCCGGCAATCCGTTCGGTGCGGGAAACGCCGTCTACACGTACGGCCACCGGCACCCCTTCCGCATCTGCGTGCGTCCCGGCACGTCGCAGATGTTCTGTGCCGAAAACGGGCCGAGCTCGACCGACGAGATCAACCTGCTGGTGGCGGGTGGCAACTACGGGTGGCCGACGTACACGGGGCCCACGGGCGCGGTGGCCGGGATCGAGAGCCCGACGTACTACACGTCCCCCGGCACCATCGCGATCACCGACCTGCTGTTCTATCCGACGGGCTCGACGATGCCGTTCGGCGGCGACCTGTTCTACGTCGGCTATGGGAGCGACATCATCTATCGCGCGCGCGTCAGCGCCGACGGTCGCTCGATCACGTCGGGGCCGTTCTCGTTCGTCACCGGTCACAACGAGCCCGTGGACATCGAGGTGGGTGTGGACGGCGCGCTGTACTTCTGCACGCTCTCCGGCGAGGTGTGGCGGGTGCAGGCGGATGGCGCCGGCAATTTCGCCCCGTTCGCGTCGTTCACGCGCACGCCCGCCTCGGGGCCGCCCCCGCTCTCGTTCACCGTCGACGGCAGTGCGTCGTATGACCACGACGGATCAATCGCATCGCACAGCTGGACTTGGGACGACGGCACGCCGGCAGGGTCGGGCGCGTCGGCGGGGCACACGTACACGACGACGGGGACGCGCGAGGTCACGCTCACGGTGACGGACAGCACCGGCGCGACCGGGTCGATCACGCAGGACGTCGTCTGCATCTCGGCGGGGAACTCGCCTCCGTCTGCGCACATCGAGTTGACAAGCACCTACGGCGGGAGCGCGCCCCTGTCCGTCACGTTTCAGGGGCACGGTCACGACGTGGCGCCGGTCGGCGACATCCTCGATCATCGATGGGATTTCGGCGACGGCTCGGCATTCACGACATTCTCAGGCGTCGCCCCGGACGCGAACACGACGGTTTCGCACACCTTCGCGACTCCGGGAACGTACACGGTGACGCTGCGCGTTCGGGACGCGGAAGGTATTACGGCGAAGAACACGGTTGTCATCACGGTTACGGGTGGGGGCGGAGGGGGCGGGGGAGGGTGCGGGCTGGTGGGATGGGAGCCCCTGGTGCTGCTCTTCGCGATCCTCGCGGTCCGCCGCAGACGCTAGGACAGGGCTGCAGCATTCTGTCTGCTGGATTCTCCGCCCATATCGTATTATTGGTTCCTTCATGGTGAGCACGCGGAGCAAGTGCCGTCGGTGCGGAACCAAATTCGAGGGGCGCGGCGCGCTCTGTCTTTCGTGCCTGGCGCATTCGCCGACGATGATCGAGTCGGAGCGCAAGCTTGCGTCGGGGAAATCGCGGTCGAAACGGGTCGAAGGGGGGCCGCTCTGTCCGTACTGTCGCGCGGAGCTGACGTGGGAGACGATGGAGTCCTCTGAGATCGAAGTGACGATTTACGTCCGCGAGAAAATGTATTACTGCCATTCATGCCGGGCCGTACTCGGTTTTTCCAGCTGGCACACGGAAGGTTAGCGCATGTGGAAATGCGGGAAGTGCGGCGAGCAGAATGAAGATCAGTTCACGGGTTGCTGGCGCTGCCATCAGGACGCGCCTGGCGTGGACATGCAGGAGACGGAGCTCGACATCCTGGTGGATCCCGAGCGGCCCCAGCCGGTGTCGGACGCGGGCGCGGTGCAGTGTCCGACCTGCGGCCAGCAGTTCAAGGTGGAGTCGCGACGGCAGGAAAGCTCGGCGATCAAGCGCCACGCGGATCACGCGCTCTGCCCGCACTGCGGCCACACGGTGACGCCGGAGCTGCTGGTCAAGGTCGCGCCCGCGAAGCGCGACGTGGGGGAGGCCGTCCGCGAGGTGATCTACGCGTGCCCGTACTGCGGCAAGGTGCTCACGGTCGGCCAGCAGTAGCCGGGGCGCGCCGGGGTATTCCGGCGCCCGGTGCGAACTTGACGCCCCCCTTGTCGGTTGGTATGAGGTAGTGCCCGCGAAGGCCGTCACGCGGGGGCGTAGCTCAATTGGCTAGAGCATCGGCTTGTCACGCCGAAGGTTGCGGGTTCGAGCCCCGTCGCCCTCGCCATCGACCGCGGAAGCGGTGGATGACGAAGCGGGTCTTCAGCGCGATCGCGTGTGATCGCGAACAACGACCGGCACGCTGCACAGGTACGTTTCGTAGATCGCGATGATTCGGCCGGAGTGGAGCACGACGTTGGCGGAAACGGCCAGGGTCATCGGGCCCGCCTCGATCACGCGCATCGGGCGCGTGGATTCGGGGTCGTTCGCGAGCGCCTGGTTCGTCCGGAGCGCCTCGCGGGTGAGCGCGTCGTCCTCGCGGCACAGTTTCAGTCCCCGTTCGCACGACTGCTTTGCGCCCTCCCAGTCCTTGAGCGCGAGGCAGGCTGCCGCGCGATTGCAGAGTGCGATCGGGTCCTCGATCTCGGCCGTTTCCATCAGCGCACCGGCGGCGTCGCCCGACACGATGTGATGCGCACCGCGGCGCAGGGTCGCGCGATTTCGCCGCGCAAGTACGCCGCACGTCGCATCAGACGCGAGGGTCTCAAACGCGGCTTCCGCTTCGCGCGTGCGGCCCAGAAACGCGAGGGCCACCGCGCGATCGGCGCGGATCTCAGGGCGCGCTTGCAGGGCGAGTGCGTCGTCGAAGTCGCGAAGCGCGCGCTCCGCCTCGCCGAGGCGCAATCGGAGGATGCCCGCGAGGAGGGGAAGGTCCATATCGGCGGTGCGCCGTCGCCTCAGCGAATCCAGGCACTCGAGTACGTCGCGCACGCGGCGCGCCTCGCCGAGCATGCATTCGGCGAGCTCTGCGAGGGCCGGATCGCATTCCGAGTGCACCTTTACGCACTCCCGCAGGCGTGCGATGCGCTCCTCGCCGTTTAGGAGGCGCGCCCACGCGCGGTGCGCTTCGTAGTACGCGGGCCGCATCGCCACCGCTTCCCGATAGTCCGCGATCGCCTCCGCCGCCAGGCGGTCGCGATCCGTACCGCGCGCGGATGCACCCATCGCGCCGGCGTCCCCGCGAAGCTTGTACAGTTCGACGTTCCGACGGTCCTTCTCGATCAGTGCCGTGAAGGAGCCCGCGGCCTGCTTCCAGTCTCCGCGCACCAGCGCAACGAGCGCCGCGGAGTGGGCGATTGATTCCACCGGCGTGCCGGGAGTGCGATTGAGGAAGCTCGCATCCGCCTCCACCTCTTCGCGAGCCTCGCGCTCGACGTTGATCTGTAGCCGCATCATCCGTGCCGCGAGATGCGATGGCTGCCGGTGAAGCATCTCGCCTATGTCCTGGAGCGCGCCGTCGAGATCTCCTGCGATGAGGCGGATGCGCGCACGCACGTAGTAGGCGTCGCGGTAGTCCGGGGCGAGCGCCAGTCCCTGGTCCGCGTCGGCCAGCGCCTGCTTGAGTTCCGAGCGGACGGCGTCTACCGTGGCCCCGGGCTGATGAAGCGCGACGAAGATGCGATCGCACCGCTCGGCCGCACGCGTCATCAGGGGCGTGCTGAGCGCACGCCTCTTCTCGTACGCGACGCCTCCGAGCTGCCCAAGCCGGATCTGCTCGTCGCTCGCGCGCATCCGCCAGAGCGCTGCGGCAAGCAGGGTGGCGGCGATGGTCACCGTGGCGGTGACGACCCTGTTCCGTCGCATCCACTTGGTCGCGATCGTGACGGGGCCCGCCGGCTGGGCGAGAATCGTGCGGCCGTCGATCCAGCGTTGAAGGTCGTCGGCGAACTCGTGCGCTGTGGCGTACCGGCGTGCAGGCTCCTTGTCCATCGCCTTGGCGACGATCGTCGCGAGATCGGTGGGGACGTCGGGATTCACGCTGCGCAACCGCACGGGTTCCTGCTCGACGACGAGGCGCAGCGCCTGGTACGGATTCTCGGCGTGGAAGGGCGCCTTCCCTCCGAGGACGGCGTAGAGCGTGGCGCCGAGCGAGTAGACGTCGCTTCGACGGTCCAGCTGAGATGGATTGCCTATGGCCTGCTCGGGCGACATGAACCCGGGAGTGCCGACGATCGTGCCGGAGAGGGAAAGCTGGCCGTCGGTCGTGGCGTGCTTGGCGAGGCCGAAGTCCAGGACGAAGATACGCTCGCTGTCGACCATGAGGTTCGCCGGCTTGAGGTCGCGGTGGACGACGCCCTGCTCGTGCGCGAAGTGCACGGCGCGCGACGCGTCGTGAACGAGGCGTGCGAGGCGGCGCAGATCGGTGCGCGGTTCCCCGTCGAGCGTGCGCCCCGGCACGTACTGCATGGCGATGAACAAGCGCTGCTGGTCTTGGCCGACCTCGTAGATCGCCGCGATGTTCGGATGGCTGAGTTTTCCGGCGATCTGCGCCTCGCGCCGGAAGCGCGCGATTTCCGTATCGTCGCCCCCCTTCAGGAACTTGAGGGCGACCCAGCGGTGGAGTTCCGTGTCCCAGGCCTTCCAGACCTCGCCCATCCCGCCGGCGCCGAGCTTCTGGGTGCGGATGAACTTTCCGAATCGAGATGAGGGGTCCGCGCGTCCCACTTCGGTCGGCATCGCGGGCAGGGGTGTGCCCGCGGGATTGAGATCGACGCGTATCGTGGGATCGAACGGTTGCGTGGTGCGATCCGATTCCGCGCTGTCCATTCGAATTTCGAGCATTATAACCGCCGCCCGGTACGATAGCGCGCATGACTCGGGCGGCATTACTGGTGTGTGTTCTCGCCATCGCGCAAGAAGGCGACCCCGCTTGGGAGTATCGCCAGCGACTGGAGGGAGCGAAGAAGCTGACGGCCACGAAGCTGATTTCAGTCGGCGCCTTCCTCTCCGACAAGGAGCAGCACGCGTCGGCGCGACTGCACTACTCGCGCGCGGCGTGGTTCGACCCCGAGAACGAGGATGCCCGCCGGCGCCTGGGTGAGCGACGAATAGAGGGGGGCGGCTGGGAAAGGGATCCGGGCGCGACCGTGAAGACATCGAACGCGCCGCGCAAGGAGGAGGAGCTGCTCAAGCTCCACGCGGACGCGGCGAAGCGACTCGCGGATGCGGAGAAGGCGATCGGTCTCGAATGGACGGCCATCGGAAATCTCGCTGAGAAGGCGGGGCTCAAGGCCGAGAGCGAGGCGGCCTGGCGCGAAGCGATGCAATTCTACCCGGGCGGAGAATCAGCCCGGAAGAAGCTCGGCTACGAAAAGGGAAAGGACGGCGTGTGGCGGTTGCCCTCGGCTCGGACGCTGCGCGAGGAGGTCTCGGGTGGAGTCGCGAAGGCGCCGTCGGGGGCGGAGGACACGGGGAAGTCGGTCGTCGGCGAGAAGACAGGCGTGACGCTTGCGCGCCGTTCGAGCGAGCACTTTCTGATCGAATCGTCGCATCTCGACCAGGCGGCGCTCACCGACCTCGTGCAGCGCGCCGAGCACTGCTGGGCGATGTTCCACAAGGCGCTCGGACAGCAGTCGTTGTTGAAGGAGAAGTACACCTTCGTGCTCTTCAAGGACGCCGCGCAATACGAGAAGTGCATCGACGAGTTCCACAAGGGGACGGCGGAGCAGAAGGCCTGGTCGAAAAAGAACCAGGGCCACGGAAGCTACCCCATGCACGTCGCGCGGACCGGGGATCGACCGATCAGCAACCCGCAGGACTTCGTCATCCACTATCCGGTGCAGGCGATGATGGCGGCGCTGGCTGGCCCGCGCGCGCTCTGGTTGCTTGAAGCCGCGGCGCTCTGGTTTACGTCGGAAATCATGGACACGGCTGTGTGGGCGTGCGTCGCGATGGCCAGCACGGGGACGGGCGCGAACGCGCGAAACCTCCGCGATCCGAAGAATTGGCGGATCGTGCTGAAGAGCTGGCTTGAGGAGGGGAAGGATCCCGACATCGTTGCCGTGATGAAGTGCACGACGTGGGCGGAGTTCGACGGCCCCGAGGCGGTGAAGGCGTGGAGCCTCTTCGACTTCCTCCTCACGGAGCATCGCGACAAACTCATCGCGTTTCTCGCCGACGTGCGGGCGCAGAAGGACACGGGCGAGGCGTCGCTCGCGAAGGTGTTCGGCTGGCCGGTCGCCGAGCTGGACGCGCGCTGGCGGACGTGGGCGCGCGCCGCGACCGAGGGGGCGAAGTAGTCGGACGAGGGGGAGCTGATGGAGACTGCGTACGCGTCGATGTCGGACGCGGCCCTTTGCGATCTGCTCTTCTCGGAGGAGGACCGGCTTTCGCGAGTCGTGGTGGACGAGTTCCTTCGGCGGGGCGCGAGGATTGCGCCGCGGCTGATCGAGATTCTCGATGACGACGACGCGTGGGAGGAAGAGTTACCCGGGTTTTGGGCGCCCGTGCATGCCGCGTACATCCTGGCGGCAATGAAGCCGGAGGGCGCCGTGGAGGCGCTCGTGCGCGCGCTGGATAACGCGGATGTGCACGACGTGGAGTGGATTTTCGACCCAGTGCGCTGGCTGCTGGCGTCCTTCGGGCCTTCCGCCCTGGCGCACCTCCGGACAGTGGCGACGGATCGCGCCGTCCGCGAATACGTGCGCATCTGGGTGAGCGAAGGAGTCGCAGGCATCGGGCAAGCGCACGCAGGGTGTCGCGAGGAAGCCGCGTCAGTGCTGCGTTCGATTGTGCGTGACGCGTCGTCGCCCCCCGACGTGCGGACCTTCGCCGCCAGGGAGTTGCTGGACTTCCTGATCCCCGACGACCGGGAGCTTCTTCTCAAGGCTGCGGACGGGGAAATCTTCGCGAGGGAGGACGTCGAGCGGCACTTCCAGCGGGGCCACGCGGACCTGCGAGAGCCGCTGGACTGGCTGAGCTTCTACGATGAGTCCAAGATTCAGCAGCGACAGGCGCAGTGGGCCCAGGAGGACGATCATGCCCACAGTCCTGACGCCGGCGACGCGGTGGACAACGAGGTCGCGCTCTTCGGTAAGAACGACGATGTCTCCGCCGCCGTTCGGGATGTGCTCGACGCGGCGGAGTCCGTGCCGGGACAGCTTCAGGCGGTGTCCAAAGTTGGCCGCAATGATCCCTGCCCATGCGACAGCGGGAAGAAGTTCAAGAAGTGCTGCGGCAAGTGATCGGAGATTCCTCCATGGGCGCAGCCGAAGAGAAACGCCCCGTCGTCTGGATCAGCGACAAGGATGAGGACGCGTGCGTCGGCTGCGGCGCCATTCTTCGCCGCGGCGATTTCGTTCAAGTGGATCCGGCCGCCCGCTGCATGCAATGCGCCGGGTTCGGCGGCCTGGTCTTTTTAGCGTCCGGTGATGCGGCACTCTCCCGGCGCGCGGCAAGACACTCGTCGCGATCGGCCGTCGTCGTGACATTCTTCCGTGCGCGCAAGCGCGTCGAACGCCGGGGTGCGCTTGTCGAGGCGGCAGCGCTTGCGCGGGCGCAGGTCGAGTGCAAGGCGGACGCGGCAAAACGGGGCGCGATCGCGGTGAAGCGCCGCGCGAAGGATGCGATCGCCGATGCGCGGTATATCGCGAGCTTTGAGGCACGGATTCTCGAGCTCTTTCCATCGTGCCCGGTCCCTGAGGCGCAGGAGATCGCCGGCCACGCGTGTCGCAAATACAGCGGCCGCGTGGGACGATCGGCGGCGGCGAAGGAATTCGAGCCGGACGCGATCCGGCTGGCCGTGCAGGCGCATGTGCGGCATCAGCACACCGAGTACGACGCGACCTTGGATGAAATCCGAGACAAGCGGGAAGCACGGCGCTCCGTGCGCGGCGCCGTAGACGACGTGCTCAGCCGGTGGCGACAACCGCACGACGGAGCGCGTTGATCTCCGGGCGCGGGATTGATACTCTGGTGTCGTTCAATCGGAAAGGAGGCCTGTCGTGCACCGTACTGCGTCAATCGCTCGCGCGACGAGCCTCCCGTCCATCCGCGGTTAAGCGGCCCGGCGGCGGGCTCCCGCGCACAGAACGTGGAGATACTCTGTTCGCACGTCCCTCGTGGGAGCTTTATGAAACGTCGCAAGTACGAAGACAACTCAATCGATGAAGGACCCCGACCCGACATCAAGGCACTCCGTCTCTGCGGGCAGGTCGCGCGCGCGATCTCGCTGGCACTGGCGGGTGAGTTCGATGACGAGGTGCTGCTTTCGCTCACCGTGGTGTCCGTCGATCCGGCGCCGAACGCGTCGCGGCTGCTCGTCACGGTGACAGCGGAAAGCGGCGACCCCGATCTGATCCTCGCGCGACTGAACGGTGTCCGGGGAATCCTGCGCGCCGGCGTGGCCGCGACCGTATGTCGCAAGCGCGCGCCGGAGTTGTCGTTCCTGGTCCTGCGCTAGGCCGGAATGAGTTTGAGCTCAAGGGGGCGCGCGTCCACCTCCCTGCGGGATGCGGACGGCGCCCCCTGGGGCGCCTTCAAGGTGCAGAGGTCGCCCGCTCGAGCGCGACGTCCAGCGAGACCGCGAACATCCAATCCATCTCGTAGGAATCGGCGTCGTCGCGCGTGCGGATCGAAATCGTGCGCAGAAGCGTCGGCACGAGCGTGACGCCGCCGCCCAGCCGGACGGGCACGGTGACCGCCACAGCCTGCTGCACGTAGCCGGTGTTTTCGTCCAGCACGTTGTCCCAGAATGCACGGCCCTGATAAACGAGGCGATAGGTCATCGCGATCGCGCAGCCTTCGCTGATGGCGACGCGCGGTCCGATCGAGAGATCGAAGAGGGGCGAGCCGATGTAGTCGTTTCGGTTCTTGTAGAGCGGCAGCTGGAGGCCGAGCGAGCAGGAGGCGCCCCAGCCCTCGATGTCAAACGCGTAGTCGAGTCGCAGCACCGGATCGACGGTCCCGGTGCCGAACTGGATGTGCTGGTGCTCGAGTCCCATCGCGCCCAGGGCGTACGGATCTTCCGTCGTGCGGCCGGTCGGCAGCGTGAGGCCGGCGCCGAGGTGAAGCAGATCGCCCGTCACGGCGATGCTCGACGGCCGCCAGTTGAGGAGGAGCCGGAGATCGCTCAGTCCGTCGAGCCGCTCCGTGCGATGGTGCAGATTCCCCTGCGGGTTGTCGAACGAGGTGCCGTCGGGCAGTTCGTAGCGCGCCTTGATGGACTTCACGTCAAACGGGATGTCGAGCTCGAGATCCCATACCGGCGCGAAGCTCCAGTGGACGTCGAGCTCGGTGCGAAACCAGTCGAGCGCGATGATGTGCGTGTTCGGCACGGGATCCGCGTCTGGATGACTGCCGTCCAGATGCACGTATTGCTGTGTCAGGCGCACGGTGACGAACCCGACCGGACCGGTCGAGGGGTCCCTCGGCATCGAGGGATTGCTTCAGGCGGGTCAGCTCTGCGCGTCGGCGCTCGACGCAAAGAGAGCGATGAGGGCGAGCGCGATGGCGGGACGCATGGGGAGCATGGTACAGTCCGCGCGGTGAGGCGCGCCATCGTCGCGGCGGCGGTCCTCGCGGGGGTGGGGATCGCGATGGCGATCCTGCCGGTCCGCGAGGGGGTGGTGACCGCGCTTGAGGCTTCGCGAGGCAGCCCCATCCTGATCGGCATCGTCTTCGCGGTCGCGACGACGTGCCTTGTGCCGTTCTGGGTGCTCGCGATCGGCACGGGATTCGTTCTGGGACCGTGGTTGGGCGCGACTATCGCCTTCGCCGGCAATCTGACGGGAGGCGTGCTGGCGTGGCTTGCGGCGCGGACGGTGGCGCGCGAGCCGGTCGAGTCGGCGATGGCGGAGCGCCCGAAACTCGCATCGCTGGTGCGTGCGGCGCGGGATCGGGGATTCGTGCTTGTGCTGCTCACGCGCATGTCGCCCCTCATCCCGTCGAACACGATGAACTGGTTCTTCGGCGCCGGAGGCGTGTCGATACGGAGCTTCGTTGCCGGTTCGGCGCTGGGCATGCTGCCGACGCTCGCCGTGTACGTGTGGCTGGGGACGACGCTTCATACCCTTCAGGATGTGGCCACGCGCGAGGTCGGGACGACTCTCGTCGAGCGAGTCTTCCTGGTCGCCGGCCTCGTCGTCAGCATTGCCGTCACGGGCTGGATTGCATGGGTGGCCCGGCGCGCGATGCGGTCGCCGTAGTGCGACGGCCGGGGGCGGCGTTGTCATGTTTGAGTTCGAAGCCCGCGCGCGATACAGTGACGCTTCGCGAATCTGACACCCGATGATAGGGAGATGACGATGCAGAGCAGCATTGGACAGACGAGTAATGCGGGAGCTCCGGGCGGGAAGGTGAATCCGTCCGCTGCCTCGGCCAGCGGCGGACAGGGGGCTGGTGCGGGAGCCTCGGGCGGATCGGCCGGCGGTGGACAGGGCGGCGGTGCGGGAGCTTCGGGCGGATATCTGCACGCGGCGGGCGGATCGGCAGGCGGCGGACATCGCAGCATGGGCACTCCGGTCCTCGAACGTTCCCACGGTGAGCACAGCGGCTTCGGGCATCCCGCCGAGATCGGCACCCCCCAAGGACTGCATTCGGCGGGCGGGTCTTCGTCAGGCGCCTTGAGAACGCACTAGCATCTTTAGGTAATTCGGCGTTTTTTCGGTATCTCCCAGAGTGGGGATGTGCGGCGGCACGAACTCACATACGAATTGTGCCAACTCCGCCGTGCTGCGCTTTCCGCTACCGCGGTGAGCGACCGCGCGCCGGATGGCGTAGACTTTCAACGACGACATGGGAAGTTCAGCCACGCTTGCGATGGCGATCGATGCACGCGCGCGCGCGGACGCGGGCACGGCGCGCTGGGCCCACGGCCATTCCTCCTCCGACAAGCGGCGATGGCTCGACGGGTTTGTCCTCGCTCTCTCTCCGAGCATGGGACCCTGGTTTGTGAGGACGGTGCTCGCCACCGTTCGACGCAAGACGCTGAACTGTGGCGGGCGAGCCGCGATCGTCCATGGCCAGCGGCCCTTCATCGGGCTGCTCTGGCACCAGCACATGCTGCTCAGCGTCGAGATGCTCGCGGGTCGCAAGGCGGTGTTCATGTCGAGCTGGAGTCGAGACGGCGAAATCTCCACGAGACTTCTCCGACGACTGGGCCACTGGGTCGTGCGGGGATCGTCCCGTCGCGGTGGCTCAGCCGCGTTTCGCGACATGGCGCACCTCATCGCGGCGGGCCATCCCGCACTGCTGACACCGGATGGCCCCAAGGGTCCGCCCCGTGTCGCGAAGCTGGGATGCATCCTCGCCGCGCGGGCCTCGCAGGCCCCCCTTCTGCCGATGGCGTGCGCCCTCGCGCGGGCAAAGGAATTCCGCAACTGGGATCGCACGGCGTTCCCCTTCCCGTTCTCGTCGATGGTCCTCGGTTACGGCGAGCCGATCAGTGTCCCCGCGGATGCGGATCGCGCGACGTGCGAATCCATCCGCGAGCGCGTGGATCGCGAGATGGCCGCTCTCGAGGCCCGCTGCCGCGCCGCCCTGTAGCCGCCGCGCACATGAGCACGTCGCCGCGCGGGCACTGGACGCTGATCCCGCCCGTCGAGTTCGTGATCTATCTTGCCGTCCGGATGGTGCTGATGACGGTCCAGATTTTCCCCCGCCGTCACGTGCGGATGCTGGGCATCGGCATCGGGCGGCTCGCCCGCCTCCTCGACCGTCGCCACGTGCGCATCGCCCGCAAGAACCTGGAGCGATCCGGCCTGGTCGCGCCGCGGGACGTGGATCCCTTGATCACGCGCGTGTTCGAGGAGATCGCGACGACCTTCGCCGAACTCCTCATGGTTCCCCGGATCATTGCGCAACGCCGGCTTGCGAGCGCGGTCCACTTCGAGGGGCTCGAGTTCCTCGAACGCGCGCGCCAGGACGGGCGCGGCGCCATTCTCGTGATCGGGCACCAGGGAAACTACGAGCTGGTGGGTCTTGCGGCCAAGCTCGCCGGCTTCCCGCTTACTTCGATCGCGCGTCCCATCGTGAACCGGTATCTCGATCGATGGCTCACGCGCCTGCGGACTTCGACCGGACTGAAGATCATCCCCAGGGACGGCGCCCTTGCGGGGATGTTCCGCACCCTGCGCGAGAATGGTGCGATCGTCGTGCAAATCGATCAGGACGCGAAGCGGTCCGGCGTGAGGGTCAACTTCTTCGGGCGTCCCGCCTCGGCGCACGGCAGCCCGGCGCTGCTCTCCTTGCGATGCGGGAGTCCGATCATCTTTGCGGAGATCCACCGCGCAGGGGACGCAAACCACTGCACGCTTCGATTGTCGGCCCTGCCGGCGGAGTTCCACTCGCAACCAGACGCCGTGCGCGCGATGACCCAGCGCGTCACGACGGAGCTGGAGCTGTCCATCCGGAAGCGGCCCGAGCAGTGGTGGTGGATCCTGGATCGATGGAAGTCCGTCGAGCGCGAGTCGGTTCCGTCGCCGGCTCGGCGTGACGGTCTCGAGCGGGAATCCGTGTGAGCGAAACAGTCATGCGCCGATCGTGAACCAGAATTCACGATGCGCTCAGGGCCCCGTCAATCCGTGACGCGCCTCTTCAAATCCGCGTACGCGGCTTCGAATTGAGGCCGGATCTCCGGCGTGCGCTTGAAGCCCTCCTCAAAACTCTTGAGGGCTTCCTTGTACTTGGTCTGACCCGCGAGCGCGACGGCGCGGTGACACCACGAGACGCCATCTTGTGGAAACATCTCGACTGTGCGCTGGAAGTCGCGGAAGGCCTTCTCGTACTCCTTGAGCCCGAGATAGGACATGCCGCGATACCGCAGGATGGTGGAGGCGCTGGGGAGGAGGCGGTCGGCGACGGTCAGGGCTTCCGCGGCATCGAGGAAGCGCTTGAGTTGAAACTGCGCCATGCCCATGAACATGTAGATGGCCGGATCGTTGGGAATGTGGACCTTGTACTTGCTCGCAAACGTGACGGTGTCGTCCCACCGTTCGCACGAGACGAGAAAGTTGAGGTGGAGGAAGCCGGTCGACGGATCGAGCTGCGCGGCGCGTTCGAAGTCCGACAGCGCGTCGTCGATCCGCCGCATCATCATGCGCAACTGCCCGCGCGCGAGGTGCGCCTCGAGGTTGTCCGGGTCGAGCTCAATCGCGCGGACGAACGATGCGAGGGCGCCTTCAGCGTCCTGCTGCAGCAGGAGTCCCTGTCCGCGCAGGACCGCGAAGACCGCCAAGTTGGGGTGGGCTCGCCCGCCCTCGTCGATCGCCTGCAGCGCCTTGTCCGCGTTTTTCGATTCCAGGTGCGCCATGCCGCGCAGCACGAGACCGTCGGGGCGCGTGGGGGCGGTCTTGACGAGGAGATCCGCATTGCCGAGCGCGGCGTCGTACTCCTTGCGCATGAGATGTACCAGCCCGCGCAGCATCACGTACGCCGGCGCATCACCGCGCACACCGAGGAGCTGGTCCACAAACTTCTTCGCACGCTCGCATGCTGGCCCCATGTCGTAATCGCCCTTGGGCACGAAGCCGAGATTCGCCGCGGCGGCCGCGTGAAGGGCGATCGGATTGTTGCGCGCGAGGCGTCCAAGCAGCTCGCCGCTGACGATGGAATCGTTCTGTCGTCCCATGCGCCGCAGCGTTTTCACCCGGAAGAAATGCGCCTCCCAGCGATCGGCATTGATTTCGATCGCGCGCCGCGCCGCCTCCTCCGCCTTCGGCCAGTCGCGTTCGGCGAAGAAGGACGCGGATTCGCAGAGCGCCACGTCATACGGCTCCTTCTTCACCGCGCTCTGAAGAAACGTCGCAAGGGCCGGCTTCGAACGGGCCCGGAGCTCATCCCCGGCCGGAGTGCCGCGTCGTCCGTTCCATTCACGCTGGATGTCGGTTTCGTGCGCCCAGAAGTGAAGGAGGATGCCCAGATCGCGGTGCGCATGGGCGTGGAGCGGGTCGCGCTCGATCGCTTCCTTGAGCGCCTTTTCCGCCGCCTCGTAGTCTTGCCGGAGTGCATACGCTCGGGCGAGCAGCAGTCGCGCTTCGGTGAGCTTCGGATGCGCCTGGAGGGCGACGCTCGCCGCCACGATCACGCTTTCGGCGGACTTCGTCGTCTTCGCCCACGGCGTGCGCTCGATCATCGACAGGCGCTCGGAATCGACCCACAGGGCGCGCACCTTGTCGAGCTCCTCGCGCGCCGCCGCCTCAGCCTCCTTGCGCTTCAACTCCTCGTCCTTCGACTGGAGCGCCCCCTCGTCCACGCTGCCGCGCCGTGCGGCATAAAAGGTCGCGGTTGCCACTCCGATCACGAGGAGGAGCACGCCCACCGCGAGAATGGGCGTACGGTGGCGGCGGAACGTGTGGCGCAGCGCTTTGCCAATCGTGGGCCCCGCAGCCGTGACCGGCTCGCCGTCGAGGAATTTGCGAAGATCCTCCGCGAACGCGGCCATGCTCTGGTAGCGCAACGCCGGGTCGCGGTCCATCGACTTGGCGACGATCGCCTCGATTTCCACGGGGATTTTTGCGTTGAATTTTCGGGCCGGGACGACCTCTCCCGCGATCACCTGGCGGAGGCGCTCCATCGCCGTCGAGCCCGAGACGGGAGGCTTGCCCGTCACGAGCGAGTAGAAGGTCGCGCCCAGCGAGAAGACGTCGCTGCGCCGGTCCATCTGCGAGAACTTGCTCTCGGCCTGCTCCGGCGACATATAGGCCGGCGTTCCGAGGATCATCCCTTCGATCGTGTGGCCGCGGTCCTCCTTGGGGCGCTTGGCGAGTCCGAAGTCCATGACGAAGATGCGGCCGCCGCGATCGACCATGATGTTCTGCGGCTTGATGTCGCGATGGATGATGCCCGTCTTGTGCGCGTAGTCGAACGCGAGCGCCGCGTCGCGGATGAATTGGCAGACGCGCGTCATCGCGAGCTTGCCCGCGTTCACGGCGAGCGTCACACCGTCGACGAACTGCATCACGATGTAATAGCGCCCCTCGTGGCGGTTGAGCTCGTAGAGCGCCGTGATGTTCGGGTGGCTCAGGCTCGCGGCCGTCTGCGCCTCGAGGAAAAAGCGGTCGAGGTCCACGTCGTCGCGCGACTCGAGGAACTTGATGGCGACGTAACGGCGCAGGTCGCGCTGCCACGCCTTCCACACTTCGCCGGCGCCTCCGCGGCCGAGGAGACCGAGGAGGATGAACTTCTCGAAACAGTAGTCGGGCTTCTTCGCCATCTCGACCACGTCGGGCGGGAGTCCCTCGTCTGCACGAGGCGCCGCGCCGGGCTTGCGTCCGGTCGATACGGGCGAGGCGCCCGCGACGGTCATGACCGTGTGCTCGCTCAGGAGGTGATCGATGTCCTCCCGGCCGATGAGCTTCTCCTCCACGAGAATCTGGGCCAGCGTCTTGTTCAGCCGCGTCGCCTCGGTGCGCGCTCGTTCGAGCTTGTCCGGAGGCACCAGTCCTCGTTCCAGGAGCATCTGCGACAGGACGAGGTCGTCGATTTTCTCCATGACGGACGGTTGACTATAGCACTCACCGACGGCGCCGACTAATCTTCGTGACGGCCGCGCGACGCGCGCAGTAAAATCCGCACGCCGTGAGAGTCGTCAACGCCTCGCCGCTGCTGGCGGGCTGGTGCGTGAGCGTGGTTCCGCCCCACGCGCTGTCGGCGACGTTCATCGTGAAGGGGACCTTCGATCTCAAGAAGGGCGCCGCCGCCGTGCCGGCTTCGGAGCCCGCCGGACTGATAGGCGATGTTCACGAGGACGATGATCCGTCGCGGCCGTTGATCTATCCGTCCGACTTCGCCTGGTTCAAGCCGAACGCGGACATGCTCCTTGTCGGCAGCTGTCACCTCCCGAAGGGGAGGCCGAACATCGTCTGTCGCGTCGGGCTGCGCGTGGGAAAGTGGATGAAGCGGCTCGCGGTGGTGGGGGATCGCGTGAGGACGCGCAAGTTCGTCCTCTTCTCCGGCGTTTCGGACCCTGCGCCCTTCACGTCGATGAAAGTGTCGTACGCGCGCAGCTACGGCGGAACCGGCTATCCGAAGAACCCGGCGGGGCGCGGGTTCGTGGATGAAGTGAGCCCCGAGGGCGAGCCGTTCCGCCCGCTGCCGAACGTGGTGCCCTTCGAGGATCCGAATGTCGATCTCGAAGGCCGGCCCGACCCGGCAGGCTTCGGGCCGATCGTGTCGGCCTGGCCGCAGCGGATGCACAAGATCGGATCCTACGGGCCGGCGTGGCTGAAAGCGCGGTGGCCCGGCTTCCCGTCCGATTTCGACTGGAGCTGGTTCAACGCGGCGCCGAAGGACCAGCAGCTGCCGGGATATCTCAAGGGCGACGAACGCATCATCATCGAGAACATGCATCCCGCGCACGAGACGTTCGAAGCGATGCTGCCGGCCGTGCGCGCACGACTCTTCGTGAACGAGTCGGACGGGGCCGCCGACCTCAAGGAGGTACGGCTCAATCTCGACACGATGTGGATCGACATGGACAGGCTGCGCCTGATCCTCGTCTGGCGCGGCGTATGGGCGATCCGGACCCCGCGCATGCGCGAGATCCGCGATCTCATCGTGGCCGCGGAGCCGATGAGCGCGCCTGCGGCGTCTCCCGCGACATTCTCGGATCTGCTCAAGGCGCCACCTCCTCCGCCGGAGGAGCCGACGGACAGCGAGGCCCAGGAGGCGCTTGCGCATCTCGCGGACGTCGAAGCGAAACGTGCCGCGGCCCGGAGCGCCGAGGTGGCGCGACTCGGCGGAATCTACGAGCGGCTCAAGGCGCTCGCGCCGCAGATCGCGCAAACCGTGGGGCCGCCGCCCACCCTGCAGGGTCCCCCGCCCGAGCCGTGGACGCGGGAGCGCGTCGCCACGGCGCGAGATTTCAGCGATCAGGACCTGTCGGGACTCGATCTGAGCGCGCTCGATCTGGGACAAGCGGTCTTCGCGGGCGCCAAGCTGCGTGGAACGAATCTCGCGGGGACGAAGCTCGCGATGGCCGACTTCTCGAAGGCCGATCTCACCGGCGCGCGCCTCACGGATGCGGATCTCACGGCAGCCGATTTCTCCGACGCGAAACTCGGTGAGGCAAATCTCGTCCGCGCCACGGTCGCGCACGCGGACTTCTCTCGCGCGTCCATGTCGCGCGCCGATCTCACGCAGGCGGCCGGGTCCGGGGCCCGGTTCATCGATGCGGATCTGAGCGAGGCGAAAGCGAAGAAAGCGGACTTCAGCGCCGCCGACTTTTCGGGCGCGCGCCTCGCCAGCGCCGATCTTGAGGGGGCGAAGCTCATCGGTGCGGCGGCCATGAAGACGCGGGGTCCGGGCGCGATTCTGCGCGAAGCCGACCTGACCGGCTTCAAGGCGCTCGCCGGCGCGGACTTCTCGCGCGCCGACTTCCGCGCGTGCAGGGGCGAGGATTCCGTGTGGGAGGGAGCGGCACTGGAGGAGTGCGACTTCACGGGCGCGGCGCTCGCCGGCGCGGACTTCGCCGGCGCGATGATGAAGCGGTCGCTTCTCGCAAGGGCGGACCTGCGGTCGGCGCGCTTCACCGAGGCGCATCTCGAGCGAGTCAATGCGCTTGAGGCGAATCTCTTCCGTGCGAATTTCGAGGGCGCGATGCTGGCCGGAGCGCAGTTTGTCGGCGCCAATCTGTTCGAAGCGGAGTTCCACCGCGCGTCGATCGATGGCGCGAGCTTCGCCAAGGCGAATCTCGGAGGAACGAAACTTGCCTGAAACCGCCGAACGGCTGCTTGCGCTCCTCGCCGAAGGTCCCGCGGTGGGCATCGACGCGGGTCGCGTGCGTCTACAGCGGGCGAATCTCGCGGGCAAATCGCTCGAGAAGGTCGTGCTGCGCGGTGCCGATCTCTCGGGGGCGGTCCTCGACGGCGCTGAACTCGTCGGCTGCGATCTGAACGGCGCGGATTTCACCGGCGCGAGCCTGGTCGGCACGAGTCTTCGCGATTGCGACTTCGGCGCCGCCACGCTTCACGACGCTCACATCGAGGGAGCGACCCTCATCGGTTGCACATTCGCGGCGACGGACTTCGCGCGCGCGCGCGTGATCGGATGCGTGCTGCAGAACGACAAACTCGCCGGCGCCAAGCTCACGGGAGCAACGTTTTCGAAGGTCGATCTTTCCGGTGCGGACCTGCCGGGGACCGACTTCTCGCGGTGCGATCTCACGCACTCGCGCTTCGCGAAGGCAAATCTCGCCGGATCGGCGTTTCTCAAGGCGACGATCCGCGGGACGGACTTTTCGGGAGCGAATCTTGCGGGCGCGCGATTCCAGTCGGCGCGCGGCTTCGCCCCGGACTTCACGGGCGTCCAGGCGCGCGAAGCCGTTTTCACCGCCGCCGTGATTCAGGGCGCGTCGTTCGAGGCGGCATGCATCGTGAAGGCCGACTTCACGGGGGCCGACGTGTCTCGCGGCCGATTCGTGCGCGCCGATGCCCAGGGAGCCGTCTTCGCGCGCGCGATCGTGCGCGCCGCGGACTTTTCATACGCCAAGCTTGATGTCGCGGTCTTCAGTGATGCACAGCTCGAATACGCCAATCTGCATGCGGTGACGGAGCAAGGGACGAATTGGTCGGGCGCATTGCTGAAGCGTGTGCGCAAGACCGATCTCGCTCTTCTCGAAGCGGAAACCTTCAAGCCCAGGTAGGAGGACGCCATGTACGCGGACACGCAAGTCATGCTCGGACCCGCAACTGTGATTGCGGTCGACGGCGATCGTGTTCAGCTTGAACGAGGTGGACGCGAAGCGTGGGCGCAACTCGCGCTCGCAACGCCCTATCGCCCCGAGCCCGGCGACATCGTGCTGGCCATCGGCGACGATGAGACGTACATCATCGGCGTGCTCCAGGGCCGGGGGAAGACGGTGCTCGACGCGCCCGGCGATCTTACGATTCGTGCGGGGGGAGCCATCGAAATCGAGGCGCACGATGTGACGGTGCGTGCCGATCGATTCGAGACGGTCGCCGGTGTCGCTTTCGAACGCTTCGTCCGCTGCTATCGCTGGGTGACAGACGCGCTGCATCTTCGCGCGGGGCGCACGCGCTCGGTGATCGACGGCGACAGCACACTCGTCGCTGAGCGCATCACGGAGCAGGCGCGCGGGCCGGTGAAGATCGACGGCGAAAAGATTTACCTGGGGTAGAGCATGCTTCCCGCGACAACCAAGGCTGGAGGGATGTGTCAGGCGATGCCGGACGTCTGCAAGACGCCCGCGCCGCCTGCGCCTCCTGTCCCGATCCCGTACCCGAACCTCGGGCAGATGGCCATGGCGGTGAAGTTCTCCCCCAAGGTGATGATCGAGAACATGCCTGTCTGTGTCGAGATGACGGAAGTGCCGATGTCGCAGGGGGACGAGGCGGGCGTGGCGGGCGGCGTGGTGTCGGGCAAGAACATGGACAAGATCGTGATCAAGATGGGGTCGATGAAGGTGATGGCTGGGGGGAAGAAGATCGCGATGGTGACTTCGATGACGGCGCACAACGGCGCGAACGCGAACATGCCGATGGGGACGATCGTCGCCCCGAGCCAGGCTAAGGTGCTGGTAGCTCCGTAGGGGGTTCCGGGAGATTGGCCGGGTCGAGCCCGAGCTTCCGCAGTTCGGCATCCAGTCCCGATTCCGCCTTGTTGAGCGTCTCCTGCAGCGAGTTGAGAACGTCCTGCAGGGGGGCATCGTCCGGCAACGTCGCCTGCGCCGGCGGCGCCACCGGCATCTGTTCTGTGGCGCGGCGCAGAGTTTCGTCGTCAAGTCCCATCTCGCGGAGCTCTGCGTCGAAGGCGCCTTCGGCCCCGGTGAGCGCCGCCTGGAGCGACTTGAGCACATCCTGGAGCGGTGCATCCTCCGCGATGGTGGCCGGTGCGATCGGGGGGGATCCCGTCGGCATCTGTTCGGCGGCCTGTCTCAATTTCTCGTCGGACAGTCCAAGCTCGCGCAGTTTGGCGTCGAAGGCGGATACGGCGTCTGTGTGCGCTTGCTCCGCCCGCGCGACGACCGCCTTCAGTTCCGACGGATCGAAGTCGTCCGGCGGAAGTCCCAGCACGGGTTCCGCGGGGATGCGATGCTGCCGAAGCTGCTCGAGCAGCAGGGCCATCCAGTCGTCTGCGCGCTGTTCGTAGCTCATGTTCATTTGAAGAGCGCGAGGAACTTCTGCTTCATCTTGGCAACCCGTCCGGCCGACGGTTGCGCGGGGCCGACCACGGGCGGCGAGTCGGGCACGACGTTCACTGCACCTCCCTGGATCTGGACCGGTGCGCCGCTCTTGACGCTCGCCGGTCCCGCGCTCTTCGTTTCCACCTTCTTGCCTTGCAGCGTGAGATCGGTGGAGGCGTCGCCGATTGTGATCTTGGGTGCCTCGATTCGGACGTCCTTGCCGAAGATTGTCACGGTGCCGTCCTTGTCGATCTGCACGCCGCACGCGCTCCCGTCGTTGATGCAGAACATGGCAGTGGCGGGCATCAGCGTGAGGAAGGCCTTGCCGGACTGAGCCAAGCACATGTCCTTGCCGCTGATAAGCGCTCCTCCGCCGGAGTCCAGGTGGATGTAGTTCTCCTCGCCTGGCTTCTTCTGGATGTCGTCCTTCTCTGCCCCGATGAGAACGTCCTTGTTGGTGCTGATCTCGATGCCCTTCGAATCCATGCAGATCCAATGGTCGTTCTTTCCCTCCTCCTCGTAGAACAAACTCAGATTGTCCTTGTGCAGCGCCAGGTGGCTGTTCCCGCTGATGATGCGAACCTCGCCCCCGGCGGTGATCTGCATGTCCTTTCCGGCCGTGCAGCCGACGTCATCCCCGTACAGCACCAGTTTCCCCTTATCGGTGCCCAGGAGCATGCCCTCTCCGAGCCGGCTCAGGGCGAGCCGCGTGCCGCCTCCGCCGCGCACGAGATACGCGCCGAAGCCGCCCGCGCCGACGCCCTTGATAAAATTCCCCGCTTTGCGATAGAGCTTCACGGCGTACTGTTTCGCCTTGCCGCCGACGATCGCCTTGGGCGTGACGACCGCCAGCTTGTCGACGATCTGCTCGATGTTCTTCTTCATGTAGAGGATGTTGACCGCTGCGCCGATGATCGTGCCTCCGAGCCCCACGAGTGTGCCGCAGACCTTCGCGCCCGCTTCGCCCCATCCCTTGTCCTCCTTAAGATGGGGAGTGAGAAGCCGCTTCCCGCAGAAGTCCAATCCGAGCCGCACGCCGAAGAGCGCCGCCTGGAGCTTCGGATAGCCGGACGTGATGCTCGCGCCGAGCGCGCCGACCGTGTCATTTATCAAGTACGAGTACAGCGATGTAATGCCGGTGGAAACCATCGCGCTGTCGCTCGAAACGTCCACTCGCTCGTTGGATCCGGATCCCACGACGATCGCGGACCGGCCGCTTCCCGCCCGCAGAAAGATGCTCTGGTGTCCGTCGGTGTCTTTCATCGAGATCTCATTACCGCCTGCCGTGCGGATGCCCCCGGCGGTCTGATTCGTGCTTCCGACGACGCTCGATGTCTCGGCATTTGGAACGGCTCCGGCGATGATGGGACGGTCCGGATCGCCGTCGATGTGCGTCAGCAGCACTTCGGTCCCCTTGTGCAGCGGGAAGTGCATGCCGTGGTCCGCGCCGGCATAAGGCTGCGCCATGCGGATCCAGCGCGAGCCCTGCCCCGCCGCCGCGCTCGACAGGTCTAGGGGCAGCTTCACCTTGTAGCGGCCCTCCTCGTCCACCTCGGCGTACTGCCCGGTGCCGGAAGCATCGACCTTCGCGTGCATCGTGCCGTGGATCGCCGGCCATGCCGTCGAACGTGGTGCGCGAAAGGTGCGGTCGGCCGGGACGCCCACGAACTCATTCGCGTACTCGGCGCGAGTCGCCGAGCGCGTGTCGAGCGCGAGACTCTGCGTCGCCCGGTGGCGCACCTCGGTGAGCAGCAGCTTCGCGTTGAAATCGGACCGCGCGTGGTTCGACAGCTCCCACGTCGCGCCGGCGCGGAACGCCCGGCAGCTTCCGACGCCGCGCAGCACCTTCTCTCTCGCGAGAAGTTCCTCCGCGCGTATCTTCGCGAGCACCTTGCCCTCGTCCGGCGTGCGATAGTGGTTGTTGTATTCGAAGACCACGCCCTCGCCGTCCGGACTCACCTCCGACGTGCAGCGCAAATCGACCCCCGGCGTGCGCCAGTTGTAGTCCTTGAGGATCACCTGCTTCGGGATGAGCGCCTGCGCGCACGCGATCGTGTGAATCGACTCCTCCTGCGCCGCCCGGCCGTTCACATCCCACTCGATTCCGCGGCCCTCCGCGCGGAAGGGCAGGGAGTCTTTCCCCGCCAGCTTCAGATAGTGCGCCGTCGCATCACTGAAAATGACCTTCTCCCCTGCCGCACCCTGCTCGAACACGTACCAGATGCCTTCGTGTTCCAGCCACCGCGACAGGAAGTCGAGATCGGTTTCCTCGTACTGGACGACATACTCGCGTTCGGGATAGGTGCGCGCCGTCTTGAATTCGAATGCGTCCGCGGCGAATCCAGCTTCGCGCAGGATCTGCTCGATGATCTTTGGAACCGTGAGCTTCTGAAAGATGCGGCTCTGGTACGACAGGGACAGCTTCCAGAGGCGCGGAACGAGGACGGCTCGATAGCGCACGCCGGCCGTCGTCACCTCGACCTGTTCAAACGTTGCGATGCGTCCGTGGATCTTCAGAGGCTCGGCGGCTCCGGCGCTCGCGCCCTGCTCGATGCCGATCCACGCCGGTTCGCGCAGGACTTTTTTGAAGTCGATGTCCACGTCCCGCGAGAGGAGCTCCAGTTCGAATCGGTACGGCTTCGAGATCTGCTCATGCCCGTCCAGCTTCGCGACGAGGAGCGTGTCGTCGGGAACGGCCTTCGAGCTGAAGTGAACCGCTTTCCAGATCGAACCGGCCATGGAACACCTCCGGTTAAGTCACGGTGGGCTCGTCGGGCAATCCGCTGTCGCCGATCTCTATGGCCTCGGGCGGGAGACGCGATTGCGAGAGCAGCAAGAAGACGCCTGCCAGGACCGCGGCGGAAATCGGCAGCGCAACCCACGGGGAGAGGCCGAAACCGACGGGAATGAATCCACACGCCAGCGCCACCCCGGCGCAGAGCACGGCATACGGCAGTTGCGTCTTCACGTGGTCGATGTGATCGCACGAAGCGCCCAGCGACGCGACGATTGTCGAAGACGCGATCGGCGAGATCTGCGCGCCGAAGAGGGCGCCTGAGAGCGTCGCCGCGAGCATTCCGTAGTGGACGTTCTCGGTCGTCTGGATCGGCAGCACGATGGGCATGAGGAGCGCCATCGCCGTCCAGGGGGAGGCGACGCATCCCGCGAGGAGCGCGCTCGCGAGAAAGGCGATGGTCGGGAACCAGTGCGCGGGCGCGCCGGGCCCCAACGCCTGCGCGAGCCACGGCCCGGTCGAAAGATCGCGACCAACTTGCGTGATCGCCCAGGCAAGCGTCATGACGACCAGAGGGACGAACGTCGCCTTGCCGCCGCGCACCCAGGACTCCGCCGCTTGGCGGAATGTCAGGTGCTTGCGCCCCAGCGCGCACGCGTACGCGATGATCGTGCCTCCGAGGATGCCGAAGAGGACCATGCGCTCGGCATGCGCCTTGCCCAGCGCGTCCCAGAAGCCGGCGCCGCCGGCACGCGCGCCGTCGATCCAGAGCGCCATCACCGTCAGCACGATGAGGCCGAGCACGGGGAAAACGGCATTCTGCCAGCGGCCGCTCATGTCCTCGATTTCATCGGCGTCGGCGATGAGGTCGCGATCGGCCAGAGGCCTGCCGCCGACGCGCACGACCGCGCCGGTCGTGATCGCACGGCGTTCCGCGGCGAGCATCGCTCCGAAGTCACGACCGGTTGCACAGACGAGGAGGACGAGGATCGTCGAGAGGATCGCGTAGAAGCCGTACGGGATGAGATGCAGGAACAGGTCGAACGATGTGCCGGAGCTCTCCGTGAGCCCGACTTCCGCGAACGAGATGACCGACAAGAGGCCGATCGTCGCGATGGGGGCGACCGTCGAATCCATGATGTACGCCAGCTTCTCGCGCGCGATGCGCAGGCGGTCGGTCACGGGGCGCATCGAGCTGCCGACGATGAGGCAGCTGGCGACGTCATCGATGAAGAAAAGGATCGCCGACGCCCAGACGGCCACCATGCCGCGGCGCGGCGTGGCGACCTGGCGCGCGACGTAATCCCCGAGACCGCGCGTTCCGCCGCTGTGCGTCATGACGCCGAGCATCCCGCCCAGCATGAGGATGAAAAGGAGTGTCGATTCCTGCTCCGGTCGCGCGAGCGCGGAGCGGACCAGGCGGTCAACGACGTCCACGGCCGCCGTAATCGGCGAGAAGGGGCCGACCCCTGCCTCGATCAGCATGCCGAGCCAGGCGCCGGCGAGGAGCGACAGGAGGATATGTCGCGAAAGTATGGCCAGCAGGATGGCCAGCAGCGGCGGCAGCAGTCCGAACCAGCCGGGGATGAACCGACGGTCGAGCTGCGCCGTTTGCCCCGGTCCGCTCGCCATCACCACGTCATCCGCGACGACATTGCGCAGTACAGCCTGGCCGCGCACGACATCGGCGGAGTCCACGTTGCGCAGCCCTCGCAAGCCGATGGTTCCCGAAAACGACGGCGATGTACGCACCGTGAGGGTGAACGGGACGCCGCGTACGAGGACCGGTCGATCGGCATCGAGCGCAAGAGTGCCGGGTTCGGCCTGGACGAGGAGGCAGAGAACCCACGCGGCGAGCATGAGGCGTTACTTGTAGCATGCTTCGAGCGGACCGAGAACAAACAGGCGAAAGAGCGCGCAATCGATTGTCAGATCCGGAATAATGGCGGCGGGCGTACGGTTAAGTGGACGCATGAAGAAGATTGCGACGGCGGTGTTGGTGACGATGCTCGCGTGGACGGGCTGTTCGCCGAAGCCGTCGTCGAGCGAGGAGCAGATGAAACCCGCGAAGGACGCCGTTGGGACGTGCAGCGAAGAGGACTACAAGAAGAAGCTGACGCCGGAGCAGTACCAGATTCTTCGCCGGCAAGGAACGGAGCGGCCCGGTACCGGCAAGCTGCTGTACAACACGGCGAAGGGCATCTACACCTGCGGCGCCTGCGGTCAGGCGCTCTTCACGTCGGAGACGAAATACGAGGCCTGCGACTGGCCCAGCTTCTTCGATGCCATCAAGGGGGCCGTCGCCCTGAAGCCGGACGGGGGCGCCTCGGAGGCGGTCTGCGCGAAGTGCGACTCGCACCTGGGCCACCTCTTCCACGACGGACCGAAGCCGACCGGCCTCCGCTACTGAATCAATTCGCTCAGCCTCGGATTCGAGGCGTCGAAGTAGGTCGCGCTACTTCTTCTCGAGCCGCCGCTTGCAGTTCGCGAGCTGCCCGCGCACTCCCGGCTCCAGTTCCGGATCGATGCCTATCACCGCTTCGTAATCCGCGATCGCGCGCGTGAAGGACTCCGTTGCGTCGCGCTTCAGCACCTGGTGCGTGATTCCGATCATCTCGTGGGCGTTGCCGCGACTGCGCAGGGCGTGCACGTGCGAGGCGTTGATCTGCAGGGCGCGGTCGAAGTCCAGGATCGCAAGCTCGTAGGTTGCGATCGGATTCTTGAGCTGGATCGCCTGATAGAGCGCCCACGTGGCCCGCGTCTGCCCGCGCCACGTCCAGACCTCCGGCTTTCCGGGTTCGAGCTCCACCGACTTGTCGAGGTCCTTCATCGCGGCGTCGTAATTCGGCAGGGGATCCTGGCCGCGCGTCGCCGCATACCCGGCCAGCGCCGCGCGCGCGAGTCCCCGCCACATCCACGTCTCCGCCCTGTTCGCGTTGAGCGCCAGCGCGCGATCGAGGTCGGCGATGGCCTCGCCGCTCGGCTGCGCCGGATCCTCCTTGCGCGTGACCGCGTAAAGCGACATTACGCCGTGGCAGATTCCGCGAAAGAGGAACGGCAGATCGAGCGACGGAGCGAGCGCGGTCGCGCGATCGAGGTCGGCGATGGCCGTTCGCGCGGTCGCCCGGGGGTCCTCGCCCCGCACATAGTGCGCATACCCCTCGGCCATCGTGCATGCACCGTGCCAGATCCAGCCGTCGGGATCGTCCGGTTTCTGCCGGGAAAGCTCCGCGAAGTCCGCGAGCGCGTCGACGTAGAGCCCGGGGGTGTAGCCCCGTCGCGTGACTTTCGCTTCGATGCGATAGATCAGCGCGATGCCGCGGCAGAAGCGCGCCCGTGTGCGGTTTGGATCCCGCTGCAGGGCCTGGGTTGCGTCGTCGATCGTCTCGTCGATCCGTTTCGAAGCGTCCTCGCTCCGCCGACGCAAGTCGATCGTCCAGAGCATGCGCGCCTGGGCGCGACCCTCGATGTGACCGATGTATCCGCGATCCTTCTCCAGTCCCCTCGTGAACCACTCGACGGAGGCCTCGTATCCAGCGCCGTCCAATTCGAGGCTCGCCAGCGACTCGTAGGCCTCTTCGAGGGTCGGGGCGATTCGAATGGCGGACCCCAGCTGATCGCGCGCCGTCGCCGCGTCCCCCCGCGCATACGCGAGCAGCCCGCGCACGCAGGCGAGTTCGCCGGCGCCGATGCGCGAGTCCCCGTTCGTGACGAGTTCGTCGATGCGTTTGAGGTCCGCGTCGATACGTAGGCGCAGTGTTTGCGCCTGCGCATCTTCCTTTGCCAGCTCCGGCAGGCTGGGGATGCGGCGCGCGCCCTGCCGCTCCTGCCGGACGAGGATGTGCCCCTCCTCACCCCAGCGCGATTGCACGAGTTCTTCCACGCGCCAGCGATACAGCCGCGTCGTGAGCACGACACGCTCGTAGAGCGCAGGGGCAAAATCCGCGTCCAGTGCGAGCGCCCGTTCCTGCGCGGCGAGCGCCTCGTCGTCCTTCATCAGGGCGCGTTGCATCCGTCCCAGCAGGTAGTGCGGTTCCGCAAGTCGAGGTTTCCGCTCGATCGCTTCGCGGCAGGCGTCCTCAGTCTCTGTCGCGAACCGCTGCATACCTTCGACGCTGCCCGCGCGTCGCAGGGCGAGAGCGGCGTCGAGCGACGTCTGCGTACGCTTGCGCAATTCGTTCAGGCCGCGTCCCCGCTCCGCGAGAAGGGCGGCGACCGCCGCAACGGCAAAAACCAGCGTGATCCCCGTGACCGCAAGCATGCGCTTGCGCCGGACGATCGTCTTGCGAAGGCGGTACACGAGGCTCGGGGGCTGCGCCAAGATCGGCTCACCGCGTCTGAAGCGATCCACGTCATCGGCGAGTGCGGCGGCCGACGCGTAGCGCTGCAAAGGGTCCTTCTCGAGCGCCTTCATGCAGATCACTTCGAGGTCGCGCGCCACCGTGGCGCCCAGGTCCGCGGGGCGAGGCGGTTCGTCGTGCACGATCTGCCAGAAGAGATGTGCGGGAATGAGGTCGGTGAATGGGGGGCGCGAGCAGAGGATCTCAAAGAGCATGACGCCTAGCGCGTAGACGTCGGTGCGTGCGCTGATCTCGCGCGTCCGTCCCTCGACCTGCTCGGGCGCCATGTACATCGGCGTCCCCATCACCGACTGTGACTGCGTGAGCTGCGTGCGGATCGAGTCCGCGCGTGCCAGCCCGAAGTCGCTCAGGAAGACGTGTCCTCCGGTTCCGACGAGCACGTTCTGCGGCTTGAGATCCCGATGGACGACGCCGCGTTCGTGCGCGTAGGCGACCGCGCGTGCGACGTCCGTATACATGCGCAACATGTCCGCGCGGGAAGTCTCCTTCCGCTGCTGCACGTCCGCGAGCGTGCACCCCTCGACGTAGTCCATCGCGATGAAATGAACCAGCTGTCCGGCGACATCTTGCGCGCTGCCGACCTCGTGGATGACGACGATGTTCGGATGGCGCAACTGTGCGGCGATCGTCGCCTCGCGATGGAGGCGCGCGATGAACTCGGGGTCCGCGTCCCCCTCGCGAACGACCTTGAGTGCAACGCGACGGTGCAGCTTGAGGTCCTCGGCCTCGAAAACGACTCCCATGCCACCGCGCGCGATCTCGCGTGTCAGCGTGTAATTGCCGAGCTGCCGGGTCTGCGGGGCCGGCGCGGCAGGGTGTGCGGACTCGCCCGCGCGCTCCGTCTTGTCATCGGCCACGCATGCAGTATATAGGCGATGCTATTTGGTGCGCTCGCCGTCCTTCACTTTGCAGCGGGCCGCCTCCGTGATCTGCTCGAGGCAGGCCGCGGCGATCTCCTTCAGCTTCTCCTCCCGCGTCGCCCTGTCGATCGTCAGATCCCGGGTGATCGCGGTCGCTCGCGTGAACCGCTCGTGCGCCTCGGTCAGGAACGAGAGGTACTTGTCGGGCTGATAGCTGATCGCCACTTTCCACTCGGGCTGGTGGCCGCATCCGGATGTCGCGAATGCGCCTCCGCCATTCGAGCCCAGCACGACGCTCGTCGAGTACGCGACACGGTATTTCGGATCCTTCTCATACGCATCCTGCCACGCCTTGAGGCCGGGCGCGTCCTTGGGGAAGCCATCGTCCGTGACATTGAGCATCACGCACACGTAATCCTTGTCGAGTTTCGCGATCACCTTCTCGTCCGAGAGCGAACTGCCCCGGGTCAGGCGACCCCCGAGTCAGCAATCCGCCGCGTCCTTCCTGCCCATGTGCCCCACCGTGATCACGGCGAGGACCGGCCTTCCGTCTTTCTGGGCCTTCGTGAGCGCGGCCGGAATGTCGGCCTGCCACACGATCTTTTTCCACGCGCCCTCTGCGTACTGTTTCAGTGCGTCGCGCTTGAATGCCGCCAGTTCCTTGTCCTCCTGTTGCAGGAGCGCGAGAACTACGAATGCCGCCAGCAGTCGGATCATGGAACGCCTCCTTGATGACTCGTACCACAACAGCTGCAATCCGGGTGAAAGCCTTTGAGGAATTCCGCAGCTATAGTGGAGAGGAATGCCGGGTATCTCGCCCCAGGGGTACGATCGCGTGAAGGCTGCCATCCTCGGCGGCGAACGCCGGCGTCTGGGGAAATACGTGCTCGGACGCGAAGCGGGGCGCGGGGGCATGGCGGTCGTCTACGAAGCGCAGGACCTTGAGCTGCGGCGGCGCGTCGCCCTCAAAGTGGTGCGCCAGGTCGAGAATGCCGAGCAGTTCCTCCGCGAAGCGCGCATCGCCGCGCAACTGCGTCATCCCAATATCGTCGCGGTGCACGACGCCGGGCAGGCGCACGACGGCGTGATGCCCGTGCATTATCTCGCGATGGACTTTGTCGACGGGCGCACGTTGAGCGAAATCCTCGCCGCCCGCACCGAGACGCGCGAGCGGCTGCTCGACATTCTTGAGCAGGTCGCCGCAGCGACGGAGTTTGCGCACTCGAAGGGGGTCGTGCACCGCGACATCAAGCCCGGCAACGTGCTGGTGGACGCGAACGGCCGCGCATTCCTGAGCGACTTCGGACTCGCGCGCGCGCAGGCGATGACGACCCTGATGCAGCAGAACACGCGTCTTGGGACGCCCGCGTACATGGCGCCCGAGCAGGTGCACGGCGACCCGACACAAATGGGGCCCGTCACCGATGTCTGGGCGCTCGGCGTCGTCCTCTACGAGATCCTCACGGGCTCGATCCCGTTCAACGAGAGCAACCCCGCGGAACTCTATCGCCAGATCTCGAGCGAGCAGCCGATGCGCCCGGGTGCGCGCGCCGCAAACGTGCCGCGCGATCTCGAGATCATCTGCCTCAAGGCGCTTGAGAAGGACACATCGCGGCGCTATCCGAGCGCGAAGGAATTCGCCGCGGACCTGGCGCGGTTCCGCCGGCGCGAGCCCATTGCAGCGCGTCCCCCGACCCTCGCGTACCGCCTGAGCCGGTCCGTGGCCCGGCGCAAGGGAGTCGTCTCCGGAGGGCTCGGTGCGCTCGTGCTCGCGACGACCGCCGCTCTCATCGCACGCTCGTGTGGCGACGACGTCACGCAGCTCCAGCGTCGCGCCGACACCGCGCTCAAGGCGGCGCTCGAACTGCGTCGCGCCGGGCGGCTCGACTCGATGCAGACCTTCTCGAAGGAGACAGACGAAACGTGTCGGGAAGCGATCGCCCGCGACCCTGACATTGCTGAGCCTCACTATCTTCTCGGCCGCATGCGGCGCGCCCTGATGGACGACGACGGTGCGCGACATGAGCAGAATCTTGCGCTGGACCGCGATGCGGGTCACGCGGGAGCGCGATACGAACGCATCGTCCTCACGGTCGGGCTCTATCGCCAGCGACTCGAAGACCTGAGCACGCTGGAGTTTCGCGCGCGCGATGCTGACGATCCGGCGCGAAAGCTGCGCGCGGCGATCGAATCGGATGCGGCGATGTTCGGCGGCGATGGCGCGCGACGCGACATCGTCCAGGGCACCCTTGCCTGGCTTGCGGGCGATTCGAACAAAGCGAAGGAGCTGCTCACGGCAGCGCGCTCGAAATCGCCTGATCTCGAGGAGGCGATCTCGGGCCTGGCCCTCATCGCTCTCGACGAGCGGCGCTTCGATGAGTCGATCACCTGCTTCACGGAAGGGATCGCACGGGACCTCGGATTCGTGCCGTACTTCGAGGGTCGCGCGATCGCGAGGCTCACGCTCGGCATGGATCGGGCTGGACGAGGGGAGGATCCAACGGCTCTCTTCGATGCGGCGCTCAAGGACTGCGAGGAGGCGCTTGCGAAGGCGCCCGGTCGGACGGAAGCGGTTAAGCGTCGCGGCATGGCGCATTTCCTGACGGCGCATTTCATGGCGAAGCGCGGCGTCGATCCGCGGTCCGGGTATGCGAAGGCCATCGAGGATTGGGGAAAGGCTGATGCCCGCATGTGGCGGGGCGTGGCGACGGTGGCGCTGGCAACCGCGCGCAGCCAGCGGGGCGAAGATGCGGGACGCGGGTACGAGGACGCGCTGGCGGACCTCGACGTGGCCGTTGCGCGGAACGGCGCCGGCGCGGAAGCGTGGATGTACCGCGGAATCGCGACTTTTGCGCACGCGAGGAACAGGCAGTCGCTCGGCGACAAGGCAGACGTGCTTTTCGCCAAGGCGGTCACCGACCTGGACGAAGCGGTGAAGCGTGGAAAATCGGAGCCAGACCCGTGGATGTGGCGAGCGATGGCGCATGCAGCGCGGAGCAATTTCAACGGAGCCTACGGCGACTTCGAAGAGGCCCTGAAGCTTGCGCCGGAACGGGCGGAGATCTGGTCGAAGCGCGCGCAGACACGCGGGAGCCAGATGCGGGAGCAGGCGATCCAGAATCTCGATCCGGTGGAGGCAGACTTCCGCGAGGCCATCAAACGTAATCCGCGCGCCGCCGAGGCGTGGCTTGGACTGGGATACGTTGAGTTGGCAAGGAAGCGATTCGGCGAAGCGATACCCCACATCGACAAGGGGATCGAGTGCGACGGCGACGAGGCGGGCGCGCACTACACGCGTGGGCTTGCCTTCGAACTGGCACAGGAGCCGAGGAAGGCGATCAAGGACTACGACGAAGCGCTGAAACTCAATCCGTCGCACAAGCAGGCGAGGGAACACCTCACTCGCTGCCGCGAACTCGTACAATCGAATCCATGAACCGGGCGCCGCGCGGCATCACGTTCAACCTGGGCCTCCGGCTTTACATGTTGCTGGTGGCGATCGTCCTGCCGACGCTGTTCGTGTATTACGTCTACAACTTCCGCACGATCGAGGCGATCCACGCGCTGGAAGTCGACGACATGATTCGGGTGGTCTCGCTGCGGCTTCACGACCGGCTGCCGACCTCGGGCAAGATCGAGGAGCTGCGCTCGAAGCGGCGCAAGGACGCGCTGACCCTCATTTTGAAGGAGCGGATGCCGGATGCGGACGGACTTCGAAACGTCTCCGTCCTCCTGGCCACGAAGGACGGTCAGCTGCAATTCATCTCCGGGAACGGAAAGGGGGCGATGACCGAGGCCGGTCCGGACGATGTAAAGGCGTTCGTCGAAAACGGTGTGCAGACGGTCACCGTCGAGCTCGAGGGGCGCGAACACATCACCGTCTCGGCGCCGCTCATGCACAAGGCCGCCCCGCGCGGCGTCGTCCACTTTCAGATGCTGCCGCAGCGCCCCGAGGTGACCGTGATCACCGAAGTGCACGACCGAATCCGCAGCATCTCCACGTGGCTCGAGGCGTGGGTCTCGACGTACGACGTGGAGGAGGACCTGCGCGAAGTCATCGGAGACGTGATGACTCCCGAGTTGCAGCGCATCGTCGAGGGGCCGAGCGGTCTGGCGAACATCTCAGTTCTCGTGGCATCCCCCGGCGGCACCCTGAACCACCTCGCGAGCTACGGCCCGGGCGCCATGACGGGTCCGAGTGGCGGCGACGCCAAGGCCGTCATCGAGCAGCGCGTCCAGAAGATCAACGTACAGCGCGGGGGGAAAGAATACGTCGCCGTTTCGTCGCCGCTGATCGACAACGGCAACGTACGCGCGGTCCTGCACTTCCAGATGCTCCCCCAGGAGGTGGGCCTGGGGCCGCGCGTGCCGGAGTTGCGCGCCAACCTCGTCCTGGGCGCGGGTGCGATGCTGCTCATCCTGGCGCTCGGCGTCGCGCTCTTCTTCCAGTTCGCGGTGCGCCGCCCCATCACGGAACTCACGACGTCGATGGGCCAGGCGACGGAGGGGAATCTCAACGCGATCGTGGACCTGCATGGCGGCGAATTCGGATGGCTGGCGACGTCATACAACCAGATGATCCGGCAGCTCAAGGGGACGCTGGACGAGAACCGCCAGCTCCTCGAGCAGATCCAGGGGTTCAACGAGGAGCTGAAGCGAAAGATCGCCGCGGCGACCGAGGAACTTGCCGCGAAGAATCTGCAGCTGCAGGCGGTGAACGAAAAGCTCTTCGTGATGCAACGGCATCTCACAACGCAGGAAAAACTGGCCACGCTCGGTGAGGTTGCCGCCATCATCGCGCACGAGCTCGGCACGCCGCTGAATGCGATCTCCGGCCATCTGCAACTTCTCCTGCAGGATCAGGTCGCTGATCCCAAGGTGGTCGAGCGCCTGAAAGTGATCGATGGGCAGGTGGACCGACTAACGGCCATCATCCGAGAGGTGCTGAAGGCAATGCGCGTGCCCCCGCCGCGCCCGGCCCGCGTCGATCTCAAGAAAATCGTCCGCGGCGTGGCGGAACTTGTGCAGCCGGTGACCCAGAAGCGTGGCATCGTCCTCGAGGTGCAGGCCAACGGCGAGGTTCCGCAGATCGAGGCGGACGCGGACCAGATCCAGCAGGTGCTCATGAACCTCTTCACGAACGGGATGGATGCGATGGACCAGGGAGGCTGGATCCGCGTCTCGAGCGCGTTCGTCTCGTCCGCCGATCTGGCGAGCGTGGCGGGAGAGAGCGCCGCGCTGCTGGGAAGTGAGGCGCACGTGAGAATCGACGTCGCCGATACCGGTCGTGGGATGGACGCAACGTCGATGAGCAAGGCGTTCGAGCCGTTCTACACAGCCAAGAGGATCGAGGGCGACACGGGGCCAAGCATGGGGCTGGGTCTCGGTCTGGCGATCTGCCGCCAGATCGTGCGCAACCACCACGGCGACATCACGGTGAAGAGCGAGACCGGGAAGGGCACGGTTTTCACCATCTACCTGCCGGTTGAGCAGCCTCGGGCGACTTAGCGCGCCCTGCAGACTTTCAGCCTCTTCCAAGTATTCCGCTGAACCTTCCGGCTCGATCGCGCGTTAAGCATCGCCAGTGAACTCAGACTCTGTCTGTCTGTGGGGAGAGTCCGTGTGGCGTTTTGCCACACAGGGGCTCACACGCTGTACAGAGGACAGCGTTTTTCGCGTGAATTCGTGGGTTCTGGCTGGCATTCCCTTTGCGATTGATTCCAGACCCTTTGTCTGGGGTCGGGCCGGGCGTGCTTGGCTGGGAACAGATCCATGCGCGCCCACAATAGTGGAAGCGCGCAATTGGAGGAACCTATGAATCGTCGCGTGGTAGCCGTCATGTGTGTCTTGGCCATTATGGTCATGTTCGGCGAGGTCGCGTTCGCCCAAGAGGAGGGCGCCGTCGAACACCAGCGCAAGAGCTGGTTCGACCTGTTCAAGTCGACGGGACTGGTCGGCATCCTGCTCGTCATCACATCTCTGATCGGGACAGCGCTGGCGATCCAGTACATGGTGAACTTCAGCGAATCGAAGCTGGCCAATCCGGCGCTGCTGTCGGAGTGCGAATCGCTCCTGACGGAAGGCGACTTGGATGGCGCGTACTCCCTCGCCTCGGCCGACAAGTCTTACGGCGGACGCGTCCTCGCCGGCGCGCTCAGTCGCAGCTTCGGCGGCTACGAGGAAGTGAAGAGGGGCGCGGAAGAGGCGGCCACGGTCGAGGGGTTCCGCCTGCAGGCAAAGGCGAGCTACATTTCGCTCATCGGCAACATCGGACCGCTGCTGGGCCTGCTCGGCACGGTGACGGGCATGATTTCGAGCTTCCAGGTCATCGAGACGCTGAAGTCGCCGACGCCGGCGGATCTGGCGCACGGCGTGTACGAGTCGCTCGTCAACACGACGATCGGCCTGTTCATCGCGATCGTGTTCCTGTCGATTTTCTTCTTCCTGAAGAACAAGGTGTCGGATCTCACGCTTCGCATCAACAACGAAATCGGCGAACTCCTGTCGCGGACGCTTTCGCCGGAAGCGCAGCAACAGCAGCGGGCGCAGTAGCGAGGTAACACATGTCACATAGGGCGAAGATCACAATCGACGAGAACGTCTCACCGAACCTGGTGCCGATGATCGACATCATGTTCCTGCTGCTCCTTTTCTTCATGCTCTCCGCCGACATGGGTCAGCGCGAGCTCGAAGAGGTGGCCCTTCCGCTGGCGTTTTCCGTGAAGGAAGACAAGCAGCTTGAGGGCAAGGAACAGGACCGCGTCACGGTCAACGTGTACCACGTGTACGAGGTCAAGTGCGGGGCGGCCGACAAGAAGCAGGTCTGCCGCGAGGATCGGCACTGGAAGGTGGGCATCAAGGGTCGGGATTTCTCGGACCCCGAGAAGCTCGGTGCCATGCTCAAGAAGGAAGCGGACCGTTCGCGCGGCCGCGACCCGAAGAACCCTCATGTCTCGGAATGCAAGGTGCAGATACGGGCCGACCTCTCGGCGCCGTACGGTCTGGCACAGCGCGCCATGAACGTGTGCGCGAAGGTCGGGATCTATAAGATCGAAGTCGGTGCGGCGATGCCCGTGGTCGAAAAGAAAAAGCGCAGCTGATAGGAGATTGATATGGCTGGCGGCGGCGGCGAAGACAACCCAGTATCGATCAACGTTACGGCGATGGTCGATATCATTTTCTGTCTATGCCTGTTCTTCATGTGCTCGATGCATTTCAAGCAGCTTGAAGGCAAGATCGAGACCTGGCTCCCGAAGGACCGCGGCGTGAACCAGACGCAGGTGGACAAGGTCGTGCTCGAGGAAATTCGCGTCTTCATGCGCTGGGACGGCGGTTCGAACAACACGATCCGCAAGGTGGGCAACCGCGGCGCGGTGTCGACGGACCAGGAGCTCATGCAGATCATTCTCTCGATGTCGGGAGACTTCAAGCGCGCAGGCAAGACCGAATTCCCCGTTCTGATCGATGCCACGCCCGAAGTGCCGTGGCAGGAAGTGATCAAGGTCATGGACTTGTGCAAGAAGGAGCAGATGGAGCGGATCGAGTTCGCGGCTCCGATCGAGTACGCGCCTTCGGCGGCAAAACAGTAATCGAACGACGGGGGTCCTCCGCCTCGCGGCGGGGGACCCCTGATCTCACTTTTTTATGATGACGACGAATAACGCAGCGGTCGCAAAGGCCCCCCTCTGGGCCAAGCGCGAGTTCCGCTGGCTCGTGATCGTCGCCATCATGACTCTCTCGGTGGTCGCAGTGGTCGTCTTCGAGATCGCCCCCAAGATGAAGGATCGGGGCATCGCGCGCGTGCGCGACGTGGTCTCGGGCAAGGACGCATTCGTGCCGGGACAGCCGAAGTCGAATGAAGTGCTCTTCGACGGCGTGCTTGATAAGGCGAAGGATGGACTCCCCACGGACGCGTGGGACCTCCCCTGGTGCACGGTGGTGAAGCACCTGAGCACGACGAAGGAGGAGAAATTCGCGAGCTCGCCGTTGCGTGTCGATTACCGCCACTTCGCCAAGTACGCCGACGAGCTGCGCGGCAAGGCGGTGCGCGTGACGGGGCTGCTCGTGCACTCAAGCCCGCTGCGCGTGGAGCGCCCGGAAGCGGGGGTCGAGTGGATCCATCGCACGTACCTGGTTGATCTGTCGGGTGAGGAGGGATATGTTGTAGACCACCTCCGCCCGCCCCCCCCGGTGGACCGTCGCGCCGTGGTTTCGATGGACGCGATGTTCATCCGGATGGGGACGTACGGAGGGGGCGACGGCGTCAAGACGGCGCCGATGCTGGTGGGGTACAATCTTCGGGAAGTAATCGAGGCCCGCACGACGGACACCTGGAACATGGGGACGCTCGCCGTGGGCCTCGCGGTCATGGGGGTGTTCGCGGTCATCCTGTTGTCGGCGCGGCTCTGGAGGAAGGAGCCGGCGCCCATGCATGCCAGGCCTGTAGCCATCGAGAAGCAACTGTAATTCGAGGTGACATAATGGGACGCAAGGTCGAAGAAGAACAGGGACCGGAAGAGGGCGCCGAAGAGCAGGCCCAGGAAGTCGTTGTCGACAGCGATAGCGGCGGGTGGCTTTCGAACGCTCCATGGTGGCTGGTGTCCGCCGGCCTTCACGTCGTGATCATGCTGGCGATGACGCTCATCTACGTCGAGCGCCTCATGGCGATCGATGAGGGCGAAATGGTCGTCGCGGTCACGCCGCCGAGCGCCGCGGTCGTCAACGAGATCGAGCGTCCGCGCGACGTCTTCGAACGCAAGGGCATTCCGAAGGACGATGCCAACACCGCCGCTCCGACGGAAGAGCCGGCGATCTTCTTCCCCGAAGCGAAGGAGAGCGACCACAACGAGTCGGCCGATGGCGAAGACTACAAGCAGATGAAGGGCGACTCGAAGGAGTTCCTTTCGTACATCCCAGGAGAGGCGGGCGGCTTCCGTGGCCGGCAGGCCGGCAAGACCCCGGGCGTGTACGACACGATGGGCGTCGGCGGCGGCGGCGGCAGCGGCGGCCGGTACGGCGGACGTTTCGGCGGCCGTGAGAACCTCGTCGCCCGTGGCGGCGGCACCCGCGCGACGGAAAGCGCGGTGTTGGCGGCCCTCAAGTGGCTGGCGCGGCACCAGGACCCGGACGGTTCGTGGAAGGCGTCCCACTTCACGACCCAGTGCGCGGGCGGCAAGTGCAGCGGCAACGGCATGGACGAGTACGACGCGGGCCTGACGGGCCTCTCACTTCTGGCATTCCTCGGCGCTGGCTACTCGCACCTGTCCCGCGACGAGTATCCGGACCCGTGCAACCCCGGCAAGATGCTCAAGTTCGGTCAGGTCGTGAAGAACGCGATGCAGTGGCTGATCAGCCGCCAGGACCCCGAAGGGTGCATCGGCGAGCGCGGCCCGAAGTACATGTACAATCACACGATCGCGGCGCTGTCGCTGTCGGAAGCATACGGCATGACGGCCACGCAGCTTCTCAAGGAGCCTGCGCAGAAGTCGATCGACTTCATCGTCGCGTCGCAGAACCCCGGCAAGGGGTGGCGCTACAGCGCGAAGTGCGGCGACAACGACACGTCGGTCAGCGGATGGGCGGTTATGGCGCTCAAGAGCGCGGAGCTTTCGGAGCTGTCGTTCCCGCGCGCCGCGTATGACGGCTTGCTCAACTGGCTCAACGAGGCCACGGACCAGAACGGCTACTACCAGGTCGGGTACACGCACCGCGGCACGGGCAAGGTCTTCGTGCCGGGCAAGAACGAGAATTTCGATCACCACCAGTCGATGACGGCGGTCGCGATCATGGCCCGCATCTTCATGCAGAAGAAGAAGGCGGATCCGGCCCTCGGCGGTGTGCAGCTGCTCGTCAACGACCTGCCCGAGTGGAAGGGCAACAAGATCGACTTCTACTACTGGTACTACTCGTCGCTGGCCCTCTTCCAGTTCGACGGTCCTGAAGGCGGCATGTGGAAGAAGTGGAACGAGCCGATGAAAAACGCTATCGTCCCGAACCAGAAGACGGCGAAGGACGGATGCCAGAACGGCTCGTGGGATCCGGGCGAAGAGCGCTGGGGATTCGAGGGCGGCCGCGTCTATGCGGTGGCCATCAACGCCCTGACGCTCGAGGTGTACTACCGGTACGCCAACGTCTTCGGAGCCGGCAGCAAGTCGAAGTAGTCCGCGAAGGCACGGAACGAGGAGCCCTTATGCGCATCGCGTGTGCGGTTGTGGCAGTGTCGGCCGTGATCGCCTGCGCCACGCCGGCGTGGGCGCAGGACGAGGATTCGGACTTGGCGCGCACACTGACGCAGCGCGGGTGGTTTGATCTCGCGGAGGAGGTCTGCAACGGCATCCTCAAGAGCGCCCGGTCCGCCGACGCTCGCTCCTCCGTGCCCCTGATCATCTCGGAGATCCGCCTCGCGCAAGCCTCGACGGAAACCGACCTGGCGAAACAGGAGCAGATGGTCGACGACGCCGTCAACATCCTCCAGAAGTTCGTGAAGGAGAATGCGGCACACAAGCTCGCGCTCGACGCGCGCATCTCGATCGGCTGGGCGATGGCCCGCAAGGCCAAGCTCATCACCGAGGCGCTCGACGTCGAAGCGGACAATGCCAAGCACGCCGAACTGAAGAAGAAGGCGGCCACTGTCTACGGGGAGGCTGAAAAGTTTTACCGCGAGACGCTCGCCACGTTGCAGGCGCAAAAGCAGACCGAGGAGGTCGAGAACGCGACCATGGACGCCCGCCTCGAGCTGCCCCGCACGCTTTACGAACGTTCGAAGCAGGCCGACGACGAGGACAAGAAGAAGATCCTCAAGGAGGCCGGAAAGCTGCTCACGGATTTCGAGTTCGACTACGGCGACCGCCCCATCGCGTTCGAGGCCATGCTCCTCGGTGGACAGTGCATGCTCGAGGCCGGCGACTGGAAGCAGGCGGAGGTCAAACTGCGCGGCACCATCGCACTGAAGCACCGCCTGGCCGAGGCCAAGATCCGTCCGAACGACTACCACAACCGCATCATTTACGACGGCTACATCGCGATGACCCAGATGTACACACGCTCGGGCCGCGCCAGCGATGCGAAGAACTTCGTCGACCAGGTCTTCAAGGAAAACAAGGGGATCGAGAAGGAGTGGGCCGGCTTGGCGCTCAAGCTGGAGAAGGCGGACGCTCACCTGCTCGCGAGGGAGTCCGGCGCCGCGAACTCGCTTTACAACGAGGTGCAGAAGGCCGATCCGGAAGGTCGCTACGGCGCGATCGCGCGCAAGAAACTCTCCAGCGGCGGCGCCGCCTCCGGCGGCAGCGCCGTCCTCGCCATGTCGCCCGACCAGGCGATGAGCGCAGCCGAAGGCTACCTCTCGAAGGAGCAGTGGAAGGAGGCGGCGGGAGCGCTGCGTCGCTGCATCGAGGGGTGCACGGCCGAAGCCGACCGGACGAAGTACATCGCGCAGGCCTACAACAGGCTCGGGCAATGCATGCAGTCGATGAAGCGGAATTATGAGGCGGCGCTCGCATTCGAGATAGTCTGCCGACTGGCGCCGAAGGATCCGCTCGCGGGCGAGTCGTGCTACGAGGTGCTTCGCTGCTACAACAGCGAGTTTGCCGTCTCGGGGGAGAAGCGCGACGAGGATGCCAAGCAGCGGGCGATGCAGCATCTCGGAAGCGTCCACAAGGACCACCCGGCCGCGATCAACATCCCCTACATCCTCGCCGAAGAAGTCGAGGCGAAGGGGGACCTCCGCGCCGCCGCGGACAAATACCTCACCGTGACCGAGAAGGCGCCGGCCTACGAGCAGGCGCTTGTACGCGCAGGACATTGCTACCGCGTCGACTCCTTCTTGAAGTGGTCGAAGGGGAACAAGGACGATGCGCTCAAGGCGGACATGAAACTTGCGCTCAAGAAGGCGGAGGACGCCTTCCAGAAATTCCTCGGGCGCCCCGTGCCGTCCGGTCTCACCCCCGACCAGCTGAAGGCGCGCAACAACCTGATCTTCCTTGCCAACGACGGCCTTGCCCGGATTTACATGCACGAGGCCATCGGCCGCGCCGCCGACTGCCTCACGTTCCTCGAGAAGGTGGCCAAAGACATCCCGGCCGACGACGCGCGTCTTGGAAAGAACTGGGCTCTGCAGATCCAGGCCATGATCACGCTCGGCAAACTCGATCCCGCCATGGCGCTGCTTGAGCGCATGTTCGAGAAGTTCCCCGACGGCGCGGCGATTGCCCAAGCTGCAAAGTCCGTGGCCATCAAGCTCGACGAGCAGACGCAGGAGCTCATCAAGGCCAAGGCCGAGCAGGCGAAAATCAACGCCAATCTGAAGAAGATCAGCCGGTACTACGCCAAGTGGTTGAACGAAGGTCCCGCCGGTGGCCTTCGCATCACGATGGACGACGTGCTCGCGGTCGCGGACACGCTCTACATCATCGCCAAGCAGCTCAATCAACTCGACGACACGACCATCTCCTTCCTCGATCTCAAGGGGAAGAAGGTGGGCGAGCGGCAGTACTGGTCGGACGCCGCGTTCGTGCACACGCTCCTGGTTGACGGAAAGGTCGGCAAGCTCTCGGACAAGCAGAAGATCACGCTCATGACGCGGCTCGCGCGCTGCTACAGCTTCACCGCCGACAATGCGGAAGACTGGGCCAAGGCGAAAGAGCAGTACGAGAACATCGTGAAGGCGTACAAGCTCGTCGACGACAGCAGCGCGCTCAACGTGCCGGTGCTGCAGAAGAATCCGTCCCTGCTCGGCGTCTATCTCGAGCTCGGATATGTCTTCTACGAGATGGGCCGCAAGGGGCAGAAGTTCTATTTCGACAGCGCGTCGACCGTGTTTGGCAACCTGCTGCGCGTGGCGAAGGCAGACTCCGAGCCGTGGTGGCTCGCGAAGTACATGGGCATCTCGATCCTCTACGAGCGCGGCAAGGACTCCGACATCAAGCTCGCGAAGATCGCCATCGAAAACCTCGAGAAGAACAACCCGGAATTCGACGGCGGGAAGCACGGCATGAAGGACCGCTTCCTCGAGCTGAGGAAGAAGATCGACGAAGTGACCGGAGGACGCTAAGGCGCGATTTGCCGGACGTGCGCCCGGCCACATAAGCGTGTAGCCTATGAGTATGGCGACCGACGTGGAACGCACGAAAGGGTCGCGCGCCGCTCGGATCCTGCTCGTCGAGGACGACCGCGAAAACTGTCTCATGCTGCGCGAAGTGCTCGGCAAGTGGGGCTACGAGGTGCGCGAAGTCTTCACCGGGCACGACGCGGTCCGCTTGGCGGACGTCGAGGACTTCGACATTGTGCTTGCCGACATCCGCATGCCCGGCGTGGACGGGCTGGGAGTCCTCAAGGTGTTCCGTTCCAAGCACCCCGAGGTCCAGGTCATCATGATGACCGGCTTCGGGTCCATCGACACGGCCGTCGACGCCATGAAGGCGGGCGCATTCGACTACCTGTCGAAGCCGTTCAAGTTCGATGAGATCAAATTGACGCTCACGCGCGCGCTCGAGAAGAAGGAATCACTCGCCACGTCCCAGAAAAAGGCGCCCGCATCCGACCAGGCGATCGTGAACCTGCTCGGCCATTCGCGCGCGATGGCGGAGATCTATAAGACGATCGCCAAGGCCGCAGCCGGGACCAGCACCGTCCTCGTCCTCGGCGAGAGCGGCACCGGCAAGGAGCTTGTTGCGCGCGCCATCCATCACCACAGTGACCGCGCGTCGAAGCAATTCGTCGCGGTGAACTGCGCCGCGATGGCGGAGACGCTGCTCGAGTCCGAACTCTTCGGCTACGCTAAAGGTGCGCACAGCACCGCGACTGCAGATAAACCCGGCCTCTTCGAAACGGCATCGGGCGGAACCCTCTTCCTCGACGAGGTAGGCGATACGAGCCTCGGCATGCAGGCGAAGCTCTTGCGCGCGCTCCAGGAGTCCGAGACGCGCCGGCTGGGCGATACGCGCTCGATCAAGATCGACGTGCGGATCGTCGCGTCGACGAACAAAGACCTCCAGGGGATGATCCGCGACGAGAAGTTCCGGTCGGATCTCTATTACCGCATCAACGTCGTCACGATCACGCTCCCGCCGCTGCGCGAGCGCCGCGAGGACATTCCCGGCCTCGCGGAGTTCTTCATCAAGAAGTACAACGCTCTAACGCACAAGAACGTCCTCGATGTGTCGCCCGAGGCGCTGCACATATTCCAGCAGTACACGTGGCCGGGCAATGTGCGCGAGCTCGAAAACGTCATCGAGCGCGGCGTGATCCTCAATACGAAATCGCGCATCATGCTGGAGGATCTGCCGAAGTCCTTGCTGAGCCCGGCCCCGAACGTGTCGCAGTCGCTCGAGGAGGTCGAGCGTCGGCACATCACCGAGGTGCTCAAGCTCACGAGGGGAAACGTCAAAGCGGCCGCGGAGATGCTGGGAATCGACCGTAAGACGCTGTATCGCAAGGCGGGAGAATACGGGATCGAGATCGTCCGCGAATGAGCGTGCGGGAGGTAACTCTGGCGAAGAAAAGGTTAGAATCGTCCAATAGGCTGTCCGCGGGAGGCGGACGGTGTCGTAGACGGCAGGGGGTAGGGTAATCACAATCGCGCGGGAGCGCTCGTCGACGGTTAGGGATGACGCGCACCTGCTCAAGGAGGTTGGAGTGGCCGACGGAAGGTCGACACAGAGGAATCCCGCGGCGAAGCCCGCCACGCAGGCGATCCGGCCCGCCACGCAGCAGGTGAAGCCCACCACTCAGCGGGTGACCACCGGCAGCACGGCGCCGACGCGCGGGTCGACGGGCCAGGTTCCAACGCAACGTCCGGCCACGGGCCAGGTGCAGAAGGCGACCGGACAGGTCCAGAAACCTACAGGGGCTCACAAGCGCACGACGGGCCGCGCCTCAGCGCGGTCATCAGCACGCTCACACGTCGGCGGGGGGAAGCCCGCGATCTCCGGCCGGACGTTCATGATGGCGAGCGGCGCGCTGCTCGCGATCGGCGCAATCGCGGGGATCGTCTGGGCGATCGGCATGACGCAGGACGACCCCAAGAAACTCAAGGAAGAGATTGCGGATCTGAGCAAGCAATTCAAGGATCTCGGCGACGAGAAGACCGTCGAGCGGCTCGCACTCTGCATCTCGGTCCGCGACAACGAGAAGTACAAGAAGTACTGCGTCGCGGAATATAACGTCTTTTGCAAGAACATCTTCCCGCTCGAGGAGCTCATCAAGCGCCAGAAGGAGGCGGACAGCGAAGTGCTGCCGTTCCTCCGTAAGTGGGAGGATTCGAAGGAGAAGGCGCCCGGGGACGAGGCGCTCGCGACGCAACTCTACGACGAAGTCAAGGCGCTACACGACCTGCATAACCTGTCGCGCCACGGCCCGAAGCTTACAGAGATCAAGACGGAGATCACGAAGATCCTCGAGTCGTTCGCTAGCGTCTCCTGGCCGTCCCTGTGGGTGAAGCTGCAGGCGGACGCCCTCAAGCTCGCCTCGAAGGAGACGCGCGACCACGTGGGGGCCTTCAAGCTCCTGAAGGACTTCGGTGACAAGTTCAAGGAGAAGGAACAGCCGGAGCTCGCCGCGAAACTGAAGGAAGAGCGCGCGAAGCACGGACGCCTGGCAGACGGCACGATCAAAGATCTCGTGGCCGAGGCGGGCAAATTGGTGAAGGACGGCAAGAAGGCCGACGCCATGAAACTGCTGGAGGGCGCGCGGAAGGGGTACGAAGGCTTGCCCCAGGCGGACAAGCTCGAGGAAACCATCCGCGGGATCAAGCCATGACGATCGACCCTCGACGCACCAAGCCGACGACCAAGTCCGGGGCCATCGGGCGTACGGGTAAAACGACGCGCAACGTGCGCACCGCCACCGGCCGCCAGCCGCAGCAGCAGGAGGAGGACGGTCGCGCCGCGCTCCCCAAGCAGGAGAAGAAAGATCAAACGACGCTCTTCGTCTGCATCGGTGTGGGCGCCGTCGTTCTTCTCGGCGGCGGCTTCATGATGATGAGCGGCGGGGGCGGTTCGGGCCGGCGCGCCCCCGACATCGACGCCAAGATCTCGAAGATCATCGGAAAGGCGAGCACGCTCCAGAGCGCCGGAAAGCACGCGGAAGCCCTCGCGCTGGTCGAAGAGGGTCTCAGCAATCCTTCGTTCAGGGGAAGTGAGAACTACAGCAGCCTCGAGAACCTGGCCGCTGGGCTGCGCCCGATGGTGAACGCCGAGCGCGATTCGATCGGCAAGGTGCGCGACTTCAAGAACAAGGTCGAACAGGCGAAGTCGGAAGGGACGGCGATGAAGCGCGCGAAGGAATTCTGGGACGAGTGCCACAAACTCCTCCTGGACTACGGCAACACCTCTGGCGGCAAGGACCTGCGCGACATCCGCGAGGACCTGCGCCGCTGGGTCGCCACCGAGTCTCAGAGCGACTGGCAGAAGGACTACAACCAGGTCAAGGCGCGCGTTGAGCGCGACTTCCTGGGGAAGGGCAATTTCTCGCAGGCCATCCGCGAATGGCGGCAGTTCGGCGAAACGTCGAGCGATCCCCTGCTCAGGAGCCGCCTCGAGCAGGAGGAACGGGAAATCAACATGGCCTCGAAGAAGGCGGCCGAGACGCTCGTCGCCTCCGCCACCTCGCGCGAATCGCTCGAGGAGTCGATCCCGCTTTACAACGGAACCGAAGGTCAGCAGGTGATCAACGCCAAACTCAGGAGCATGAAGTGAACGCGATTCTCGCCCTGCTCGTACTGCTCGCCCAGCCCTCCAAACCCCCGACCGCCGGGCCCGACGAGGTCACCCTGAAGGACGGCAAGGTCCTCAAGGGGAAGATCACGAAACTCTCGTCGACCCAGGTCCTCATGGTCGATACGTCGAGCAAGTCGCACACGCTGAAAAACGAGGACGTTCGTGACGTGAAGCTCGGCGATACGCCCTCGACCCTCAACCGCGCCAACCAGGCTGCGCAGCAGAAGAACTTCGACAAGGCGCTGACGCTGTACGAGGCGGCGCTGACGGAGATCGGCCAGAACAAGGACCGCGAACCGCTCCACAAGCAGTACCTCTATTATAACTGGGCAGTCACGCTCGACCAGAAGGGCGAGGCGGACCAGGCGCTCGGCATGATGAAGCGCCTCCGCATGGAGTGTGGCGACTGCCGACTCAGGCTGGACTCCTTCAGGACGGGGCTGGCGATTGCCCGCAAGCTGGACGACGCCAAGGTGAACGAGATTCTCGAGGAAATGAAGGCCGAACCTGAGCCGATCGGAAGCGAGGCGCAGGTCGAGCTCGCGCGGTCGCACTATCGCAAGGGCGATTACGGCGGTGCGCAGTCGGCGTACGAGCGGCTCTCGACGAACTCCAACACCGGCATCGCCGACGAGGGAAAGCTCGGGATCCTGCGCTGCCTGCGTGCGCTGCGGAAGATGGACGATCTCAAGGCCGCGTGCGGCAAGTACACGGGCGACCGCGCGACCGTGTCGCCCGCGCTGTATCAGGCCGGGTGCTCCGGGCTGGCGGAGGCGATGTGGAAAGACGCGGGGGGCGACAAGACGAAGGTGCGCGAGGTGCTCGTTATGTGCGCGCAGGCGATCTCGGTGGGTCCTCCGGCTGCCCGGGACCAGGCGGAGGAATACGCGCAGGCGCTGCTCATTGCCGGGCGCTGCTCGCTCAAGCTCTCCGAGGCCGCCGAGAAGCCGGAAGCGAAGAACGAATACAAGTCGCGCGCAATCGGTTACTGGTCCGAGGTGATGCGCTACGGCGGGACTCCGTGGGCGGAGGCGGCAAAGAAGGAACTGGGGGCGCTGTCGGGCGAGGCGCCGAAGGAAGAGCAGCCAAAGTAGGGATGAATGACTGATCAAACGACGGATCCGGCCCCCGGGGCCAAGCCGACGCGGGCGCTCAAGCCTGTGACGGGAGTGAGCCCGGGAGCGCCCAAAACCGGTATCACCGCCAAGCAAAAGATGGCGACCGGGGCACAGTCGGCCGGAGTCACGGCGCCTGCCAGGAAGAAGAGCGGCGCGAAGAAGTGGTTGATGCTCGGGATCATCCTCACATGCGTGGGGCTCTCCGCGGCGATCGTGGTACGCGTGATCCTCAACCGCAAGAAGGGCCCTCCGCCGCGCGACGTCGCCGCCGAAATCGGCGAGGCGGTCAAGAAGGCGCGCAACGGGAAGAAGGACGTCTTCGCGATCCAGAGCAAGGCGTGGGTCGACGGCGGGGTCGAATTGACTCCGGAGGAGATCGGGAAGATCAAGGAAGGCCTCAAGAGCTTCCAGGATGCCGACGCGAAGATGCGCGAGCTCATGGAGCTGCTGCAGGCCCATAAGAAAGTCGAGTCGAAGGAAGGAAACGAGATCATCAGAACCTGGGTGATCATCAAGCTCTGGGTGCTTGACGCCGACGATCTCCTCGACGAGACCTCGAAGCCGCCGGAGTACGGGGGTCTCTACATTCCGATGTATCGCATGGTGGACAAGTGGCGCCAGGCCTCGAAGACCCTCAAAGGGATCGAGGGCGAGAAGGACGCGCTCCTGCTGGGGACCCCGGAGCAGAAGGAAGAGATCCGTAAGAAGATCAAGAGCATCGAAGAGATCTGTGTCGGCGCGATCGAGAAATTCGGCGCGCTCGAAGACTACGTGAAGAAGGGGCTCGACCGCCCCGATATCACGGTGGACGCGTTGCAGGAACTGGGCGACCTCCGCGAGGAGTCGAACCAGGCGGGGATGGCGCAGAAGGCGGCGCGCGAATTGCGTTCGCAGTTCAGGGACTAGCGGCGTCGGAGGATTGTGTTATGGCCAGCTCGTGTCCGGCATGTGGTGAGGACGTCAGCGCGACGGCGTTGTCGTGCAAGCATTGCGGCGCGGAATTCGAACCCGCCGTGGCGGCGAAGAAGAAGCCGCGGGATATGGGAGACGGCGCCAAGTACGGCATCATCATCGGCGGCCTCCTGATCGCGGTCGTGGTGATCGTCGGCATCGCCAGCGGCATGGGCGGCTCGAAGACCTGTCCCGACTGCCGCGGCAGAAAGACCATCGTCTGCACGAACTGCAAGGACGGTCGGCCGAAGTGTTCCGGCTGCAAGGGGACCGGCCGCGACCCGCAAACATATTCGACGTGCCAGCGCTGCAGCGGCAAGGGCGACGCCGCGGCATGCCCCAAGTGCCAGGGCAAGGAGCGGTGGTCCTGCACCACGTGCTCCGGCAGCGGCTCCCTGCAGCAATAGAGGAATCGCAGATAGCAGAGACCAGATAGCAGATCGATTCCGGCCGATTTGCTATGTGCTATCCGCTATATGCGATTGAGCTAGCATGTCGCGCTGGTTTCTCGCTCAAGGCGCCGCGCTCTGGGCCTTCATCGCCCTGGCGGTGCTCCAGTTCGGCACCGACCACCTCGTGGACCGCGACAGCTACTACCACGCCCGCTACGCGCAGCTGATGCCCGAGCGCGGGCTCTCGAGAGAGTTCCCGTGGGCGCAGGAGAGCGTCTGGAGCGACCGGTTCAGCGACAAGGAGTTTCTTTTTCACGTCCTTCTGGCGCCGTTCTGCCGCGGCACGTGGGTCATCCCGGGCGCGAAGGGGCTCACGTGGATGCTCGGGTGCGCGGTGATCGGCGTCCTGCTCCTCATCCTCACGAAGCACCAGGTGCGCTGGCCGTGGCTCTGGATCGCCCTCGTGCCGGCGCTCGGCAACCATTTCCTCTTCCGTTTGCAGTACGTGCGGCCGCAGCTGCTGTCGCTCCTCCTCCTGTTGCTCGGCATTCACGTGATGCTCTCGACGCGGTGGAAGTGGCTCGCGCTCGTCGGATTCCTCTATTCGTGGAGCTACTCCGCGCCGCATCTTCTCGTCGCGTTTGCGATCCTGGACGCGCTGGCGCGCCGGGCCGTCGACGGTCGCTTTGAATGGCGCGGGGTCGCGTGGGCGGCGGGGGGCGTGGTTGGGGGCCTGCTGTTCCACCCGTACTTCCCGAACGACCTGCACATGTGGTGGATCATGAACGTGCAGATCATGACGCAGGCGTGGGGCCTGGGGGGCGACATCGGCGCGCGGCTCGGCGTCGAGTTCGACGGCCGTTCGCTCACGCTCGCCTCCTCGGGCGCGTTCCTCTGCTTCATCGGAACGCTCGCGGCCACGGCGCTCGCCGACATGCCGTTGAGCCGCCGCTCGCGCCTGATGATCTGCTACATGCTCGGCGGCTTCGGGCTCTATTGCATGTCCTCGCGATTCGTCGAGTACTTCGCGCCGCTCGCGCTTCTCGCGGCAGCGTCCGTCACGAGCGACCTGTGGCCGGTGACCGCGTGGACGCGCGCGCGCGCGGGCGTGGCCGCGGCGGCGGCGGTCGCGTTCATCGGGCTGACGGTCTTCTCGATGGGAAACGCACGGACGGCGGTGAAGAACTACCCGGGCCCGGACGTGGTCGGCGCCTGCCGGTGGATGAAGGAGAACATCCCGCCCAATGAGACGGTCGTCCACCTCGAGTGGGGCGACTTCGTCCAGCTCTTCCATTTTGATCCCACGCACCGGTATCTCGTCGGGCTCGACTCGATGTTCATGTATGTGCGCTCGAAGGAAAAGCTGCAGCTGATCGAGCAGGTTCTCGCGGGTCGCCGGCCGCTCGTCGCACAGGAGCTGGGAGACGTCTTCAAGTCGAACTGGCTGATCCTGCGCGCGAGGCATCGCCGGCTCGCCGAGCGGGTCGGCCTGCAGCCCGAGTACGAGGATGCGGGCGCCTCGGTGTATCGACTTCGGAATTAGTCTGTCCCTCTGTGGCCGGGGACTCTGTGGCAGGCAGCGCTAACGCGTGAACAGGTCGAGCAGCTCGGTCGCGAGATCCGATTCGCTGTCGAGGGTGTCACGGATCCGTTCCTCGATGAGAGCGCGCAGCCGCTTGCGGCACGACGCGAGCCAGTTCGTCACGTCCGTCTCGTTGACGCGGAATTCCGCCGCGATCGCAGCGTACGTCGGGGCGTCCGGCGTCGGATTGAGCTCGTAGCGCTCGAAGACGCGGAAGACGACGTCGCGCCCCCCCTCGGCCAGCTCCTGTTTCAGGGCGTCGACGGCGCGGTCGATCAGCGTGCGCGCCCACTCGGCGTCGAACGCCTGCTCGGGGGTGCGGTCGGATCCCACTGAATGCCGCTCGACGAGCGCCGCGTCGTCGAGACTTACGAGGGTGCGGTCGCCGCCGCGCTTCTGCGCCCCCGCCGCGCGGCGTCGCTCGAGCAGGAAAAGTTTCAGGGCGCCCCGGAGGTAGGCGCGGAAGCCCGACCCGTCGCGCGGCACCCGGGCGAGGAGGCCTCCCTCGATCGCCTCGAGGAGGAACTCCTGCGTGAGGTCCTTCGCGTCCTCGTTCGACAGATCGCGAAGCGAGCGCAGGTATGCGTACGCGGGCTTCCAGTATGCGCGACACAGCTCGTCGAGCGCCTCGCGGTGACGTGGCGACCGTGGATCGCCCGCCGCACGGATCTGCGACCACCGCGTTGCGGGAAACGTGCGGCCGTCGCCTCCGATCGTGGTCGCGTCGCCGCCCATCAGGGCTAATCGCCGCGGCGCGGCGTGTGGAAGCGCTTCACCCGGCCGTCCATCTGGCCGTCCACCGCGTCGATCTCGTGCGCCAAGGCGCGCAGCTCCGCCCGCGTGAACATCCTCTTCTTGAGGCACAGTTCCTCAAGCGCGCGGAGCTTCAGCGCGAGCTCGTCGATGATGACCTCGAGGTCCTCAACCTTCCTGTTGCGCTTGAGGGTGTCGCCCACGCCACTAGCCTATGACGTGAGGAGACTTTCTGCAATCTGCTCGGCGACCGCGGGCGCCAGCGCGAGGCCATCGCCGCCGAAGCCTCCGACCGTCCACGTGTCGCTGCTGCGGCGCACGATGGGGCGGCGCGCGACATCGCGAGGCGTCCTGCCCGCAGGAAGCTCACGTTGCCGCCGAGCGCCTCGCGCACCGACCGGCGGATGTTCGCGACGATCATTCGAATTCGATGCGCGTCCGCTGGATCAGCCCGCGAGCCTTCCCGTAGGCGGCGTGGCTGCTGATCGCGTGAGTGGCGATGGCGTACGCCACGTGCGGTCCGTTGTGGTAGATGCTGCGCATGTCCACGAGGTCGCCGGGTTTCACGAGCACGGTAACCCCGGGCGGCGCGTCCACCGACTTCACACGGCCCGTCTCGTAGCGGTTGTAGTACGCGATGGCCGCGCGTGCTACGGCCTGCGCAGGGGCTTGCTTGCCCGCCATCCATGAGAGGATCGGAGCCTCGCCGACCGCCGCGCGGAAGAGATCCGGGAATCCCGCGTCCTCGCCGAGCCTGCCGTTGACCTCGATCACGCGGGAGCCTCGGAATTCGATCGCAAAGCCCATCTCAGAGAGCCGGCTCGCGTGGATCGGCTTCACGTGCGCGTCGTCGAGCCAGACGCCGTCGGCCGGCAGCTTGTACCCCTCGATGAAAAACCGCGGCGGCGCACTCGTGACTTGCTCGATCACCCCGAAGTTCTCGATGCGGCCGTTGAGAACGTACCCGTCCATCTCGAAGGCGGGGGCGTCGATGAACTCCTCCACGATGAACTGGCGTGTCGGGTCGCACCCCATGTCGAATTTCGCCAGGCGCGCGAACTCGGCGCAGCGCCGGATGTCGACGGCCGTCGGCAGCGCCGTCTTGATGGCGCCGACACGCATGTCAAGCTGGTAGTCGGCGTCCACGCGCAGGACATGCCGGCCGAGGGTGGATGCGACCGGCTTTAGGACGAGGGGATAGCGGAGTCCGGAGGCGCGGATCTGCGCGGCGTTTTCGACGAGCGCGAAGCGCGGCACCAGAACCCCCTCGCGCGCGAGCGTGCAGCGGCTCATCCACTTGTTGGTGCAGAGGAAGGCCGCCATCCTGTCGCAGGCGCCCATGAGGGCGGCCGGCAGGAGCCCGTATTCGGTCTGCGCAATGACGCGGTCGGCGCGGGCGTCGGAAAGCGCGTCGAGCGTTCCCTCGAGATCGGTGATCGGAGGAAGCTCGATGCACTCGTCGTAGACGTCGCGATCGGCGGCGGTGACCTCGTCGCTCGCGAAGATGAGCCGGCCGGGTCGCTCGTTCTCGAAAAGCCGCCGCGTCGGGGGCTCCGTATAGAGCATCAAGTACGAAGTCATCGTGCCACCGTCCGGAAGCCGGCGACGACGTTTCGGCGCTGCCGCTTGAAGAAGTTGCGCCACGTGGCGCGGATGAGGCGCGAGCGCGTCGTCCAGCCGCCTCCCTTCAAGACCTTCTTGTTCCCGAAGTACGGCTGGGAGTATTCCTTGTAAGGGTCGCGCTCGAATCCGGGGTAGGCCTCGAAGGTATCGGAGACCCATTCCCAGACGTTTCCGATCATCTGCCGGCAGCCGCAGGGGCTGTCGCCGGCGGGCAGCGCGCGCACGTCGATCGTGCCCCCCGCCCGGAAATCGAGATTCGCGCGAGCCGCCGTCGGCGAGTCGTCGCCCCAGGGAAAGCGGCGCTTGTGACCGGTCGCCGGGTCCAGCGTCGCCGCCATTTCCCACTCCGCCTCGGTCGGCAGGCGCCGGCCAGCCCAGCGGCACCACGCTTCGGCTTCGTACCAGTTGACATGCGCTGCCGGGTGCCAGGCTCGCAGCGGTACGACGAGGTCGAAGGCGCGCTCGAACCATCCGCCGGTCGCGTCGCGAACCCAGAAAAGAGGGTGTTCCGCGCCTTCTCGTCGCCGCCAGTCCCAGCCGCGCGTGCTCCAGCACTCGCGCCTCCGGTAGCCGCCGTCGTCCACGAATGCCTGGAACTGGGCGTTCGTCACGGGGGTCGTCGCGATCCGGAAGGGCTGCACCTCGACGCCATGCTCCCACTTTTCGTTGTCGAAGACGAACGGCTCGGACGGCGGGGCGCCGAGCATGAACGGGCCTCCCGGCACCGCAACGTCGGCCGGCGTCCACGCCGGATTGACGCGAGGGTGCACGAAACGCGCATCCGCAGCCGAAAGCCGGGGTTTCGCGTACCCCAGCGTCTGCAGGACGAGGGCGAGATTTTCGGAGTGCATGTCTTCATGCAAGGCGGCAAGCGTGTAGAAGTACGCGTCGTCGGGCTCCGGTTCGCGCGATTCGAGCCGGCCGATGCTGCGCGCGAAGACCTCGTCGATGAAGGCGCGCGTCTCCTCTCGTGATGGATAACGGTGGTCCCAGCGGAGCTTGTACGAAACGTTGAATGAGTCGTAGATGCCGTCGGAGCCGGGGAAGAGCGACCGCGCTCCGTCCAGGTGACGCAGCAGCCAGTACTCCTGGAACCAGCCCACGTGCCCCATCTCCCAGATGGGTGGCTCGAGAAAGTGAGCCTTCTTTCCCAGCAGCTGGGCGTCGGCGAACCCGTTGAGCAGCTCCAGTTCCGTCCTGCGCGCGTCCGTGAGCGCATCGAGGAGGTGCTTCGAGGAGACGATGCCGGCGATCACGAAGCTATTCTAGCAACGCGACCGAGAACCACTCTTTCTCGTCCGACCAGGTGCGCGAGATCCGGAATCCGCTCTCCGTGGCGATCCGCGCGATCGAGGCCGGCGTGAACTTGTGAGAGTTTTCCGTATGGATCCCCTCGCCGGCGTCAAAGGAGAAGGTCCGGTCCAGCGCCGCGATGCGCACGCTTTGCGCGGCCTTCGAGACGAGGTGCATTTCGATGCGGTCCGTCCGCTCGTCGTAGAACGACCGGTGCTCCCACCGCCCGAGATCGAACGCGCCGCCGAGCTCCCGGTTGACGCGCGACAGCAGATTGAGATTGAACGCGGCGGTGACCCCGGCCGCATCGTTGTAGGCGGCGTGCAGCACGTGCGGGTCCTTGACCCGGTCGAAGCCCACGAGCACGCGGTGGCCTCGAAGGCGCGCGAGAAAGTGGACGGCCTCGTCGATCGTGAAATTTCCGATGTTCGAGCCCAGGAAAAGGACGAGCGCGGGCTCGCGCGGCAGCAGCTCGAACGCCCGATCGAACTCCGCGTGCAACGCCCGAATCGTCAGGCCCGCGTAGTCGCGCAGCAGGAGCCCCGCGGCCTCCGTCAGCGCATTCTTCGAGATGTCCACCGGCACGTACGTCATGCGGTCTTGCGTGCGGAAAAACGCGTCGAACAGCAGGCGGGTCTTCACGCCGTAGCCGCACCCGAACTCGATCACGGTCGGAGCCGTCGGAAGCTCGGCGGCGTGGCGATCGAGGATCGAGATCTCGGTCCGCGTGACATAGTACTCGGGCAGCGCGCAGATTCTCTCGAAGAGCTCGGACCCCGCGGCGTCGTAGAAAAAGCGTGGTGGGATGCTGCGCGGGCGTGCCGCCAGCCCGGCCCGCACCGCTTCGACGAACGAGTCGCGGATCGGGGTTTCGGTGAGCGTAAATCGGTCCATAAAAAACAGGGGCGGAAGGTTGCCCTTCCGCCCCCGTTGTTTCTAGCGTTGGATGTCGACCGTGTCTACTTCTTGTCCATCGCGATGGTCGTCATCTTCATCGTGGCGGTTTCCATCTTCACCATGCCGCCCGGCACTTCGGCGCTGTACCACATCGTCATGCCCTTGCCCGGGTTGTCCGAGCCGTCGCACTGCTTGGCCGGAGCTTCCCACTTCATGGCGCTGACTTCCTTGTCGCCGACCTTGACCTTCTCGTCGGACCACTTGGCCTCGTCCTTGTGATCCTTGTACGCCTTCTTGCAGAGGGCGCAGTTGCCGTCCGCGGCGCCGCCCGCCTTCGGCTTCGCAACCTTCTCTTCGCCCGGCGTCTTCATTTCCTGGTCGCCGACCTTCATGATCAGCTCGGTCTTCAGGACGTGCTCCGCGTCGCCCTTCGTGGCGAGCGTCTTGGTCGTCACCATCTTGGTGCCGGCGGTGTCCATCTCGACCTTGATGGACGTTCCGACGCCGCACTTGTTCCAGGTCTCCCACGCATCGGGGGGAGCCTTCGCGGCGGGCTGGGCGGGCTTGGCCGTGTCGCCCGGCTTGGCCGTGTCCCCGGGCTTCGACGTGTCGCCCGGCTTGGTTGTCGTGGAACCGCTGTCGCACGCGCACAGGGCTGCGATGAGCGGGAGCGCGATCAAAAACCGCATGAATCCTCCTGTTTGATAACTGGTGTACCCGTTCTGAGAAGAAGCACCTTACGAGGGTTACGACTATAATCTTTTTCCCGTGAAGATCAACCCTGAAGTTGCTGCCCGGTTCCCCCGACCCGGCACGGCGGTCCCCGGCAAGACCGCCTTTACCCCCGACGGACGGTGCCTGACCTTCCTGTGGAGCGAAAGGGGCGATTTGGCCCGCCAGCTCTGGGAAATGGATCTGGCCACCGGCGAGCGACGAATTCTCTTCTCGGGCGCCACCGAAGAGACTTTTTCCCGTGAAGAGACGCTCCGGCGGGAACGGCAGCGACTGCGCGAAACGGGCATCACCCACTACGCGTGGGCCGCGGACGCGAACGTCCTGCTCGTGCCGTTGAGAGGCGATGCGGTCGTCGATGGGAAAACGGTGGCGCGCGACGTCACCGAGGCGCAATTGTCGCACGACGGCAAGATCCTCGCCTGGGTCAGCGGCAACGAAGTGTGGGCCAGCGGCCGGCAGCTCACCTTTGATGCGCAGCCGGGCGTCACCAACGGCCTCGCCGACTACTGCGCACAGGAGGAGATGCACCGGTTCACCGGCCTCTGGATCTCGCGCGATGGGAAGCACGTCGCCTTCGAGCAGGCCGACGAGCGCCACATTCCGATCTATCCGATCATGCACCAAGGCAAGGACGCGCTCGAGATCGAGGAGCACCGCTACCCGTTCGCGGGCGCGGCCAATCCACAGGTGCGGCTTGGCGTGGTTGCCGTCGCTGGCGGCGCGGTTACGTGGATGGATCTCGGCGGCTTCGAATACCTCGCGCGCGTCGCCTGGGCGCCGGACGGGCGACTCTTCGTCCAGCTTCAGTCGCGCGATCAGCGGCGGCTCGAGCTGCGGGCGTACGACGCCGCGACAGGGACGGGCCGGACGCTCGTCACCGAGGAGTCAAAGTTCTGGGTCAACCTGCACGACGACCTGCGTGTGCTCGACTCGGGGGAGCACGTGTGGGCGAGCGAGCGCAGCGGCTTCAAGCACCTCTATCTCTATCGTGACGACAAGATCGTGCGACAGCTCACGAGCGGCGACTGGCCGATCGATGCAGTGTTGCGCGCCACCCGGACGCACGTGTGGTACGCGAGCGGAGGCGGAAACCCCGTTGAGCGTCAGATCTGGCGCGTGCCGCTGTCCGGCGGGGCGCCCGAACGAATCTCGAAGGAGCCCGGCTGGCACGATGCGGTCGTCGCGCGCGACGGCACGTCGTGGGTCGATCTGTGGGAGAGCCGGACGCAGCCGCCGCGGATCACGCTTCGCGAAGTGGACGGCCGCGTGCGCCACATTATCCATGAGACTCCGGAGGCGATTGACCTGCCCGCACCGGAGATCGTATCGTTCCCATCGCGAGACGGCGCGACGTTGTACGGAATGATCTACAAACCGGAGAAGACCCCGGCGCCGCTCATCGTGGCAGTCTACGGCGGGCCGCATGTGCAGACCGTGCAGGACACGTGGCTGGGGACGGTCGACATGCGTGCGCAGTACCTCGCGCAGCAGGGGTTCGTTGTTCTCAAGGTCGACAATCGTGGGAGCGCGCGCCGGGGGCTCGCGTTCGAGGGGACGATCGCGGAGAACATGGGCGACATCGAGGTGCGCGACCAGGTGGACGGGGTCCGCTACGCGCAGAAGCTCGGGCTCGTCGACGGCGATCGGGTCGGCCTGTACGGCTGGAGCTACGGTGGATACATGACGCTGATGGGACTGTGTCGCGCCCCCGAGGTGTTCAAGGCCGGCGTGGCGGGGGCGCCCGTCACGCACTGGGACGGCTACGATACGCACTACACGGAGCGCTACATGCGCACGCCGCAGTCGAATCCGGAGGGATACAAGCGGAGCGCCGTGATGACGCACGTGGAGAACCTGCGCGGCAAGCTGCTCGTGATCCACGGGATGCTCGACGAGAACGTGCACTTCCGGCACACCGCGCGGCTGCTGCACGCGCTTCTCGAGGCAAACAAGCCGCACGAGCAGCTGACCTATCCCGAGGAGCGTCACATGCCCAGGAGCGAGAAGGGCAGGGCGGCGATGGAAGCCAGAGTGTGTGAGTTCTTCCTGAAGTCTCTGTGAGCTGTTGACGCATGACGGGTTGAAACGGGCCGCCATCCGTATTCGGGCAACCGTCAACGGGCGTCAGTCGACCTTGATGAAATCCATGTACCCGATCAGCATCTCGTCCCACGTCTGGTCGCCGAACCGGACGCGCTTCTCGGGGTTGGGATTCGCCGGGTTGTTCTTCGAGTTGTCGTAGCGCGCGTACGCCTTGATCCTCGTTCCATCTTTGACCAGCCGCGGCTCCTTGAGACGATAGATCGTCTGCCAGCGGAAATCGAAAGCGGGCACGTCGAGGAGCACCTCCTCCGCGCCCCCGTCGGGCGGGATGAGAACGTACTTGAAACTCTTCCCGCGCACGTGCATGTGCGGCAGGAAGCTCAGGATCTTCGCGTCGTGGTCGAACTTGAAGGTCGCGGTCTCCTCGTGGTCCGCGGCGCCCGGCGGAATGTTGATGAACGTATTTACGATCCCGCGCGTGATCACCTCGTGCTTCGGCGGCTCCTTGTGGAAGATGAGGCCGACGGAGCTCTGGTCCTGCTGCGCCTCGCCGTTGGACGTGTAGTGCACCTGGAAGATGATCGCGCCCCCCGCCGGCAGAACCTTGCCCGTGTCGGCCGCGAAGACGTTGGGGTCCTCGCCCGGCACCATCGCTCCCCAGTAGCCGTTGAAGAGACCGCCGTCGATCGCCGGCTGCTCCTTGCGCCGATCGCGCGGATACTCGATGAAGAGCAGGATGTGGTGCACCACCTTGCGCGCGTCCGGCCGTACCTCCATCGCCTTGATCCAGCGGTCCTCCGCGAAGGTCGTCTTCACGCGGAAGTACTGGTAGGCGATCTCGCCCTCCGCCTTGACCTTGTATGGCTTCGACATCTTGAAGACCGCGTCGGGCTCGCCGATGCCCCAGCCTTGCTTGAACGTTCGCGCCGGTGGCGCGGCCTTCGGGTTCCCCGCGGGCGAGCCGCCGTCGACCCACTTCGCGATCGTCTCGATCTCCTTGTCGCTCAGGCTGCGGTTGTTGAGCCATTCGCCGTGCTTCGGACTCGCGTGCCACGGCGGCATCAGCCGGCGCTGCACCGCCTCCTTGATGCGCTTCGAATTCGCCCTCGCGTGCTCGTACGTGAGCAGCGGGAAGGGGCCGATCTCGCCCGGCCGGTGACACTCCTGGCAGCGTGTCTGGATGATCGGCTCGACGTCGCGATGGTACGTGACGTCCGTGGACGTCCCTTTCGGCTCCGATTCAATCGCGCACCCCCATGGATCGGTCGCGCCCACCTTCACCGGCTTGCCGGCGAGGACCGATTCGAGCGCGTCGACCAGATACGTCGCCGTCGGAGCCTCGCGCTCGTATCCGAGGCCGTACTGGTCGTCGACGGCGCCGCGATACCGCAGCACGCGGCCCGCGTCGATGACGAAGACGTCCGTCGTACGCCGCGCGGAAAGCAGATTCGTGATCGCGCCGTCCTTGTCGTGCACGACGGTCGCCGCGTCCAGATTCGGCTTGTCGGCGAAGTTGCAGAAGATCCACGCCCATTTCACGCCTTTCGCGGCATAGTCCTTCTCGAGGCGCTGCATCTTCGGGCGGAAGACCTTCGACATGGGGCAGTCGCTCGCCGTGAAGGCGATGACGACGGCCTTCGCGTCCTTCAGGAGGCGGTCGACAAGCGCGGAGGCTCCAACCTTCGCTCCGACGCCGCGCTCTCCGGGCTTCTCGACGATCTTGGGACCTTCCTGTCCGAGCGCGATCGTGGCCAGCCCAAGCACAAGAGCAACGCGTCGCATAAGTCCTATCTAGACGTACACGACATTCAATTTGTTCGGTTTCGGGTTATTGTGACCGTCCGTGCTCACCCGCATCGAGGTCGATACCGATAGAATCCGCAGCAATGCGGAAGCGATACGCGCCCGGCTGAAGCCGGGATGCGAACTCATGGCGGTCGTCAAGGGGGGCGGCTACGGCCTCGGAGCGGGCAGGGTGGCCGCGGCAACGGGCGCACGCTGGATCGGCGTCGGGACGCTCGAGGAGGCGTTCGAAGTAGACAAAGCATGCTCCGATGCGCGCATCGTGCTTCTCCTGCCGGTTGATGAGCCCGTCCCGTCGCACATCATGCCGAGCGTCTTCGACGAGAGGACGGCGCAGCACTTTGCCGGACGACGAGTCTTCGTCAAGGTGGACACAGGGCTGCACCGGATGGGATTCGCGCCCGGGCAGGTGCCCGACGATGTCGACGCGGAGTGCCTGTACAGCACGCTCGCGGAAGTCGACGGATTCGACCTTGAGCAGCTCGCGCGGCTGCGAGCGGCGGCGGCGAGATTCGGCCGGCCCGTGAAACTGAGCCTCGCGAGCACGCACGGCCTGCAGAATCCTGAGCTGCAGCTCGATATCGTCCGGCCGGGTCTGGCGCTCGTCGAGAGCGCCGTGCGTTTCATCACGCGCGTCGTGGCGGTGCGCGACGTCAAGGCCGGCGAGGGGGTCGGTTACAGCCACCTCCACCGGTTGGAGCGCGAGAGTCGCGTGGCGACGCTCCCCGTGGGGTGGGAGCAAGGCGTGCCGCGGGCGTTGTCGAATCGCGGCGAAGTTGCCATGAACGGCCGTCGCGTACGCATCCTGGGCCGCATCTCGATGAATCACACGATCATCGAGGGCGAGGGCCTTCGCGTGGGCGACGAAATCGAGCTGCTGGGTCCGACGGTCACGCCCGATGACTGGGCCACATGGGCGGGCACATCGCCGTACGAGATTCTTGTTCGCCTCGGACCGCGTGTGCCGCGCGTCAGTCTTTCCGCTCCGCTATTCTGAGATCGTCGATGCGAAGCAGCGCCTTCAGGTCGCGCGTCCAGATATAGATGATGTGAACGCCGTCGCCGACCGGAAGCGGCTTGCCTTCCTTCGACACGAATCGATCGAGCGGCACGCGGAGCGGTACTGCACGATTGAGGACCGGCTTCTCGATCGTGTAGTCGTATGGCGTGGATTCCGGTGTCATGCCGCGGCACCTGAGGATGAGCGGCTGCGCCGTCGTCGTGTGGACCGTCACCCAGAATTCGCCGCGCGCCGGGACCTTGAACATCGCCTGGTCGTCCTCGAGACCGGCCGAGAAAACGTCGTCGCGCACGACGCCGTGCAGCACGCCGTCCTTCGGGACACCCTGGTAGCGCTTGTCGGCCTTCGCGAAATTCCACGCGATCACCGGCGCTCGCGCTGCGAGGGTCTTCGATAGCCACGACGGAAAGACCGTCAGGTCACGCATCGCCTCGACCGAGGGCGCAACGCCCCCGGTCAGATACGCGCGCTGGCCCGCCTCGACGTCCCTTGTGTCGCACGACACGCGCCCTTCAAACACCGACGTCGTCGTGCTCTTCGCATCCGTCTCGACCATGAAGCGCGTCCCGAGGTCGCGGATCGTGCCGCGCGCGGTCCGCACCTCGAAGCCGGCCGGACAGTTCTCGAGAAATACGGCGCCGGAGTCGAGCGTAAGCGCGTCCCTTGCCGAGACCGTGAAAGCGGTTCCTTCCTTCACGTGGATCGTCGCGGTACCCCAGGCGATCCGCATCGCCGCGCGTGCGCGAATCGCATCGCCGGCCACGAAAGTGCGCGTCCCCTTCCACTCCGTACCTCGCTCGAGAGTGAGGGCGACCTCGACACGCGGGGGATCCGGTCTGGTTGTCGATGGAGGAAGTGGAGGAGGGCGATCTTCCGGTGTGGGAGTTGCGGGTTGGGAGTCGGGAGTTGGAGGAGGAAGGACAGTCGATCGAACGGGAGGGTCTGGAACAACTAGGGGAGGTACGTCGGTTTTGGGAGGATTAGGCGGCGCAGCCGGGACCGGCGTCTGCGTCGTCGTTTCGGGAGGCGGCGTCTTCGTGATCTCCGGCGCGCTCTTCGGGGCCTGCAAGGGAGGTCGCAGCGCGATCCACGCAAGGAGGGCGGCCGCGGCTGCCGCAGCCGCGAACGGCCACGCAAGGGTCCGGGGGCGCACCAGCACGCGGACGTGTGGCGTTGCGGGGCGCAGCGCCCGTTTGATGAGCGCCCGCTCTCCGGCCACCCTGTCGCATTCGACACGGCATGCAGCACATCCGCGAACGTGCGTTCCCACCTCGTCGTCTTCGCCGTCCGCGAAGAACACGAGCCGGTCGCGCGCTTCGTTACAGTTCATTCGCCAACCTCGCTCGCACCATGCGTCGCCCGCGCAGGATCATCATCTTCACGCCGCTGAGCGACACTCCCATCGCCTCCGCGATGTCCTTGTAGGGCAGCTCTTCGTAGTACGCCAGATGCATCACCATGCGATACCGCGGCGGCATCGACGCGATGATGCGACGCGTCCGATCCACCTCCGGTTCGCGCGGCCGCGGCACTGGCGGAGGCGTCGACCGCACGCGCCGTCGACGCAGCATGTCGCGCGCCTTGTTCGCCGCAATGCGCAGGAGCCAAGCCTTCGGATGGCGCCCCGCGTCGAGCTCCATCCGATGCTGCACCGCCGCGAGCATCGTGTCCTGCAGCGCGTCCTCTGCGTCCGCCGCGTTGGCGAGGATTGACATCGCCAGTGCGCGCACCGACGCCGCGTGCTGCTGCAGGAAGTGTTCGAAGTCGGTCAACGCGCATTAGCGTATCTCGCCATCAGGAGTGCGAGGAAGAGCGCGACAAACTCGAATCCTGTCAAACCGCAGCCTCCTCCGCCGCCGCCCCCTCCTCCTCCCCCCCCGCCTCCTCCGCCACCGCCCCCCGTGGACCCTCCAGGCCCGTAGATCGGGAGCGGCGTTCCGAATTCATGGGCGCCGAGGTCGGGCGCCGTCCCCGCGTACCCGTCGTTCACGTTCGCGAGCGCCACACCCTCGTCGATCGCGGCGCCGCCGGAGGCGAGTCGCAGATCGGCGATGGCGCGCTCGGGGTACGGACCCGAGGACGGGAAGGCGACGGCCGCCGCGAAGACGCCCATCGTCACCTGAACGGCATTCGTCTCCGAGGTCGAGGACTGCATGGTCGCGAGGCTCGTGTATCCGGTCGCTCCGATGTTGCCGACAAACGTCCCCGTGCCGATCGACGCATAGCCGTCGTAGTTGAAGCTGTTCGTCGCGTCGGCCGCGCCGAGGTCCGTGATCCGGCCGGTCCCGTTGCCGTAGCCGCCGTACGTGCCGCCGCCGGCGCCGCCGATGAGGAGGTTGTTCCGCACGTACGCGCGCGACCACGCCACGCTCGCGTAGACCGCGAACGCGTCGCCGCACTTCACGCACGTGTTGTGCAGGATCACGTCGCCCACGCTCCCGCGATGCAGTTTGAACGGCGCGTAGACGATGTTGTACATGACGTTGCGGATGAAGTACGTAGGGCCGCCGAGGCTCGGCTGCGAGCTGAGGCCCACGTAGCAGTTCGTCAGGCGGTTGCGCATGATGCGCGAATTGCCCATCGCGAAGTCCGCCTCGATGCCGTCGTCGCAGCCGATCGAGAGGTCGTTGTTGTAGACGTCGTTGCACACTTGCAGGATCGCCGCGTCCTCGAAGAACGAGATATTGTCGCGGAAGCCCTTCACGCGGTTGAAGCAGATCACGTTGCCCGAGCCCGCCAGCTCGATCCCTTCGGCGGTCGTCGCGCCGTTGGCGCCGAGGTTGGCGTCGACCCACGTGTACGGCCCCGTGATGTCGTTGTTCGCGATGTAGCAGTTCGTCACGCCGAGGTACGCGATGATGCCCCCGAGCGCGGGGTCGGCCGTGATCGTGCACCCGCGCACGACGATCCCTTCGGCGGCGTTGAACTTCGTCATGCCGTTGATCGTGAGGTTTTCGACATGCACGAATTTGCGATTGTCGAGGCGCACCTGCCCGTTGACGGTGACGGTGCCCGCCGTCGCCGCGCGGATGACGATGGGATTGCCGGACGCGCCGCTGACGAAGGCGGTGAATCCCGCGTACGTGCCGGGGTCCAGCAGGATCACGTCGCCCGCGACGGCGCTCGAGAGGACGGACGGGAAGGTGGATGAATTCGCCGTGCGCACGTTCGGGCTCGCCGGATCCGCCGGCACCGGGCGCGTGGACGCCGTGACGGTCGTGGACGTCGATCCGCCGTCCGGATCCGTCAGCGTCAATTCGATCTCATACGTCGTGCCTGGCTCGACGTCGAAGACGCTGCCGGAGTGCTTGTTCGTCCAGCCATAGTTGGGATCGGGATTGAATCCCGCGGGAACGCGCCGCAGCGGCAGGCCCGTCGACCACGTCGATGTGCCGAGCGTGCGATAGCGCACCGCAACGACGCCGTTGAGATTCGCGTCCCCAGTGATCGCCCACTCGACCGCGAGGTTGGTGACGGTTGGATAGGGCGTCGTAACGGCGCCCGGAGTGGTGGCGTTCTGTCCGCACAAGGCCAGGATCGCAACGATAACGCACATGGCTCAATCCTCCCGCGAGCCATACGCGCGACCGTCGCGAAAGGTCACTCCAATCGTCGGTCCCAGCAGTCCAGCGCATCGTTTACGGTCATCATGCGGATCACGTCGCCGGCCGGGACGACGGCCCGGCGGAGACGATCGAGCACTCGACGCGGGGCGACGACCGTGTCCGCAGCGAAGCAACCCACGAACGTGCAGTCCGCCACCCCCTCCAGGGCCAGACCGAGCGATTGCAGGAGCTTCGCGACGTCGGCCACACTTGCGATCGGAAAATCGAGCCGTTGCGGCGCCTCGAGCTTGGACCACGCCGCGGGTTCATGCCGTGCGGCGAGCGCGTCGAGCAGCCCCGCGGCGCCCGCCGTGCCGGGGACCGGATCGCGCACCTGCTCGATGAGGGCCCTCTCATCGGCTCCGTCCGGAAGCACGATGGGCGGAGCCGGCTGCGGCTCCGTACTCAAGTCGATGAGCGCTTCAGCCGCGTGCTCCCGAACTCTCGTGTCCACGTCCTCGAGCAGCGGACGGATCGAGTCCAGATGCGCCGTCGATCCCATGAGGCCGAGGGCCCGCACCGCGCGGCCACGCACGTCCGGATCGGTGTCGACCAGGAATAGTGCGACGGAGTTGGCCCAATCGATCGCTCCCAGCACGCCCAGCGCGTCGAGGACGGCCGGGCGCAGCTCGGGATCGAGCAAGCGGCGGCCGATCTCTGCTGTGCCCTCGCGTGCATTCATCGACGCCATCGCGCGAACTGCGGTCGCGCGTACCTTCGGGTCGCGATCGTGGAACATGCGGCCGACGGGCTCGCGGCGCTGCATGCGGGCGAGCGCTTCGATCGCCGCGCGCCTCACCCCTGCGTGTTCGTCCAGCAGAAGGGCCTGGACCTTGTCCGCGTACCGCCCGAGCGTCGCGAGCATGCGGGCGGCCTCGATGCGCACGTGGGGGTCGAGGTCCGACAGGCATTCGGAGAGGAGGTCGGCTCCGAGCGACGTGCCGAGTACCTGCACCGCGGCGCGGCGCACACCGGCGTCGTCGTCCGTCAGCAGCGGAAGGGCGGCATCGCCGAGCTCGGTACCGAGCGTATAGAGAACGAGCCGGCGCACGTCAGGGGAGGGATCGCCGATCAGTCCGACGATCGCGCCCGCCTCGCCCATCCATGCGAGCGCGTCGGCGGCTCGCCAGCGAACGCGGTCGTCCGCATCCCCGAGCAGCGCGGCGATCTTCGACTTCGCGTCCGATCGTCCAAGCCGCCCCAGCGCGGCTGCGGCGCGGCCCCGCACTCCGGGTTCGGGATCCGAAAGGAGCGCCACGATTTCCGGCACTGCTTGCGTCGCGCCGAGTTCGGTCAGCTCCTCCAGAGCTCGCGCGCGCGTCTCTGCGACCGGAGAGCGCAGGTAGTGCATGTGGTCGCGCCAGGTGTACTCCAAAGCTTCCATCCCCACCCCCGATGAGAAGGTATGGGGCGCGGGAGGTTACAACTCCCCCCGCGCCCAGACCGAGCGCTTGTTTAGGCGGCGTGCGTGACAGACTTGCCGTTCTTCATCGACTCGACGAGCTTGAGGACGCCGGAGACGAGATTGCCCAGCCCGTCGGCCCCGCCGATCGTGAAGCTCTTCATCTCGCTCGGGTGCGGCATCTTCTCGGCGATGGTCGGAAGCAGTTCGATGAGCCGGCTGCGCAGCGCGGCTTCCGACAGGTCGTTGTCGATCCGGCGGCGGGCCGCCTCGAGTTCCAGCTCCTTCAGGGCCTGGCGGTTTTCCGCCTCGGCGCGCATGCCGTTCTCCGTCAGTTCGTGCTCGAGACGCAGGCGCGCAATCTCGGCCTGCCGCTCCGTCTTTTCCTTCTCGTGCGCGATGGTGGCTGCGAGGGTCTCCGCCTCGATCTTCGCGCGACGGACCTTCTCGCTCTCCAGCCGGTCGAACGCGGCCGCCTCGCTCTGCCCCTGATGGCGCGCGATCTCGGCGCTCTTCTCGATCGCCTCCTTGGCGGCGACCTTCTCCTCCGCCGCCTCTCTCGTGCGGACGACGGCCTCGCTCCCCAGCTGCGCGATGCGCGCTTCCTTGGCGCGCTCGGCGCGGAACGGGCGCTGCAGCATCTCCCACACGCGCTGCGAGCAGACAACTGCTTCCTTGATCTGGACCTGCACGATGCGCAGGCCGAGCCCCTTGTCCGCGCCGTCGCCCTCGGCGACATGGCGCAGGCGCGCGGTCAGCTCCTTGATGATCGGCTGCTTGTCTGCGAGGACGTCGTCGATCGACATCGTCGAAACCTTGTCTTTGATCGCCGCTTCGGCCTGTTCGCGGAGCTGCACGTTGACGACCCGCATCGGATCCTCGGGGTCGGTGAAGTCGAGCTTGCGATACGCGGTTTTGAAGTCGTCGATGATCCACTGGACGTAGCCCTGCACGAGCACGCCCTGGCGCTCCTTGCAGATGCAGCTCGCCTGGATGATCATCGTCTGCATCGCCGACGGGACGACGAGGAAGCTGTCCGTCACGGGGTCGAACCGAAACGAGATGCCGAGGCCGCAGTGGAGCGGCTCGGTGTATCCGCGCCTTGTGTGGACGACGTATGCGTTCGGCGGAACGACGACGTTTTTCCAGCGCCACCAGCCCGTGATGCGGACATCGATGGCATGCGACGACGGAGTGTAGATGTCGGGCGACGCCGGGAAGATGCGGCTTCCATCCTCGTCGTCCATGGGGGCGGACTTGGCGCTCGAAGGCGCCATGATGCGCTTGCACGCGCGGCCCCCGCGCAGCTCGTTCTCGAGCTGGCCGCGCTGCTGCATGACTTGGTCGAGATACTTGTTCTCGACGCTCTCCACGGCCTGGCTTTCCACGGCGTTTCTCCTTGTGGCGAGGGAAGCCGCGCCCCTACGGCGCAGCCGGCTCTATCCACGATCACTAGAGAAGAAGCCTGTTGTCGGGGTTACATGCCACCAGCGCACGGAGCCGGATTGCCACAGAGACACGGAGCGTGCGCGGACGAAGAGCGGCAATCCAACAACGCACTTTCCGAATAGGCCGCCAAGACCGCCTTGCCCACCAAGGGGATCTCGGTAACTCCGCGCGAGAAGGAGATCAACACCGAGAGAACTGAGGAAACCGAGAGAGGGTTGGGGGGGAATCTCACGCCCAACCAAGGCTCCTCGGTTTCCTCGGTTTCCTCGGTGTGTATCGGGTGGATGACCGTTCGCCGTGCGACACCGATCTGCCAGTGAGCTTCGAGCCGCCTTCTCCGTGCGCTCTAGGCCGCCCTGTGAACCATCGCGTCGCGGATGATCTTCTTCCGCAGATAGAGCGCGATGCCGACGTGGAAAAAAGCGAACAGGATTCCCATTCCGAGTCCGACGTAACCGAAGATAGAGCCGATCAAATCGATCGCCTCAATCTGTTTGCTGTCGAGCTCGGGCGGCATCCACCGGCGGATATCGCGCATGAAGACCATCATCCCCACGCCGAGCGGCACGAGGAGCACGGCCACCAGCCAGTTCAGGATCTCCATCCCCGTGCGCGCCCAGCCGCGCCGTCGCAGGAATTGCACGGAAATCACGAGCACGATCGTGCTCGACACGAGTTCGAGCAGCGTCAGCGGCAGGTGCCATGCGAGGACCCAATCGATCACCGGCTCGAGGAACTTGACCTCTCGTGGAATGTCGGGCCGCCCGGCGAGGGCGAACAGCCCCCCACACGCCAGCGAGAACAGGCTCGACGGAATGCTCATCCCCGCCATCAGCGCGAAGACGATCCCCAACAGCTTCGCCGACATCGGCAGCGGCGGCACGGGCGCTTCAGTCGTTGACTCCTCGGCCACGCCCCGTATCATACCGCCATCACAGGTGCCCCTCGGGGCTCAATAGGGAACTCGGTGAAACGCCGAGGCGGTCCCGCCGCTGTAACTGGGAACGAAACCCACAGGTCACTGACAAACGTCGGGAAGACCGGGGAGTAGGTAGCCCAGAAGCCAGAAGACCTGCCTGTGAGCGTGGTCGCGCTTCTCGACGAAGAAATGCGACCGGGGGGACCACAGGGTGTCGTCCCTTGACGCCGTTCTGGTTCTCTCTTTGCGTCCGGAGGATCCCATGTGGCTGGTTCTGGCTACGGTGCTCATGGCGCAGGAGTCGACCGAGAAGAAACAGGAGAAGGAAAAGGAAGTCGTCGTCGTGGCGACGCGCAGCGAAAGCGATGTGCTCGACGTCGCCGCCGGTGTGACCGTCGTCACGCGCGAGCAGATCGAGAAGAGCGGCGCGTCGAACATCGTCGACGTGCTCCGCACGGTGCCGGGATTTTTCGCTCAGGGCCCCAACCCGCACGGCGCCGATGCGCTGCTCGACCTGCGCGGATACAACAACGGGGCGGGAAATGGCCAGCGCACGCTCGTCCTCGTGGACGGGCGCCGCACGAACAGTCCCACCTCGGGCGGCACAGATTGGGCGACGATCCCGCTGCGAAACGTCGAACGAATCGAGGTCGTGCGCGGCGGCGCCGCGGCGCTCTACGGCGACCCGGCACTGGCCGGCGTCATCAACATCATCACGCGGCGGGAGAAGAAGGAAGAGACCAGGTGGCGGGCCTTGGCAGAGGGGGGATCGTGGAACACGGCGCACGGCGCGGCTGAAGTCAGCGGCAAATGCGACGACCTCGAATACCGCCTCTTCGGTGGCGCGCAGCACACCGACGGCTGGCGCGAGAATAGCGGTTACGACGCCGTCGATCTGACAGCCGACCTGGAATACCCGCTCGGCGAGGGGCTCCGCCTCGCGCTGAAAATCGGTGTGCACGACGACGAACGCCGCAGGCCGGGCACGTTGACGCCGGCGGATCTCGCCGCCGTAGGGCGCGCCGGGACCGTCAATCCGAACGACCACGCCGATTCGGCAAACGCCTACGGCGACGTATTCTTCACGTGGGAGGGGGGCGATTTCGGCGTCGTCACCGCGCAGCTCAGCTTCCTCGACGGCGAATCCGACGCTCACGACGAATTCGGCGGCGGCGACTTCTTCGACACGGAGGACGACTACAAGCAAATCGCGCTGCATTTGAAGGACGTGCTCGACGTCGATCTCCTCGGGCTCGCCTGGAAGCTCACTGTCGGCACCGACCTCGTGCACGAGTCTTCGGATGCGCTCTCCGACTCGGTCTTCTTCGGTTCCGCCGCGGGCACGGAGAACGAATACGTGCGCCGCCTGGTTGGGCTCTTCGGCCATGTCGAGGTCCGCCCGCTCGAGGCGCTCGTCCTATCGGGCAGCCTCCGCTGGGACCGCGCGCTGCTCGATCTCGATCGCGCCGTCAGCGGCGCCGCCTTCAGCCCGGCTGTCCAGAAGCAGAAGGCGTTCTCGCAGGTGAGCCCCGCCTTCGGCGCGACGTATCACGCGCTGGACGAGTTGAGCATCTACGCGAGCTACGGCCGGCCCTTCAAGTATCCGACGCGCGACGAGCTCGTCGGATTCAGCGCGTCCGATCCGGAGCTCCAGCCGGAGCGCGCCCACTCGTTCGAGACGGGCGTGAGGCTTTGGTCGCCGAGGTGGGGCAGCGCGGGCCTCGGGTACTATTGGATGAACGTCAAGAACGAGATCTACTTCAATCCGTCGTCCGGATTTTTCGGCACGAACTTCAACTTCGAGCGCGTGAGCCATCGGGGCATCGAAGCGGAGGTGCGCCTGACGCCGCTCGAACCGGAGACCCCCGTGGGTCTGGAGATCTTCGGGGTCTACACGTATACCGACGCGGTGATCAAGAGCAGCGGACTGGACGGAAAGCGTTATCCCGTCACGCCGCCGCACCAGGGGCTGCTCGGATCGACGATCACGTACAGCGACGTGTATCTCACGCTGCTTGGCCGTTTCGTCGGCAGCCGCTATCAGATCAGCGACACGTCGAACACGGCCCCCAAGCTGGGGAAGTACGCGCTGATGGACACGAAGGTCAGCGTGCGCTGGGGGAAGGCACTGGCGTCGCTCGCGGTCTACAACGTCTTCGATCGCGAGTATTTTGAAAGCGGCGGGCTCGGCTTCGCCGGCACTGCTTTCAATCCGGGCGCCGAACGCAGCGTGCTGATCTCCCTGGAGGCCGACTTCTAAATGATCATCGAGGTCGACGGAGTCACCTGCGCGTACGACGGCGTGCACGTCCTCTCGGACGTGACGTTGAAGATCGCGCCCGGGGATTTCGTCGGCCTCCTGGGCCCGAACGGAGCCGGGAAATCGACGCTCGTCCGCGCGATGAGCCGCGTGTTGCGGCCTCGCGTCGGGCGCGCGCTGCTGGACGGTCGCGATCTTTATGGCGACGTGAGCGCGGGCGAGTCCGCTCGCGCGATCGGCGTCGTGCCGCAGGAGGGGGCTCCGGCCTTCGACTTCACCTGTCACGAGGCGGTCCTGATGGGACGGGCGCCGCATCTCGGCCGCTTTCAGGGCGAGTCGGCGGCGGATCTCGACGTCGTCCGCCGCGCGATGGAGCGGACGGAAACGTGGGAGCTGCGCGACCGCCTGGTGACGGAACTCTCGGGAGGCGAGCGCCAGCGCGTCATCCTCGCACGTGCCTTCGCGCAGGAGCCGCGGGTCCTCCTGCTCGACGAGCCGACGGCACACCTCGATCTGGGCCACCAGGTGCAGACGATGCGCATGGTTGCGGAACTCGGATGTGCGGTGGTGGCGGTGATGCACGACCTGAATCTTGCGGCCGCTTTCTGCCGGAGGCTCGTGTTGATCGAACGCGGACGCATCGTCGCAGCAGGCGCGCCCGCGGACGTTCTCACGGCGGAGATGATCGAGCGGATCTTCAAGATCAACGTCGAAGTGCTGCAGCGCGACGGGCGGCTCGTGTTTCTGCCGAGGATCTCGTGAGGAGGATCCTGCCGGTCGTCCTGGGCTCGGTGTTCCTGGGAATCCTCGTCTACGCGAACCGGCCCGGCCGCGGACTCCCCGAGGAAAAGTACGACCGCATCGTCTCCATTGTCCCCAGCGTCACGGAGCTCCTGTTCGCCGTCGGCGCCGGCGACCGCATCGTCGGCGTCACGACGTATTGCGACTTTCCTCCTGAGGCGAAGCAAAAGGACAAGGTGGGCGATCTCGTCCTCAACTATGAGCGGATCGTCGCGTTGCGTCCCGATTGCGTGATGTCGGTCGACCGCATGGCGCACGATTCCAATCGCGCTCTCAGGACCATGGGGATTCGCGTCGTCGAGGTGTATGGCGAGTCGTTCGAGGATATTGCGGGGGAGTTGCGTCGTCTCGGGCGCCTGACAGGGAACGAGGCGCGCGGCGAAGTCGAGGCGCGCCGCCTTCTCGATCGCGTACGTGCGGTCGAGGATCGGGTGCGCGGCAGAGTGCAGCCTACATTCTTCTTCGAGTCGTCGCACGATCCCCTGTGGACGGCCACGTCGAGGGGATACTCGGGGGATGCGATCCGTCGGGCGGGGGGGCGCAATATCTTCGACGACATGCCGTGGACGTGGGGGCAGATCTCCTGGGAGCTCGTGCTGCAGCGCGATCCGGACGTCATCTTCATCGCGCACGGCAATACGGCGAACCTCGCGTCGCGGACGGGATGGGACCGGCTGAAGGCTGTGAGGACGGGACGGGTTCACGTGGTGCCGAAGGAGGCGTTCATCTACCCGACGCCCCGCCTCGTGGACGGACTCGAGCTGGCGGCGAGGTTTCTCCATGAGAAGAATTGACCGGCGACTCGCGATGGCGGGTCTTGCGGCGGCCGCGCTCGCCCTCATGGCGGCGTCGCTCTTCGTGGGCCCGGCACGGCTGACGCCCGGCGAGGTGTTCGCGGCCCTGCGCGCGCACGATCTGACGAACTCCATCGTGATGCTGCGCCTCGATCAGGCGATGCTCGCCTTCGTCGTCGGCGCGGCGCTCGCGGGATCGGGCGCGGTTTTCCAGGGGCTCTTCCGGAATCCCCTGGCCGACCCGTTCGTCGTCGGCGCGTCGGGGGGCGCGGCGCTCGGGGCGGTGTGCGCGATCGTCGCCGGGGTGAACGTTACGCTGCTTGGACTCGGGGCGACGACGTTCGCGGCCTTCGTCGGCGCGCTCGGCGCGACGTGGCTCGTGTGGAGGCTTTCGAGCGCGCGGGGGCGGACGCCAGTGACGACGCTGCTGCTCGCGGGCTTCGCGGTCAGTTCCTTCGCGAGCGCGATGGTGTCGATCCTCCTCCTCATGCACACGCAGAACTGGAACGAAATCATGACGTGGATGTTGGGGAGCGTGGCGCGGCCCGACGCCGGCATCCGGCTCAAGGTCGCGCTGCCGTTCGTCGCCGTCTCGCTCGGCATTGTGGGGTTCTTCGCGCGCGATCTCAACGTGATGCTTCTCGGCGAGGAGCCGGCGCAGCAGCTCGGGGTCGAGGTCGAACGCGTGAAAATGGTGCTGCTGGCGGCCGGCGCGATCGCGGCGGCGGTGGCGGTGGCGATGTGCGGCATCATCGGGTTCGTCGGGCTCATCGTGCCGCACGTGGTGCGGCTGGTCGTCGGTCCCGATCATCGGACGCTGTTGCCCGTGACCATTCTTGCCGGCGGCACGTTCCTCGTCGGTGCAGATCTGGTTGCGCGTATCGCTCTTCCTCCGGCGGGGTTGCCCGTCGGCTCCGTGACGGCCCTTGCGGGCGCGCCGTTCTTCCTGCTGCTGCTCAGGCGCCGGGGTCCTCGGGCGTAGGGCAGTCTCCGCCCCGCGCCACATGCTTACGGTGTGGCTTCGGGTCTTCTCTGCCTGCCCTCCGAAGCCCGCAAGCACCCTGCGAAGTCAGTAGAACGGCGAAGGAGGGTGCGCTCTGGCGCCTACTCGCGCTGCCGCGCCTTGCACTGTTCGATCATCGGGCGCGCGATCGATTCCATCCTGGGATTGCGGCGGACCGACTCCTCTAGGTCGTCAATCGCTCCCTGGAAATTTCCTGTGGTCATCCGCGAGCGGCCCCGGCGATACCAGGTGTCGGGATTCCCGGGATTCAATTTCAGCGCCTCCGCGAAATCGCGCTCCATCCCGTCGGCGAGCGCCTCGACTTTCGCGCGGTCCACGGGGCGGGTCGATAGGAGCATCGCGATCCAGGAGCCGCGTATGAAGCCGCGATTCGCCCACGCGACATCGTTGCTCGGCCCGAGGCTGACGGCCGCATCGAAGTCCGCCAGGGCCGCTTCAAAGTGCTTCGTGGGATTCTCGTTGCGTCCCATTTGCCACGAGGCCCAGGACGCGTGCACGCCGGCCCGCGCGAGCGCGACACGGCCGTCGTGCGGCATCTTCGTCCGCGCGACGTCGAGATCGACCAGCGCCGCCTCGTAGAACCGCGTGGGGTCCTGGCCGCGCTGGAGCAGCGAGCTGCCGATGAACAGGTTCGTCTCGCCGCGGGAGAATCGCGCCTCGTCCATTCCCGGGTCGAGCTCGAGCCCTCGGTCGAAATCCTTGAGGGCCGGCTGAAGCGTCGCTGCGGGATCCTTCGTCCCCGAGGCGAGCCCGCGCTCCCAATTCAGTCGAGCCACGCCGCGGGCGACGTACGTGATCGGAATCTCCGAGACGCGCAACGCCTCGTCGTAGTCGGCGATCGCGGCACGGTGGAGTTCGATGGGCTGCTCGCCGCGGTACTTGCGGTGACGAACCCACAACTCGCGCGCTTCGGCGGAGCGAAACCATGCGAGGTGGCTGCGCGGCGACGCCCGCGTCGCCTCCTCGGCCTGTTTCACCGCGCGCTCGAAGATCTCGTCGGCCGGCTCTCCGCGCCCGGCCCGATGGGAGGCGAGGACGAGCCAGGCGTACGAGCGCCAGGTGGCGATCTCCCCGGCGGAACCGCCGAGTTCGACGGCGCGCTGGAGGTCGGCGATCGCGCCGTCGAGTCGAGACCCCGGCTCGCCGCCGCGCGCGACGGAATGCACGAGATCGTCGACCGCCAGCTGGGCGCGCGTGATGTACCCCTCGGAGTCGGCCGGCGAGAGTCGGATCGCTTCGTCCGCGTCGGCGAACGCCCGCGCCCACGTGTCGTCCGACTTCAGCCGCAGCACGTCGAGCGACCCCGCCCAGCGGCCGAGCGCATCCGCACGGCGACGGCGGAACGCCGCGACCCGCGGCCGCATGCGCACGACATCGTCGAGATCGGCGATCCCGGCGTCGAAGAGCTTGTTGCGTTCGTCGGCCTCGCCCGAGCCGCGGGAAAGATAGATCAGGGCCTCGGCCCGGCCGAGCCGGCACGGCAGGAATCCGCGGTCGCGGGTCGCCGCCTCGGAATGAAGCTCGACCGCCCGTATCGCATCGCGGTTTGCAAACGCCATCTCGCCCAGGTGGCGCCAGAGATCGACGTTGACGGGGGACAGGCGGGCGGCCTCCAGCAGGTGTTCCCAGGCCCGTTCCTCGAGAAGCGCGAAGCTGCGCAGCGCGGCCGCCGCCGCACCGGGGATGGTCAGGTCCTCCGCTGCGCCGAGCCGGAGCGTGCGCGCCCCCGCGTCCTCGTATTCGATGAGCGGCGTGGCACGCGCCTTCACAAGGCCTCGCTGGCCCGCGACGAGCAGCGCCTCGCGACGGCGGATCTCGACCCGTATCGCGGCCATGCGGTCGCCCCAGAGGGCCAGGCGGGTGACGCCGCGCTCGTATCGGGCGTCCTCGTTGCCGGGGTCTCTTCGAACCGCCTCATCGAGTTTCTCCCGCGCCTCGTCGAATCGAAGGAGGGCCCGCAGCATGCGTCCCCAGCGGTGGTGCGGCTCGGCGAGCGCGGGCGACCGCGCGATGACGTCCGAGCAGACCGTTGCGACTTTCTCCGCGTAGGCGTCCATCCGCTCGAGATCGCCGGCGCGACGCGCGGCGAGCGCCGCCTCCAGGTACGCGTCGGTCGACTGCCTCAATTGCAGCAGCAGCGACTCTTCCGCGCCCCTCAACTTCGCGCGATAGACGCCCACGACGACGAGCGCGCCGACCGCGAGGACCGCCGCCGCTATACCCGTGATGGTGAGGGTGCGATTCTTCGCGACGCGCTTGCGCAGCCGGTAGATGACCGACGGCGCGCGCGCGTTGATGGGTTCGCCGGCGAGGCAGCGTTGCAGGTCCGCGGCGAGTTCGCCCGCGGTGGGATAGCGCATCGCCGGGTCCTTCTCGAGGCACTTCATGACGATTATCGCGAGATCGCGCTCGACCGATTCGAGAGGCGGCGGGGGCTCCGAGGCGGCGCGGATCATGATGTCGAGTGCCGACGGACCCGCGAACGGCGCCCGGCCCTCGAGCAGGGCGTAGAGAGTCGCGCCGAGCGACCAGACATCGCTTCGGCGGTCCACCCCCGAGCCGCGCGCCTGCTCCGGGCTCATGTAGTCGGGGGTTCCGACGAGGACGCTCGAGGCGCTGAGGGCGCCCGCCTTCACGCGCTTGGCGAGGCCGAAGTCGGTGACGAACACGCGGCCCTCGGGATCGCGCAGGATGTTCGACGGCTTGAGGTCGCGGTGCACCACGCCGCGTTCGTGCGCGTAGTCGACCGCGCGGGCGACGTCGACGATGATCCGCACCGCCTCCCGCGGATGCAGCGGTCCGTGATCGGCGAGCGAGGCCCCTTCGACGAGCTGCATCGCGATGAAATGGCGTCCGTCCGCGTTGCCGACCTCGTGGATGGGGACGATGCCGGGGTGCACGATGGCGGCCGCCAGGCGCGCCTCGCGGAAGAACCGCTGCAGCTCCTCGGGGTTCTCCTCGCGGAGGAGCTTGAGCGCGACCCAGCGCGAGAGCTTCGTGTCCCACGCCTTCCAGACCTCGCCGAAGCCGCCGCTGCCGATCTGCTCGACAAGGACGTACGAGCCCAGCGCCCTGCCCGTCGGGAGGTCCGGCATGCCGAGCAGTATAGCGCCTCCGTCCGGTCTCGGAATTTCGTTCGAGCCGGATCTTCCGTGCGCGTACATGCTCGCGCAGCGCGCGACAACTCCTACGACGACGCCGTCCGCGTCTTCGGGCGCGTGCCGGTTGCCCGCCCGTTGAGCGAGACGCGCTCCAGCTCGCGGAAGACGTCGGCGGCGCTTTGCGGCCGTTCCACGGGATTCTTCGCCATCATCCGTGCGATGAGGTCGGAGAGCGGGCGCGGCACGAGGGGATTCAGCTCGCGCACTTCCGGCGGCGTGTCGTTGGCCACCTTGAGCAGCACCGTCATCGTGTCCTGCCCGGTGAAGGGCGTCGTTCCCGCCAGGATCATGTAGAGCGTCGCGCCGAAGGAGTAGATATCCGAGCGGATGTCCGCCGGCCTCCCGCGCGCCTGCTCGGGCGACATGTAGTGGGGCGTGCCGAGAACGGCATCGGTCCACGTCGCGGCGTCCGGCCCCATCTCGCGGACAAGCCCGAAGTCCGTGAGCTTCACCTCGCCGCTGCGGCCCAGCAGGATGTTCCCGGGCTTGATGTCGCGATGCACGAACGACCGCGCGTGCGCGTGGACGAGCGCCCGGCTCAGGTCCATCGCGATGCCGACCGCCACGCGGGGCGCGACCGTGCCGGACTGTTCCAGCAGCTCCTTCAGGCTGACCCCTTCGACATATTCCATGATGAGGAAATGAATCCCCGCCTCCTGGTCGATGTCGAAGATCTCCACGATGTTCGGGTGCTTGAGCCTCGCGAGTGCGCGACCCTCGCGGATGAACAGCTTCACGTACTCTGGATCGCTCGCCAGATCCGACGGCAGCACCTTCACGGCGGCCAGCTTCTTCAGCTTGCGGTGCTTCGCGAGATAGACGCGTCCCATCCCGCCCGCGCCGATCCGCCGGAGGATCTTCCAGCGCGACAACCGCACCGACGAGTTCTCGTCGTCCATCTCGTCGAAGACCTCATCAATGCGCAGGTTCGACTGCCGGTCGAGGCCGTCCACGCGGCGCAGCGGCTTGGCGCACGTCGGGCATGCGTATTCTTTCTGCGGATCGAAGCGGTCGATCGCACGCACCTCCTTGCAGCCGGAACACCACAGATCGTGTCCGCGCAGCAGTTGCAGGATCCGCTCGACGCTCGCGGTGCTGAGGTCCTTGCGTCGCACGAGCGCGGCGATGAGCTTGTGGCGGTTGCGTGCGGCTTCGAGCCCGATGTCTTTGAGCGCCGCCTCGAGCTGCTGGCGCGAGAGGAAGCCGCGACGGACAGCGACGGCGGCGAAACGGTCGATCGAGATGCGCGCCACGCCCTAAGCATAGCCCGTGGTGCGTCGACGCGGGCACTCCCTAAAGATTTGCGTAGCTGCGTCCGGTTCCTATAATCAGCGACCTCACAGAGGGAACGTACATGAAATGGATCGCCGGGTTCGTATGCTTGATCGTGCCGGCCGCCGCGTGGGGACAGGACCAGCAGTTAGGCGCCCGCACGAAGGCGATGGGCGGCAGTTACACGGCGTTCGAGGACGACCCGGTCTCGATCTGGCTCAATCCGGCCGGAATCGCGACCCAGCCTGACCAGGGCGCGATCGCGTACCACACGTACACGGGCTATCCCGTCAAGCGCGAGCGCTCCGGCGGAACCATCGCTGCGTCCACCGAGGCGGAGACGATCATGGTGGATCCGGCCCTGCTGCCGGCCTTCCTCGGTGCCGTATTCCAGCTGGGCACGCCCGAGGACCCGATGGCGATCGGGATCTGCTACGCGCGTCCGTACCACATCAAGTACGCGATGGACGTCATCTCCGATCCCGCCCAGACGACGTTCAATCCGACGGCGGGTGTCGAGGAGTCCCTCTCGCGCTTCCGCGTCTCATTCGCCAAGGACATCCGCTTCCGCCCGGTCGGCGAGTCAGGCACGTTTACGCACCTGGCGGTCGGCGTGGGAATCGACCTCGGATACGAACGCTGGGAGTTCACCCAGCAGACGAGCGTGTCGGGGCTCGTTATCACCACCCTCAACACCGACACGTCCATCGGGTTCGGCTTCGGCTTGGGCCTCCTCCTCGGCGTGTACGACAACGGGGAATCCTTCAAGGTCAACGTCGGATTCGCGTACTCCAGCGCTGTGGAGTACACGTTCGACATCGAGCCGGACATTCTTCCCGCGTTCGACATGCCTCAACAAGTTAACTTCGGCGCCACGTTCTACCTGCTGCAGGGGACGCCGCTGCGGGTCACCATCGACTTCCAGTTCATCGACTGGAGCGAGACCGCGGAGAAGCCGATCTTCAGCGGCCAGCCCGAGTTCGACGACGCGTTCAACTTCTCGATCGGCGGCGAGTACCGGTTCCAGCTCTCCGAGAAGATCGCCCTCTATCCGCGCCTCGGCTTCCGCCGGTTCGACGCGCCGTGGGCCGACGCGAACAATCTGCCGTCCACCGGCGGATTCAAGCTCGTGCTCGAGACGGACGACGAGTCGTTCAACCTCTTCACGTTCGGCGCGGGGCTCCAGTGGACGACCGAGGGCGGGAAACTGCGCTCGGTGGACCTGGCGGCCGACGCCGGTGGTGATTCCTTGAACGTCGCAATGGGGTACACTCATGAGTTCTAAGCTTGGAAATGCCGGAGGTATCATGAGAACCACGGTGCTTCGAATCGCCCTGCTGGTCGTCGCGGCTGCGTGGCTCCCGCTCGCGGGGGCGTGCAGCGGCAACGTCAACAACAACAGCATCGGCACGATCAACGTGCGGATGATGTCGTTGTCCTCCGCCGGCAGCCCGGGGACGAACGGGGGGCGCCAGCCGACGGTTTCCTACGACGGTCGCTACGTCGCGTTCGAGTCCTCCTCAAACAACCTGGACCCGCGTGACACAAACACGATCGACGACATCTACGTGCGCGACACTGTGACGAACACGACCACGCTCGTCTCGGTCAGCAGCTCCGGCTTGACGGGCGCCAACGATTACTGTTCCGCCGCCTTCATCTCTCCCGATGAGCGGTTCGTCGCGTTCGCTTCGCGCGCGACGAATCTCGTGACTGGGCTTACGGACGCCAATAATCGCGACGATCTGTTTGTTCGCGATCTCTACACCGACACGACCGTGTGCGTGAGCGTGAGGGCCGTCTCGAGCACGACCACCACACTCAACGGGTCCGAGGGTTTCTACGGCTTCAACGTGGTCGCCGATGCGGCCGCGGTGTACGTCGTCTTCACGGCGTACGGCGCCGACTACGTAGCGGGCACCACGACTGACTACCATGAGGTCTATCTGAGGCGCATTCCGTTGGTAGGCGGCGTGATGGACAACATTATTGGGGGTCTCACGATCCTCCTCACGCGAACGTCCTCACCTACAATCGCGTCCAACGGCTTCAACGTGCGGCCGACGCTCGGTCAGGACGCGGGTACGGTCTATGTGGCATGGCAGTCCAACGCGCTCGCGTCAGTCTTCGTCGCGGGCGCCATCGAGGGAAACACCAGCGACGACGTCTTCTGGCGGTCCGTAACCAAGACTGGGTGGCCGCTCGCCCCTACCGTCAGCGCAGTCCTCCTCGTGTCCGACGATGATGCAGGGGGCGTCAAGACCGGAGACGGCACCAGTCTGAATCCGAGCCTTTCGGGCGACGGAAACTTCGTCGTGTTCGAGTCCGCGGCCACCGATCTGGTCCCGGCCGCTTTGGATGCGAACGGAAGCACGAAGGACATCTTTCGGCGTGGGCCGATGACCGGCGTTGCGCTGACCGAGATCGTGTCGCTCGATTCCTTCGGCTCGCAATCGACGCAGGACTGCGTATTCCCGTCCGTGTCGGGCGGGGGCGATTTCGTGTGCTTCCAGTCGGGCGCGCCGGATCTCGTCCCCGGAGATATTGCGGGCTTTGACGATGTGTTCATCCGGAACATCCTGGGAGGCACAACCGCCCGCATGTCGCTGACGACGCTCGGCGCGGAACCGAACAACGATTGCCGTACTCCGCGCATGAGCGAAGACGGCACTACCGTGGCGTTCGAATCGGGCGCGTCCAACATGGTGGGGGGCGCGATCACTTTCTCGACGCAGGTCTACCGAAGGGCCCCGTAGCGGCCGGCCGCGACGTTTCGTAGGATGTCAGGCGTGACGGCATTTCTGGCGCTTCTGCTCCTCCTCCAGCAGGAGGAGTTCATCTCGAAGGCCGCGAAGGGTCCGTACCTCGAGGCGCTCGACAAGTACGAGCAGGCGAGGAACGCGTCGGCGGGCGACGCGGTCGACATGCTGACCGCCATCATCGAGAGCTCGAAGGTCGAGAAAAAGGAGTGCAAGCTCAAGATCGAGATCTCGTCCGGGAACTACAAGCGCGTGGACTTTTATCCCTACCAGCTGCGCGGGCAGTCGCGCGTGAAACAGGCCGCGACGGCGGAACCGGACCGGGCGCTCACGCATCTCGACAAGGCGATCGCCGATTTCGAGGAATCAGTGAAGCGGGGGTTGAAGGCGAGCGATGGCCCGCTTGGCGACGCCTTCCTCGCGCGCGGCAACGTGCGCGTCACGATGGCCGAGTCGGCCGAGCGCGAGAAGGCGATCGAGATCCTCGACCGCGCGATCAAGGACTTCGACGACGCGACGGCCCACGGTGCGGCCGGCGCGGGTGCCTCCGCCTCCGCGAAACAACGCGTCGCCGCGCTCAAGGCCGCGGCCACCGGCGTCGATCCCGAACCCGACTTCCTGCGCGAGTGGCGTTCGCTCGTCAATTCCGGCCGCTTCGCCGCCGCGAAGGCGCACGTAGGCGCGAAGGGGGGATTCCTCACCGATCCGAAGCGCCAGCAGTACGTCAAGGACGTGGACATCGAGTGCGACAAGTACATGGCGTCGGCCGCCGCGTCGTTCCTGACGAGCCTCGAGGACGCGGGACAGCTGCAGCGCCTGAAGACGATGGAGCGCGAAACCTTCGCGCGCCGGTTCGAACTGCCGGACGGGGCGGAGCTCACCGTCGCGCGCGACGACTTCTCGTGGTGCCGCTACGTGCGCGACACGCTCGCCGTCATCCGCGAGGGGAAGCCGTTCGTCGCGGCGCTGCTGAATCACGCGACGAACTCGATCGGCATCGCGGACAAGGGGGGCGGCGTCCGCTGGTACAAATCGGTCGAGGCGCTCGCGTACGCGTCGGTCTACGAGGACATCGAGAAGCGCGCGGAGGAGTCGCGCAACGCGCCGGCGGACCGCCGGGCGGCGCTCCGCAAGGAAGCCGACGAACTCTCGCGCCAATGGCAGGACTTCGACGCGCGCGTGCGCCAGGCGACGGACAAGAAGGATTACGCGTCGCAGATCCCTGCGCGCGATTTCAAGCCGCTGTTCGAGCGGTTTCCGGTGGACGACGACAGCGTGAAGAAGTACGCGACGGATCTTCTCGCGACGGCGGCGGCGGAGGATCCCGATCGTGCGCTCTCGGAAATTGAGGATGCGCTCTCGAAGCTCTGGGACAAGTCGGAGCGCATGTCGCTCGAATCGCGGCGCTCGATCGTGACGTACCGCATTGTCGCCGCCGCGCTGCGCGGATTCCTCAAGGGCTCTACGGTGGACGACGTCACGCGTTCGACGCGCGTTCTCGGGTCGGACCTTCGCGGCGTTGGCGGTGCGCTCGACGTCTCGTCGTTCGGCCCGAAGATCCAGCAGGTCGTCGAAAAGCTACGGTGAGATCCTGAGGCGGAACGTCTCCGGCTTCTCCATCGAGCCCGACCAGAGGTACGTCCGGCCGTTCTGCAAGTCGGCCGAGGCGACCTTGAACTCCCGCGTGCCGAGCGTCGGGTGGTGCAGCGTGATCGTGAGGTCGGCGATCTCGAGATTCTGGAGGACGAGGGGCGTGAAGCCCGAGTCGCCCACGAGCCGGACGCCGTCGACGGGCTTGCCGTCCTTGAACACGGCCGCATCACCGACCTTCAGGTGGCGCAGCTCCGCGTACGGCATCGCGTAGAGCTTGAGCGAAAACGTGCCGCGCCACGCGAGCAGCGGAGCGTACTGGTCGCGCACGCGCTTCGAGACGGCGCGAAGCGCGTCGGCGCCGCCGCCCTCTTTCTCGACGATCGAGGCCAGCATGACCGCGAACTCGTCGGCGCGCTGCGCGGCGGAGCGCTTGTCGGCCCACTCGGACTTCGGCCATTCGGGTTTTGGAATCGACTCGAGCTGGTCGGTGAGCCAGGCCATCGCGTCCTTTCGCAGGCCCTCGCCCGCGTCGCCCTCCGGCACGCCCGCGACGTGCTTGCGGGTCGCCTCGACCAGGTCTGGAGATGACGACTTGAACGCGACCCAGAGCAGCTTCGGCTGGACCTGCTCCCAGATGTCCTTCCACGCCGCGATGCGTTTCTGCTCCTCGCTCTGTTCCGGCGGCGGGATGGTGATCGTCTTCACGATGGGGTCGACGTTCTGATTCTGATTGTTGCGCTGACGGCGGGCGTTGACGACGACGACCGTGACGATCGCGGCGGCGATGACGATCGCCGAGGTCGCGGCCGCCGGGAGTTTGTTCTTCCGGAGCTTGCGGAAGAGACGCTCCACCGTGGATGGGGGACGCGCGCTGACGGGCTGATCGTTGAGGAAGCGTTCGAGGTCGTCGGCCATCTCGCCCGCGGTGAGGTAGCGCGACCGCTTCTCCTTCTCCATCGCCTTGAGGATGACCGCCTCGATCGGGGCCGGGATGTCCGGCTTGTGCTTGCGCGGCGGCGTCGGCTCCTCCGTGCAGACCTTGAAGAGCAGGGTCGTCGCGTTGTCCGCTTCGAAGGGCGCCTTGCCGGCGCACAGCGCGTACAGCGTCGCGCCGAGCGAATAGATGTCGCTCCGCGCGTCGAGTTCCTCGAGTTTGCCGGCGGCCTGCTCCGGCGGCATGTACGCGGGCGTGCCCATGATGGCGCCCTGGATCGAGATCGACGACTCGGCCTGCATCAGCTTCGCGAGGCCGAAGTCGGTGACGAAGGGTTCGCCGGCGCTGCTCATCATGATGTTCGCCGGCTTGAGGTCGCGATGGATGATGTCGTTCGCGTGGGCGAACTGGATCGCGCGGCACACCTTGACGAAGATCTCGAGGATCGGGCGCAGCGGGAGTTGTGTCTTAGACAGCGATCCGCCGTCGATGAAATCGAGCACGAGGTAGTGCCGGCCCTGCGCCTCGTTCACTTCATAGATGCCGCAGATGTTCGGGTGCCGCAGGTGTGCGGCGAGCTGTGCTTCGCGCTCGAAGCGGCGGATGCTTTCTTCGTCGGAGACGTTCAGCTGCTTGATCGCCACCCAGCGGCGCAGCTTGATGTCCCAAGCTTTCCAGACCGCGCCCATTCCCCCCGCGCCGACCTGCTTCGCGAGGATGTACTGGTTCATGCGACGCGAGAGGTCGCTCAGGAACGGCTTGACCTCGTCGGGCGTGGGATCCTGCGAGGGGCGGCGGCTGTTGGATGAGCTCGAGCCGCCTTTCGACGGGGGATTCGAGTCGGAGGTCTGCCGCGACGGCGGCGTCACGTCCGCCTTGAGGGTCAGGTCGGTAAAGTCGGCCGACATTTCGGCGAGTTTCGGCGGAGCCGTCGGAGGCGCGTTCGGCGCCTTGAGGGTCATGTCCGTCGGCGGATTCGTCTTCGGATCGGGCGTGAGCGGGCCCATGTCCATGATGGTCATGCCATCGTGAATTCCGGGCAGTCCCCACGCCTTCGGCTGGACGAGCGACGGATCGTCGTCGGGCGGCGGCGGCTTCGGCTTCGGCTTCTCCGGTTTCTTCGCGTCGCGCCGGTCCGTCGGCTTGTACGATTCGTTGTCCGCCATGAAGGGCTCAACGATAGCCGCACGGCTGCGGTGTTGCAATAACCCTCAGGGGGCCGTACGATCGCGCGCCATGTCGGAACGCGAGATCATCCGGACGGACCGCGCCCCCGCGCCCATCGGCCCGTATTCGCAGGCCGTGCGCGCCGGCGGGTTCGTCTTCGTCTCAGGGCAGATCTCCATCGACGCGAAGACGGGACAGGTCGTGATGGACGACGTCGCCGCCCAGACGCGCCGCGTGCTCGACAACGTGAAGGCGGTGCTCGAGGCGGCGGGAATGTCGATGGATCGCGTCGTGAAGACGACGATTTTCCTCGCCGCGATCGGCGACTTCGCGAAGGTCAACGAGGTGTACGCGACGTATTTCACGAAGGAGCCGCCGGCGCGTTCGACGATCCAGGCGGGTGCGCTGCCGAAGGGCGTTGCCGTCGAGATCGATGTGATCGCGCTGGCTTAGCCGAAGATCGGGCGCAAGTATTCGAGTCCCCTTGTCCCCGCGCCGCCGGGGTCGTCCTTGTAGGGATAGAGCTCGAGTGTGACGAAGCCCGTGTAGCCGATGCGGTCGAGCGCGCGACGCACGCTCGCGAAATCGATGTCCCCATCGCCCGGCACGAGGTGCTCGTGGACGCGCTTGCGGATGTCCTCGAGATGGATGTTCCAGATGCGCGGCCCGAATGATTCGATCGTCGTGCCGAGCTCTTCACCCTCACATTCGGCGTGGCCGAGGTCGAGGTTTACGCCCATCAGGGGATGCCGCAGCTGATCGAGCAGGCGCAGCGCCGATGCGCAGCCGTTGACGAAGAATCCGGGCTCGTACTCGATGCCGATCCGGACACGGGGAGCGCGTTCCGCGTGAGCGAGAATCCGACCGAAGGAATCGGCGAGCACGCGCTGCGCGACCTCCGGTGTAACGCCGGGAGGCAATGTCCCCGTCGCCGTGCAGACGCAGGGCGCGCCGAGCTCGCGCGCGAGGTCGATCACCCTCTTCACGTAGTCGATCTTCCGGTTCCGGAGCGCCTCGTCCGGATCGAGGAGGCTCGGCCAGAAGCCGGACGGATCCCGCCCCTCACGGTCGAGTCCGACCGAGGTGTTGGCGTTGAGATTCGAGATCGGGAAATCTCCGAGCGCGCGTTTGAGCGACGCGATGTCCGCGCTTTCCGGCCACGCGTGCGGCACGTCCGCCAGGATCTCAATGCCATCGAAGCCGCGTGCGCGCACGTCGGCGATCGCCTTCTCGAGCGGCCACTTCGTGTAGGCGTTCGTGCTGTAGGCGAAGCGATGCATCGGATTCCGTGATTATAGTAGAATGCCGCGCATGTCCTCCGAAACGGCTCCGCAGGGGGAGCAGGGCGGTGGCACGAAGCTGTTCCGCGTGCCGGCGGTGTACCGGCCGCCTGCGCTGTCGGGCGTCGCCGCGAATCTCTACGCGCTGCAGCAGGACCTCGAGGTGGCGCGGCGCATCCAGGGGCGCCTGCTCTCGGAGCGGCCGCAATTGCCCGGGTTCGATTTCGACGTCGTTTACCAGCCGGCGGGGGAAGTGGGCGGGGACTTCTTCGATTTCATACCGCTTGACGGGAACCGCCTTGCGGTCGTCATCGCGGACGCCTCCGGCAAGGGGCTGGCCGGCGCGCTCCTGATGGTGGAAGCGCGCGCCGTGCTGCGCGCGATGGCGTCGGTCTCGTCGTCGCCACGCGAGATTCTCCTGCGCACGAACCGTGTCCTGCTGCGAGATCTCGATCGCGGGATGTTCGTCAGCATCTTCTTCGTCGTGCTCGATCCCGTCGAAGCCACGATGACCATGGTCAGCGCCGGGCACACCCCGCTGGCGCTGCACCGGGCGCGCACCGGCCAGGTGACGGACGTGCAGCCGCGCGGGCTGGTCCTCGGGGCTGCGACGGAGGAGATGTTCAGCGAGCACATGCTCGAACGCGCCGAGACGCTCGAGCCCGGCGACAGGTTTGTCCTGTTCACGGACGGCGTTTCCGAGCTCATGAATCCGGTGCAGGAGGAGTACGGCATGGAGCGGCTGCACAAGGTCATGGCGGCGAGCGGCCGGCAGCCGTCCGACATCTTCCTGCGGCGCCTGACGGACGATCTCGAGATGCACCGTGCGGGGCAGCTTCAGAGTGACGACATCACCATCGTCACGGGACGCATGCACCCCGAGTGAACTATTTTCCGCCGGGGGGAACGAGCGCCTTGTAGCCCGCACCGTGATCGAGCAGCTCGATCTTTTCCGCGGGAGTGACGCGGCGCACCAGCCCGCCCGCATCGGAGCCGGCGTACAGAGACGGCACCGACTTGCTCCACGCGTGCTCTTCGACGTATTCGCGGCCGAGCTCCTCGTCTCGGAAGAGCGCCCGTTCGATCGTGACGTCGATCGGGCCCCGAAGATCCTCCCGGTTCGTTTTCGTATCGACCGACTGCGGCCTCGCGGCGACGGGCGGCGCGGGGGACTGCACGACGCGTTGCACTTCGATGCCGCTCGCCTCCCCGGCGGCGGGTACCTCGCGCAGGAGCGCGCGCTCGACCGCGCCGTCGGGCGTGATCCGCCGGAGGCTGGCGCGCCGAGGTTCGCCCTCCTCGACGACCTCGATCCACGTGCGGTCGCCGGCACGTTCGACGCACGCGAGCGTCAGCTCCTGCGTCGCCGAGCCGCGCGTGATGCGGTAGCGCGCCCATTGTCCCGCGAGCAGAGCGTCGAGCGGCCCGTACTCGTACCGGTCTCCCACGATGGGAACGTGGAGCGGCGGCCGGCCGGCCGGTTCCACCGGGCCGGAGGTGCTGTCCGGCGCCGAGGGGCAGGCGCACAGCGCGCATAGGACGACCGCGAGCGACATCGGCCCCGGAATTCTGCGCATGCGGATCATTCCCCGGCTTTCATGATACAGGCCGGTCAGGTATCTTTCACGCGTGCCTGAATCACGGACGATCTGCGACACCTTCTTCTCAGGGCTCGAAATCGAAAAGCGAGACCGCGTTCTCGCCAAGCGCGGCGGCTCCTGGACGGAGATGTCCACGTCGCAATTCGCGGAGCAGGTCCGTCGCGCGGCGGGGGCGCTTCGCGCGCGCGGCATCCGGGCGGGCGATAGCGTGGCGATCCTCTCGTACAACCGTCCGGAATGGGCGATCGCGGACTACGCGATCCTGGTCATCGGCGCCGTCACGGTGCCGATCTACTCCACGCTGCCCGCGGATCAGATCGAGTTCATCTTGAACGACAGCGGGGCGAAGCTCGTCTTCGCGGAGAACGCCGACCAGATAGCGAAACTGGGGGGGCGCCCCGCGATCGCGTTCGAGGGCGCGGCCGGGACACCCTTCGACGAATTCCTGAAGGCCGGCGCCGTGACGCTCGACGAGCTCCGCCGGGACGCGGCGACCGTCGTCCCCGACGCGATGGCCACCATCATCTACACGTCCGGCACGACGGGCACGCCGAAAGGGGTCATGCTCTCGCACGGCAATCTCGCGTCCAATCTCATCGCGACCGACGCGATGATCCGGTTTACGCGCGACGACGTGGCGCTCTCGTTCCTTCCTCTGTCCCACTCGTTCGAGCGGTTGACGGACTTCGCGCTCTTCTACAAGGGGGCGACGATCGCCTACGCGGAGTCGATCGATAAGCTGGCGCAAAACATCGGCGAGGTGCGCCCCACGATGATGGCGGCGGTGCCGCGCGTGTACGAGAAGTTCCACGCGAAGATTCTCGACGGGGTGCGCCAGCAATCGCCGCGCGCACAATCGATCTTCCACTGGGCGACCGCCGTCGGCGGTTTGTGCGGCGACTTTGCGCGACGCGGCGTGACGCCGCCGCTCGGCCTGCGTTTCCGGCGGTGGATCGCGGACAAGCTTGTGTTCCGCAAGTTGCGCGCGAAGCTGGGCGGCCGCATGCGCCTCTTCATCTCCGGGAGCGCGCCTCTGTCGCGCGAAATCACGGAGTTCTTCTGGTCGACGGGGCTTCCGCTTATCGAAGGGTACGGTCTGACGGAGACGTCGCCGGTGATCGCCGTGAATGCCGAGGGGGCGACGAGGCTCGGGACCGTCGGACGCGTCATTCCGGGGGTCACCGTCAAGATCGCCGAGGACGGGGAAATCCTCTGCAAGGGCCCGAACGTGATGAAGGGGTACTACAACCGTGCCGAGGATACGGCCGCGGTGATGAAGGATGGCTGGTTCTGCACGGGCGACATCGGCGAGCTCGACGCCGACGGCTACCTCAAGATCACGGATCGCAAGAAGGACCTGCTCAAGACCAGCGGGGGCAAGTACATCGCGCCGCAGCCGATCGAGAACAAGCTGAAACTGAAACAGGGGATCCTGAATGCCGTAGTGATCGGCGACAGGCAGAAGTTCGCGGCGGCGCTCATTGTTGCGGCGCCGGGCGTGACAAACGAGCAGGTCCAGGCGGGCGTCGATGCGGTGAACAAGGACCTCGCCCACCACGAAACGCTGAAGAAGTGGGCGCGCGTTGAAAAAGACTTCACGATCGAGGCGGGGGAGCTGACGCCCACGCTCAAGGTGAAGCGGCGGGTGGTGGAGAAGAAGTACGCCGATTTGATCGCGAAGCTCTACGCGGGGGGCGAGTAGACGCGGAGTACTGCGCGCTCTGTATTTCAGCTGAGAGGGCAGCCACAGAGGCGCGGAACCCACGGACGGTGCGGGGAGCACAGAGTTCCTGGGGTGGGGGGCATCCTCACAGCCAGAAAAAAAGGCTTTGTGCCCCAAGCCAGGTTCGTGCCCTCCGTCCATCTGTGACCGGAGTCTTCTCTGCGCGCTCGACCGCCTCGGCCACACGGCTTCGTCCGAGGCGTCATCCCGAGGACGGGCAGCGTCGAGCTCGTGTCACCTGCCTTTGATCGCGACCGTGAAGGTCATCGATCGGGACTTCTCCTTGTCGATCTTGCGCGTGAACGTGACCTTGAGCTGCCCCGGCTGGTTCGCGAAGAATTTCCAGTGCGTCGTTCCGCGGGTCTCCGGCTCGCCCGCATCGCGCTCGTCGCGCGCCGCCATCGAGTGCAGGACCTCGTTGTTCCCGTCGAGGTCCATGCGCCAACTGTGCTCGCGATCCGCGTCGAGCGGGAGGTCGATGAAGAAAGTGTCGCCGACGTTCACGTGGACTGTCTTGTCAGGATCGGTGAACGATCCGACGAGTTTTTCGGGCGGCCGTCCGCAGGCGGCGAGCAGAGTCAGGAGCGACGCGAAGACGAGGGTGAGTTTCATGGCGGGATGGTAGCTGCTGAGTGCGGATGCCGCAACGCGTCGGGCGGGCCGCTTCTTCGGATGGTTGATCCTGCTCGCGGCAGACGTCATGCGTTTCACTCACGAACGGCAAAAACCACGCCCCTGCTGCGCTATAATGCCTTCGTCGAACGCAGTTGCCCGCAGTACGGAGCCGGTGCCATGCACATCACTGATCTTCTGAAGGCCCTCGCGAACCCGGGCCGGCGGCGCGTCTACCAGGTCATCTGCCGGGCGAGTCACCGGCGGCGCAAGGGAATATCGGTGGAGGCGATCTGCCGCGTAACGAAGCTGAAGCAACCCGCCGTTTCGCATCACATCGCGCGTCTGTCGGGAGTCGGTCTCATACGTCGCACCCGCATGAGCTACTGGGTCCTCTGCACGCCGATCGACGAGGGGCTGAATCCTCTTCGCAGATTTTTCCGCGACCCCGCCGCATATCCCGCTGAGTAGCGATTCATGCGGCTCGCGATCATCGACGGCGTCCGTACCCCGATCGGAACGCTCGGCGGCGCGCTCCGTGAACTTCCGGCGCACAAACTCGGCGAGATCGCGGTGCGCGAACTGCTGGCACGGACGAAGGTGCCGGCCGACGCGATCGACGAGGTGATCTTCGGGTGTTGCGGACAATCGAGCGACGCGCCCAACGTCGCGCGCGTCATCGCGTTGCGGGCGGGGATTCCGCAACGCGCGCCGTCGTACACCGTCATGCGCAATTGCGCCAGCGGCATCCAGGCGATCGTATCGGCGGCCCAGAACGTGACGGCCGGCGATGCGGACGTACAGATCGTCGGCGGAACGGAGTCGATGTCGACCATGCCGTTCGTATCGCGGGACATGCGATTCGGACACAAGTTGCAGAACGTCGCGCTCGTCGACACGATCTGGGAGGGACTGACGGATCCGGTGTGCAACCAGATCATGGGACGCACCGCCGAGAACCTCGTCGAGGAGTTCGGCATCTCGCGCGCGGACCAGGATGCGTTCGCCGTCGAGAGTCATCGACGCGCGTTCCGCGCGACGCGCGAGGGACGGTTCAAGGACGAGATCGTGCCCGTCACGATTCCAAAGAGGGCCGCGGCCGAGGTCGTGTCGCAGGACGAGGGGATCAATCCCGCGATCAACGCGCAAATGCTCGCGCTGTATCCGACGGTCTTCAAGGAGGGCGGGACGGTGACGCCCGGGAACTCGTGCGGGATCAGCGACGCGGCCGGCGCGATGCTGGTGATGAGCGAGGCGCGCGCGAAGTCGATGGGGCTGACGCCGCTCGGGTACGTGCGGTCGTACGCGTTCGCGGGACTCGAGCCGGAACGCATGGGGATGGGGCCCGCGGTGGCATCGCCGATCGCGCTCAAGAAGGCCGGTCTAACAATGAAGGATGTCCAGCTCGTCGAGATCAACGAAGCCTTCGCAGCGCAGGTGCTGGCGTGCCGAAAGGAGCTCGGATTCGACATGGCGACGACGAATGTAAACGGGGGCGCGATCGCGCTGGGACATCCGGTGGGTTTCACCGGCATCCGTATCGTCCTCACGCTGCTGAAGGAGATGAAGCGTCGCAATCTGACCCTCGGACTCGCGACATTGTGTGTCGGCGGAGGCCAGGGCGCGGCGGTCGTCGTGGAGCGTTGACATGGGATACATCTACAAGGCCGGAGTCGTGGGTGCGGGCCTGATGGGGTCCGGCATCGCGCAGGTGATTTCTTTCTCCGGACTCCCCGTCGTCCTGAAAGACGTGAATCAGACGCTCGTCGACAAGGGGCTCAAGGCCGTGCGCGAGATCTACGAAGGTCGCGTGCGGAAGGGGAAGATGACCCCCGAGCAGCTGGACCAGAGGATGGCGCTCGTGCAGGGGGCGACGTCGAACGACGCGTTCGCGGACGTCGATATCGTCATCGAGGCAGTGCCGGAAGATCTCGATCTCAAGAAGCAGGTCTTCGCGGATCTCGGGAAGGCGACTCCGGCGGGGTGCATCCTCGCGTCGAACACGAGCGCGCTCTCGATTACTGAGATGGGGCGCGCGAGCGGCCGGCCCGACAAAGTGATCGGCCTCCACTTCTTCTATCCCGCGCCGGTGATGAAACTAGTCGAGGTGATTCCGACGGCCGAGACGTCGCAGGACACGCTCGACACGTCGATCGCGCTCGTCGAGAGCATCCGGAAACTGCCCGTGCGCGTGAAGGAGTGCGCGGGCTTTCTCGTGAACCGGCTGCTGATGCCCTACATCGGCGAGGCGGCGTGGGCGTTGCAGGACGGCGCGGCGACGGCGAAGGAGATCGACGAGGCGATGACCGCGTTCGGGATGCCGATGGGGCCGTTCCTGCTCGCCGATTCACTCGGGATCGACGTGTGCTGGAAGGTGGCGCAGATCCTGGAGGCCGCCTACGGCCAGCGCGCGAAGCCGCCGGCGATTCTGCGCGAGCTTTACGAGAGGAAACGCTTCGGCATGAAGTCAGGGGCCGGGTTCTACGTCTACGGAGATGCGCCCGACATCCTGCCGTCGCTCGCGCGCGGGCCGAAGACACCATTTTCGGTCGAGCGAATCCTCTTCCCGATGATCAACGAGGCGGCGTTCTGCCTCGAAGAGAACGTCGCGTCCGCCGGCGACATCGATATGTCGATGCTCGCGGGGGCGGGATTCCCGCAGTCGAAGGGGGGATTGCTGAAATACGCCGATCACGTCGGGCTCGACAAGGTGCTCGCGTTCTTGGACGACGCGACAAAGTCGATCGGGCCGCGGTTCAGGCCGAGCGAGCTGCTTCGGCGGCGGGTGGCGGCAAAGCAGGGGTTCTTCGAGAGGACATAGTGTGGTACGGATGACGCAGAGCGCGCTGAGGTGCCGCAGAGTCGTTGCGGGCGCAGAGGTCCGCCGCCGTGCGGGCAAAGCCCGCACGGGCGGCCGAGCAGGCCGGGATTCCGAGACGCTCGTGACACGTGCTGAGCGTCTCGGAATCCCGGCCTGCTCGGCCGCGCCCGCGCCGCGCGCGGGCCGGCGGACACCGAAGGACTCTCTCTGCGCCCCGAACGACTCTGCGGGTCCTCAGCGCTCTCTGCGTTTATCCGCGAGCACTTGGAAAGGGAACACTCTATGCCGCTCGTGAAATCGTCGGTTGCCGATGGAATCGCACTCATCGCCATCGACAACCCGCCCGCCAACGTCCTTACGCAGGAGACGTTCGCCGCCGTCGCCGAGTCGTTCGCGGCGCACGTGAAGGATCCCACGGTGAGAGGCATCGTGATCACCGGCGAGGGGGCGAACTTCGCGGCGGGTGCCGACGTGAAGGCGATCGCGACGATCTCCGACGCGAAGGAGGGCGAGCGGCTCTCACTCGAGGCGCACAAGCTCACGAGCGCGATCGAGAATGCGAGCGTCCCGGTCATCGCCGCCATCAACGGATACTGTTTCGGCGGAGGATGCGAGATCGTCCTCGCGTGCCACATTCGCATCGCGAGCGACAAGGCGCGCATCGGCCAGCCCGAGGTGAAGGTCGGAATCATCCCCGGCATGGGCGGTTCGGTGCGGCTGCCGCGGCTCGTCGGTCGCGCGAAGGCGCTCGAGATGCTCCTCACGGGCGAACCGATCAGCGCGCAGGAGGCGCACCGCGTGGGCCTCGTGAACATGGTCGTGCCGGAGGCGGACCTGCGGCGCCAGGCGACGGGGCTCGCGAAACGGATCGCGGCGATGGGGAAGCCCGCGGTTTCGCGCATCCTGCAATCGGTGCGCGACGGGATGTCGATGACGGTATCCAACCACGTAGCGCTTGAGGCGAAGCTCTTCGGCGAGATCTGCGTCACCGAGGACAAGAAGGAGGGCATCGCGGCGTTCGTCGAGAAGCGCCCGCCGGCCTTCAAGGACCGTTGATAGAATGACGCCTCTATGAGTGTGACGGCCAGCGATCCGAAAGCGGCGGCCAGCGAGCGCGAATCGCTCCAGGTGGCCGAGCACGCGCGCGAAAAGCAGTGGGCGCACGCCAGCTTCATGAAGGAGCTTTTCCTCGGGCGCTTCCCGTTCGACCTGATCGAGGAATTCCCGCGACGCCCCGAGCGACCCGAGTTCCTCGCCTTCTACGACCGGATGAAGACGTTCCTTCGCGACAAGGTCGATCCTGTCGCGATTGACGAAGCCGGCGAGTATCCTCCGCACGTCGTCGAGGAACTCAAGACGATGGGGGCCTTCGGCATGAAGGTGCCCGTCGAATACGGCGGTCTCGGGTTCACACAGACTGAATACGACCGCGTGATGGAGCTGCTCGGCAGTTGGGACGGAAGCGTCACGGCGCTGCTCTCCGCGCACCAGTCGATCGGATGCCCGGCGCCGCTCAAGTACTTCGGGACCGAGGAGCAGAAGAAAAAGTATCTGCCGCGCCTGGCGAAGGGGGCGATCTCGGCATTCGCGCTGACAGAGCCGGACGTCGGGTCCGATCCGGCTACGATGCAGACGACGTGCGAGCTGCAAGGCGACAGCTACATCATCAACGGCCGGAAGCTCTGGTGCACGAACGGGACCTTCGCGGAGCTGATCGTCGTCATGGCCAAGCACCCCGGGCAGGGGCGCAAGCTCTCCGCGTTCATCGTCGAGGCGTCGTCGCCCGGCGTGAAGATCGAGCAGCGCTGCCGGTTCATGGGACTGCGTGCGATCGGCAACGGTCTGATGCTGTTCGAAAACGTCCGCGTGCCGGTCGAGAACCGGCTCGGTGCGGAAGGGCAGGGGCTCAAGATCGCGCTCGTCACGCTCAACACGGGGCGCCTCGCGCTGCCGGCCGCGTGCGTCGGGTCGGCGAAGCGCCTGCTCGAGACGGTGCGTCCGTGGGTTGAGAAGCGCGTCCAGTGGGGGCACCCGATCGGGAAGCACGAGGCGATCGCCCACAAGCTGGCCGATATGGCGGCGACGGCGTTCGCGATGGAGTCGGTCTCGCGCCTCGCGAGCTCGCTGGCGGACCGCAAGGACTACGACATCCGCCTCGAGGCCGGCGCCGCGAAGGAATGGAACACGGTGCGCGGCTGGGAGCTCATCGACGATGCGATGCAGATCTGCGGCGGTCGCGGGTACGAGACGGAGAAGTCGCTGCGCGAGCGCGGCGACATCCCCATCAGCATCGACCGTGCGATGCGCGACTCCCGCATCAACCGCACGTTCGAGGGGTCGAGCGAGATCATGCACCTCTTCCTCGCGCGCGA
>CAYXVY010000078.1:0-14037 GCA_964468745.1 uncultured Planctomycetales bacterium | reverse complement strand
CGGTCGCGGCGTTGATCCCCATGAGGCACGCGGCCATGGCCGACGTGCTCTGCAGGAAGGCTCGCCGGTCGAGACCGGTGCGGCGCACGCCGGCATCGACGAGCGAACGGGCGATCGATTCCGCGCGGGCGTCGCTCGGCGACTTCGGTCTCGGGAGGTACTCCCCGTTCGAGACGGGATCGAAGGTCAGCGGAAGGCGCATGCTAGTCGTCCTCGTTGGGAAGCGTTTCGTCGTCCTTCGTGTACGCCAGGAAGGCGATGCACATCTCGTCCGTGGTCTCCTCGCCCCAGCCGACGGCTTTCGGCGGATTGCGCGGCTGATTCGGATTCGCAGCCGAGTTGTCGTAGAAGGACTCAAGCAGGATCTTCGTCCCCTTCGGAATCTTCTGAGGCTCCTTGAAATGGTAGGTGTCCTGCCAGTTGAAGTCCCAGTCTGCGATGTTCACAAGCGTCCTCTTGGTGCCGTCCGGGAATTCGGCCTCGACGCGGATCTCGCGTCCGAGCAGGTGCATGTGGGGCATGATCGAGTGGACGGTGATGTCGTTGCGCGCCGTGTGCCGCGCTGTGACGCGGTGGCGTTCCTTGCCCGCCGGCAGCGTGAATGCGTAGTTGAGCACCGTCAGCCACTGCAGGCGCTGCTGCACGGGCTTTTTCGCCAGGTGCAGACCGATGCTCGTGCGGTCCTTCTCGGCGCGGCCGTTGCGATGGTAGTGCACCTCGAGGACGATGCGCGCCCCTTTCTTGAGCAGGCGTCCGACGCCGTCCGGAAGCGCCCGAGGGAAGTTGCCCGGCGCCCATCCGCCCATCTCGCCCGTCGGCGTGAACCCCGGCCCTGTGCCGGAGGAACGGTAGCCGGGCTTCGGGTCTTTCTCGTCAAGCTTCGCCGAGGCGCCGCTTGTGTCCACGTACGCGATTACGTGGTGCACGACGCGGAAATTGCCCGGCCGCACCTCGACTGCGGCGACCCACTTGTCGTCGTCCAGCGTGGTGGGAAGCGTGAAGCAGCGGTATTCGTCGGGACCGTTCGGTCCGAGGTCGTACTCTCCGGCGTCGAGGACGACGTCCGGTTCGCCGAGCATCCAGCCGTCGGCGAACTTCGGCGCCGCGGGCGCTTTCTCCGGGTCTCCGAGCGGCGCTCCGGCGTCGGCCCATTTCGCGAGCGTGTCAAGTTCGTCCTTTGAGAGACGGCGCTCGTCGCGGAAGACGCCGAGGTTCGCAGGCTTCCATGGGGGCATCGTTCCCGCATGCGTCGCGCGGACGATGTTCTTCGACCAGCGGCGAGCGTGCTCATACGTCGTGAGGGAGAAGGGAGCGACTTGGCCCGGGCGGTGGCATGTGACACAGCGTTCGTTGAGGATCTTCGCGACGGCCCCGGCGTACGTGATTGCGGCTTCCTTCAACTCAGCTACGCGCCGCTGCAGCTCGCAGCCTACGGACTCCGTCGACGCGACGTCCTTGCCCTCGAGGGCGTCGCGAAGAAAGCGATGCCGGACGAGGTCCTCGCTCTTATGGTCGTCGATGCGGCCGCGGTAGCGAATGGCGCCCAGCGAATCGATGAAGATGGCGGTCGGAATAATCGTGACCTTGTAGGCGTCCGCTGACTTCTGATCCGGATCGAGTAGCACGGGAAAGGGGATCGCGTTGTCCGTCGCGTGCCTGGCGATTGCGTCCCGAGTTTCGAACGCATTCGAGTTGATCGCAAGGAAGGAGACATCGGGGAACGCTTTCTGCAAATCCGCCAGCCGCGGCAGGTAGCGGTTCGTCATCGGGCACTCGACGCCGAGGAAGAGCAGGGCGGTGGGCTTGCGCGCGGGCAGCGAGTGCCGGCTGCCCTGCGCATCTTCCAGCGAAAAGGCCGGGGCGGCCTGATCCTGCGGCGCCGCTCCGGCGAGAACCAACGAGACAAGCAACATGATGCGCGACACGTTTCCTCCCTTGTTGATCTAGCGCTCCGTGTCCTTCACGAACGCGATGTACGCCACGCACATCTCGTCGGTCGTGGCCTCGCCGAATCCGACGGCTTTCGGCGCGGTGCGCGGCTGATTCGGGTTGTCGGTCGAGTTGTCAAACCATCCGGTGAGCTGCACGCGCGTTCCCTTCGGCAGCGCGAATGGCTCGCGATAACGGTACTGTTCCTGCCAGTTGAAGTCCCATTCCTTGACGTGGACCATCGAGCGCCTCGTTCCATCGGGCAGTTCGGCGATCACCTCGATCTCGCGCCCCAGGAGATGCATGTGCGGGATGATGCCGATTGCGTGCACGCTTTCGTTGACGTTCCAGGAGGCGCGCACCGGGAAGCGCTTCTCGTCGGCCGGGATGCGGAAGCTCATGTTGATCACGACGTGCGAGCGCACGCGCTGGGCGACGGGGCCGCGGGCGAAGCGGAGCGCGAGCTTCGTCCGGTCCTTCGCAGCGCGCCCGTCCTTGTGATAGTGCACTTCCAGCACGATCCGGCAGCCGCGCGGCAGCAGGTATCCCATGCCGTCGGGAAGGGGGACGGGCTGCATGCCGGGCCCCCAGCCGCCCATGTCGCCGAGCGGCATGAAGCCGGGGCCGGTGCCGCGCGACGAATATCCGAGCCCGTCGTCGCGCAGGTCGAACTTGATCGACTCGCCCTTTCCGTCGATGTAGGTCATCACATGGTGGACGACGCGAGGATTCCCGGGTCTGAATTCGACAGCGGTGACGAATCGATCCTCGTCGAGTTTCGGGTCGAGGACGAAGCAGCGGTATTCGTCGCTGCCGGCTGCTTCGACGTCGTACTCGGCTTCAGGCTCAAGGACGAGGTCGGGTTCGCCGAGCGTCCAGCCGTCGCGAAACGCCGGGATCGCGGGGACCGCCGCGGCGTCACCGAGGGGCGAACCGGCGTCGGCCCACGTCGTCAGCGCTGCGAGGTCCTCCTTCGCCAGGCGGCGCTCGTCGCGGAAGAGGCCGTCATTCGCGGGCTTCCAGGGGGGCATTGCGCCTGCATGAGTTGCGCGCACGATGTTTTTCGACCAGCGGCGCGCGTTCTGGTACGTGGTCAGCGGGAACGGTGCGACCTGACCCGGCCGATGGCACGCAACGCAGTTGTCGTTAAGAATTTTCGCGACGCGATTCGCATAGGTGACGGGGGAATCCCGCGCCTCCGGGAGGCGTCGCTGAATCTCGCATCCGACCGGAGCGGTGGAGGCGACATCCTTGCCGTCGAGCGCGTCGCGGAGGAACCGGCGCTTCACGAGATCTGCGCTCTTATGGTCGTCGATGCGGCCGCGATAGCGCACGCGGCGGGAGCCGTCCAAAAGGAACGCGCACGGGATCGTTTCGACTTTGGGCGCGTCGGCGATCCGCTGGTCCGCGTCGATGAGCACGGGAAAGGGAAGGGCGTTGTCCTTTGCGTGCGCCGCGATCGCCTCGCGCGACTCGTGGGCGTTCGGGTTGATGGCGAAGAAGTCGATGTGCTTTGCGTCGCACGTCTTCTGAAGCTCGGCCAGGCGGGCCAGATAGCGGTTCGACATGGGGCATTCCACGCCGATGAAGACGAGAACCGCCGCGCGTCCCTCGCGGAGGGTGTGGCGCTTTCCACCGGCATCCTCCAGGGTGAAGGCGGGCACGGACTCGTCCTGATGGGGGACGGCGAGCAGGAGGGCGGCCGCGAGGAGCAGTCGCATGTGCAGTATTGGACAAACAAGCCGTGCGGAAGTTCAACCCTCCTTCGCCGTGGAACAGAATGCGATATTTCCTGGGAGGGCTTCGGAGGGCAGGCGCCATAAACTTGGTTGACCCGCTGCGGCGGCTCTGCTATAAATTGCGCTCCCATGTACGCCATCATTCGCGACCGCGGGCGCCAGTACCGCGTGGAAAAGGGCGCCACGATCCAGTTCGACGTCGTCCATAAGAAGCCCGGCGAGACGATCGAGTTCACCGAGGTTCTTGCGCTGCACGACGGAGAGAAGGTGCAGGTAGGGGCGCCGCTCGTGGCGGGGGCCAAGGTCGTCGGCGAGGTCCTGAAGGACATCAAGGACAAGAAGATCCGCGTCTACAAGTACAAGCGGCGCGAAGGGTATCACCGCACGGTGGGCCATCGGCAGCAGCATTCGCTGGTGAAGATCAGCGATATCGTGGCGAAGTAAGTCCCGATCCCCATCCGGATCCCGATCGAGGGTTACTCTCTGCCCGTGTTGCGATAGCGCCCGTGGGCGCCCATGGCGATCAAGCTCAAGCCGCCGATCAGCATCAGTCCAGCCCATGACAGGGAAAGGCCTCGCTCCTCGACGATTCCGAAGCGCGAGAGGAAGACGAAGATCGTGATGCAGGAGATGATGGTTAGCGTCATCTCGAGCCATTCGATCGTGCGGCGCGTGAAGAATGTCGAGATCATCGCCACGGTGCCGAGCACGAGAGAGCCCAGGAACATCGCGATCGACTCCGCGTTGTGCTCGTTCGCCATGTATTGGAAGGCGCTGTCGCTGCCGTTGAACTTCAGCGGCCGGATAAACAGCGCGATCAGGAAGACCACTCCGCCCAGGATGCGCACGTAGGTCCACATAACTATCAGTTTAGTGCGAGATTCCGACTTCGGGGATCGGGAATTATCACCGCACGAAATCGACGACCTTCTCCCCTGCGGCGTTGTAGCACGTGAACTCGGCGCGGTTGAGCGGCTGGTCCTTGCCCCACAGGATGTGGATCTGTTTGTCCATCCAGAGGACGGTGGTGCGCTGCGTCAGGCTTGACCGTTCGCGCGTTACGTCCTTGACAGCGCCGCCTTTCATGCCCGTAATCTTGGTCTCCAGGTTGCTCGCGAGATCGGGCGCGACCGTCACGTCGACCACCGCGATATCGTGACGCTCCAGCGTGCTCTTCAGCGCGCGCATCACCTCGAGGCCCAGAGTTTCGACGCTCTTGACGACGCCCGTTCCGCCGCACGCTGAGCAGGGGTCGTGCGACACGGCCACCACGCTCGGGCGGATTTTCTGTCGCGCGATCTGCACGAGACAGAACTGGCTCATCGGGATGATCACCATCTGCGAGCGGTCGCGCCGGGCCTCTTCGCGCATCACCTGCTCAACCTGTCGGCGGTGGCGGTCGGTTCGCGTGTCGATGAAGTCGATCACGATGATGCCGCCGATGTCGCGCAGCCGCAGCTGCCGCATCACCTCGCGCGCCGCCTCCACGTTCGTCTTCAGCGCCAGGTCCTCGGGGTTCGCCTCGCGAACGAGCCGGCCGCTGTTGACGTCGATCGCCGTCAACGCTTCCGTCTGCTCGATCACGATCGAGCCGCCGCTCGGCAGGTCGACGGAGCGCTGGTTGAGCTGCTCGATCTGGGCTTCTATGCCGAACTTGTGAAAGAGCGGAGTTGTTCCGCCGTAGTACTGCACCCGGTCGCGATGTGCCGGCATCACGGACTCGAAAAAGTCGAGCAGCCGCTGGTGCACGAGCAGGTCGTCGACGATGAGCTGCTCGATTTCCTTCGTGAAGAAGTCGCGGACGGTGCGCAGGACGATGTCGGTCTCCTGGTACAGGAGCGCCGGAGCATGCGCCTGCTTTGCCCGCGTCTCGACCGTGCGCCAGACGCGCAGGAGGTATTCGAGGTCGTTCTTGAGGTCTCCGATCGGCGTGTCCAGGCTCGACGTTCGAACGATGATTCCGATCCCCTCCGCCTGCCCCTTGGCCAGTTCGCGCAGCTCCTGGCGGAGCTGGGTGCGGAGTGCGGCCGATTCTATTTTCTTCGAGATGCCGATGTGCGGCGCGAGGGGCGTGAGCACGAGGAAGCGCCCGGGCAGGCCGATCTCCATCGTGACCGACGGACCCTTGTCGCCGAATTCGTCGCGTATCACCTGCACGATCACGTCCTGTCCCGCCTTGAGCAGATTCTGGATGAGGCGCTTGGGACGCGGACCGTCGCGCCGTGGCGCGTACTTGTCCTCGCCCGGGCCATGCACTTCCGAAACGTGGAGAAACGCGTTCTTCTCGAGCCCGACGGAGACGAATGCCGCCTGGAGGCTAGGGTGGACGTTTTCCACACGGCCCTTGTATACGTTGCCGACGAGCGTCTCGTGGCTGGAGCGCTCGATGTGGTAGTCCTCGAGGCGCGAGTCGATGGCGATGGCGATGCGCGTCTCCTCCTTCTCCCCGGCGTTGACGAGCATCACCGTGCGGGGTAGATGTTCAATGCCGTTCGTCACCTGGGTCACCGTATTCCGACCTCCGTATACGTCTTCTTGATGCGCACGGTCTCGTCCACCGTCAGCCCGATTCCGCGGAGGACCTCCTCGGGCTTCGCGGTGCCGGCGTCCGTGATGCGAAGGCGCATGAACACGCGCGCGCCTTCCGCATCGAGCGCCAGGATGTATTGGCGGATCTCGACCTCCTTGCTGCCGCGATCGCTCTTGCGCTCGATTACGAACGCCTTTGCGTCGAGGAGCGTGCGGATCTGCTCCGTGATTCGCTCGACGGGCGCCGGCAGCACCGCTTCGTACTCGACGTAGTCGATGCAGCTTCGCGCCGCACGCGGGAAGGCGTCGACGGACTGGACCGCCATGCCCTCGGGGAACTGCGCGCCAAGCTGTTCGCGGATCGCGTTCGGGGCGATCCAGCTCGAGAGCTCGAACTCGGCGATCTCGTCGAGCGATTCGATGCCCAGACCCAGCGCGGTGGGGAACGCGATGATCGGATGTGGGTTGTACCCCTCGGTCATGCGCAGGGGCAGGCCCGTGCGGCGCAGGGCCCGCTCGAACAGGCGCAGAACGTCGTGGTGCGAGAGGAACCGCATGCGGCCCGTCTTCGTGAAGCGCACCCGGAACGGGAAGATGTTCATCTCTTCCGACCTCCTGGCCGGAAGGCGAGGAGATTCACGCACGGCGCCAATTGGCGCGATTCAGCGCGTAGTGCCCAAGGTCTGACGGGGTTCATCGAGGTCCGGCCCGGGCGGGGCGTCGCGCGGAAGGGAACGACGGCCGCGCGCGTGAACATGCCGTCCACGCGCGGTGGATCAATTTTTTCGGGGCTCCCGGCCCCGGCGTACGGCGCCGGGACCGTCTATCCGCATCGGGCGATCCGCCCGTGGCTTACTTTTTCGGGGCCTGCTCGCGACGGATGCGTTCCGCTTCGGCGGCTTCCGCGTCGGCCTTTTCCTTGGCGCGGCGCGCGTCCTCATCCGACTTCTTGCGGCGCATCTCGTCAAGGCGCTTGCGCTCGAGTTCCTCGAGCTCCTTGAGCTGGGCGCGGAGGACCTGCTCCGACTCGCGCGCGCTGCGCACGATGCGCGGCGTGACGAAGATCAGAAGGTGCTCCCGCGTGACGCGGTCCGACCGCTGCTTGAAGAGCGGATTGATGATCGGGATGTCGCCGAGAATCGGGATCTTCTTGTCCTCGTAGCTGATCCGCTCCGTCACGAGGCCGCCCAGCACCGCCGTGCGGCCGCTCTCGACCATCAGGCGCGTCACGAGCGTGCTCGTGGCCACGCGGGGCAGGTCGATCGACAGGTTGCCGCCGCCGAGGCCAAGGCCCTGGATCTCGAAGTGTTCGAATCCAGCCACCTGCGACGAGGCGCTCGTGCCGTTCAGGAACTCGTTCTGCGGGATCACGGTCAGGACGATCTTGTTCTCCTTGCGCAGGACGCGCGGCACGATGAAGAGCTGGAAGCCGATCTTCACCGGCGATTTCGCGGCTTCCGAGATCGTGAATTGAAGGCCGCCCTGCTGGCTGGAGACGCCCTGCGCCTCAGCGAACGCGATCGTCTCGCCGACGAAGATTGTAGCTTCGTGGTTGTTCAGCACGGAGATTTGCGGCTCCTGGAGCAGCTTCGTGAACCGGTCGCGACGGAATGCGCGGAACGTCGCGACCATTTCGTACGTCGTCAGGAAGAACGTGTCCGTCTGGCTGATCTGGTTGCCCAGCCCGAACGGAAGGCGCGACACCTGGCCGGTCGGCAGGGTCGCCGTCCCGCTTCCGCCGGGGTAGCCAGGGATGCCGGTGTACTGCGGCAGGGGCTGCAGCGGGCGGGTCGAGAACGTCAGGCCCTCGTCGGAACCAATCGAGTAATTCACACCGAACTGCAGCAGGTCATCGTTCTGCGTGCTGACGAATTTGACGTCGATCAGGACCTGCTCGGGTTCAACGTCGAGCACCTTGACGATCTCCTCGACGCGGTCGAGCACGATCTTCGTGTCGGTGACGACCATCGAGTTCGATTCGATGTCGTATTCAATGCGCCCCAAGGTCTGGCCGCCGTCGCCTTGGCGCGTCAGGATGGCGCGCAGCATGTTGAGCAGCGTGAATTGCTTGACGATGTCGTCGCGCGAGGTCGGGGGCGGCATGGAACTGCCCGAGATCTGCTTGTTGGAGTCGATTTTCGCCGTGTACGTTGCCGGGGGCGTAATGTAGTTGAGCTTGATCATCCGCGTTTCCATCTGCTTCTTGAGCTCTTCCGCGTGGATGATCCGGAGGATGTCGAACTTCTCCTTCACGACCGTAAAGTTGCCGAGGGTCTTCACGACCGTCTCCAGCACGACGTTCCAGGGAACGTCGTTCACGGACAGGGTGATCTTGCCCTCCACGTTCGGGGCGAGCACGATGTTTGCGCGCGAGATGCGCGCGATCAAGTCGACCACGCTCTTGATGTCCGCGTCCTTGAGCGCGAACGTCACGCGGGCGGGCTTGCTGAGCTTGACGATGCCCGGACGTTCGTCGTCGATCATCAGGCCGACCTTGAGCAGGAACACCTCGAAAACGTCGCGCCACGGCTTGTCCTTGATGATGAGTTCGTCGATGCGGTAGTCGTCCGGAATGTTGGTGTTGTCGAGGATGAAGTCCATGCCGACCACCTGGCGGCGGAATTCGGCGATGGCATCCTCCACCTTGGCGTTACGGAGGGTGAGCGTGACGCGCACCTCGGTCCCGCGCAGCTGCGCCTCGAGGCCTCGCTGGATGGCCTCGCGCTTCTGGTCATCGGCGGTCGGCTGCTCTTGCCCGCCCTTGGTGTCCTGGCCCACGGCGGGTACGACGAAGAGCGCTATCGCCGCCGTCAGGGTCAGCAACATCCGGGTGCTTGTCATCGATGGTCTCCTTCGCAAAAATTCAAGAGCGCAATTCCGGCACCGATCGCGGATTACTGCCTGGCGGGTCCGCCGTAGGCCTTCAGCCCCACCTCGCGGACCTCCCCCTTGTACGATATCGTGATCGCGTGCGGGCGAATTTTCTCGATCAGCACGCCCTGCCCCTCGACCTCTTCCCCTTCGCGGTACAGCTTGTTGTTGATCACCGCGTACGTGTAATTGTGCACCACGCGGATGGGCTGGTCCACGCGGACAGGCGCGCCGATGATCACCGCATCTAACGTCGCAGTCTGCTTGAAGATCGCCATCTCCGAGTACGTCCCGTTCAGGACGATCACTTTCTTCGCGAGTTCCACGCGAGCGCGAGTTGCCGCGAGCTTCTGCTCGGCACCCTTGATGATGCGGTCCATTTCGACGACGCGCTCGTCCTGAAAGAACTCCTTCTTGGCGCGCAATTCGCGGAGCTCCTTGATGTTGAGCTCGACGCCTTGTTCGTTGAGCGCGTTGTAATAGTCTTCGATTCCCTCGAGGAGCGCTTGAGCGCGCTTGACGAGGCGTTCGGCGCCTCCGTAGATCTGCTCCGCCTTGGCCTTGTACCCGTCGAGCTGGTTGAGCCGGACGGGATCGGCGATGCACATCCTGCGGAGCACCTCGTAGTACTTCAGGAACTTCTGGTACGTCTGCTCCGCGAGCGGGCTGTTCGACTTCACGTACTGTTCCAGTTTTTCGATCCACGTGCCGACCTCAGCCAGCTTCTCGCCGACCTTGTCCAGCGGGATCACGGGGAGGATGCTGTCGGGATTCACCTTGGCTCCACCGCCGCCGCCGCGTGTGATGGGCGTCAGGGCCAACCGCTTCGAGAACGGATCGCGGCGGCCGCGCGCGCTGAGCGCGAATTCGCCGCCGCGCGCCTCGGTCGCGTTCGACGCGATGATGTAGCGCATCGACTCTTCGCGGCCGAGCGCCTCGACGATGCGGCCGTATTTGTCGACGTAGACGCGGAGATTGATCGGGATGATCGATTCGCTCGGCGCGCCCTGCACTTCGATGGGCGTGACGAACGCCGCTTTCTGCGTGCCGTACTCCTTGAGCACGGCTTCCTCCACGCGGAATTGCAGCGTCACCTCGCTGCCGCCGGAGCCGAGAATGCGGTACGGAACCGTGCCGGGTTTGGCGAGGTCCTTGCGCTGGCGCAGCTTGTAGAGCAGCAACTCGCCTGAGACGCCGAGCGGCTGGTCGACGGAGATCTCGGTGCGAAAGATGGCTCCGGTCGGTTGCTCCGCGCTGGGCGGCAGCGAGATCTCTATGATCCGCTTGTCCTCCACGGTTCGGATATCCATCTTCCACTGAACGCCGGCGAAGTTGGACGTCGCCTCCAGCTTGTACGGGTCGAACTGGTCGGTGAGCTGGGCGGTCACCTGCCAGCTCCAATGGACGATCTCGACCTCGCCCCCGGCTTCGGTGGCCAGCGAGATGTCGATGTCGCCCTCATGCATATAGTCGTAGCGATAGAGCCGATGCGGACCCGGGCTTATCTTTTCATGCGTGAAGCCGCGGTGCTCACCGGCCTGCACGAAACGCATCCACGTTTCGATGACGCTCGTGATCGGGATCTGATCCTCCTGCGCTGGAGCAGGTTGCGGCGGGCTTTCAGGCTTCGGATCCGGCGGCTTCGTCGGATCCTGCGTTGTCGGCGGCGTAGGCGGATCCTGTCTTGCGGGCGTCCCTTCCTGGCCGAGAAGTGCCCCGGTGGTGGCGGCCAGCAGGATAGCGATGAGCATGGCGGAACCGCGTCCCATAAGTCCTCCCACGACGGCAGCGTCGAACCGGAAAATTATAGCGCGGCGCGTACTTGTGTCAAACGTAAGACGTAAAACGAAAGGCCCGGGGGAAGCAGAAAGAGGATGCACCCGCCCGAGGGCTTCATCTATACTGCGGACCCTGAGGGGTTTTGAGGCAAGGGATGGAGAAGGTCCTTCTCCAGGTTGTGCTTGCGGCGTTCCTGTCCGCTCCGCTGGCGCTTGACGACCGCGAAGATATCAAAGCGGGTCGCGCGGCGCTTCGCAGGGGCGATTATGCCGCGGCCGAGCGCCTGCTGAAGAGTGTGGCCGAGGCACGGCCGGATTCTTGGGAACCTCGCAGCCGCCTCCTCGACGCGCAGCTGGCTACAGGGCGTCTGGATGACGCCGAAAAGACGTGCCGCGACTACCTGTTCAAGCATAAGGGGGATGTCGCGGCCTCCGCCGCCCTCTCGCGCGTGATGTGCGCCCGGGGAGACACGGCAGGCGCGCTAGGGATGGCAGACGCGGCGTTGAAGGCCGATGCGGGCGAACCGCTCGCGATCGTCGCGCGCGCGGAGTCGCTCGCGGCGGTGGGACGGCGTGCGGATGCCGTTGCCGCACTCGACGGGCTGGCGGAACTCCACGGAAAGCGGCGCGACGCGTTCATGAAGGACGGGCTCGTCGCCATCGCGGGCGGGCTCATCCTCCTCGACGAACTCGTCGGCAAGCCGGAGGCGTACCGCCTCGCGGTCGATACGATTCTGTCGGACGTGCTCCGTTCGGACAATGATCCAGCCGTGCGGGCGCGGCTCGGCTTCTGCCACTTGTCGCGGCACCGTCCGGAGGCCGCCGCGATCTGCTTCAACGATGCGATCGGCGTCAACCCAAACCTCGCCGCGGCCCATGCAGGTCAGGGCATGCTCGCCTTGGAGCGCGGCGACTTCGATGCAGCCATGCAATCCGCGGAGAAGGCACTTGCCACGAACCCCGTCTGCATCGACGCTCACGCTCTGCGCGTGCGGGCCGCCCTCTGGAGGCAGGATTTCGACGGCGCGATCTCCGCGGCGAAAAAGGCTCCGAAGTCACCCACGATCGACGCTCTGCAGGGAGCGGTAGCCGCATCGCGCGGGGAGGCCAAGCCTGCCACGCCGTTGGCGCACTACGAAACGGCGCGTGCGCTCGTGGCGGCCCGTCGATTCCGCGATGCCGCGGCGGCATTCGACGCCGCCGAGGGCGTCTTCGACGCGCGCGTACTTGCCGATCTCAATCGGTTTCGGGCCGAGGGGAAGCCCGTGGAGTACAAACCGGACATCGACGTGTCGGATTCTCTGGTCGTCGATCTCGCGAAGCTCTTCGATCGCTTCGGCAAGGAGGGCGCGTCATTCGAGGTGCCGGGCTTCCGCGTACGCGTCCCCGGTCGCATGAAGCACTGGCTGGAGCCCTGGGCACGCGAGGCGCTGGAGCAAGCCGGTGCCGAATTGCGCGCGACGTACGGAGGCGGTCCCGCGCTCGTGACTATCATTGTGAGCGACAAACCCGCGGAGCTTGCGGCACTGTCGACGGGGGTGCCGGGGGGCGGGTGTCTCGGCAATGTCGTGGCGGTGCCGACACCCCAGGCCACTTTCTCGTGGATCGCGGCTATTCGCGCGGGGATCACGCAGGCGTTCGAGCTTCATCGTGCCGGGGCCAAGACACTCCCACGGTGGGTTCTTCCTGGCGTGGGAGCGCATGCCGCGCGAAAGGCGGGATTCGACGTGCCCGACGACTGGGCGCTGCTCGTCGCGCGTCGGGACGGAAAACTCAAGGGCCCGGAAGATGCCCCCGCCGCGGCGGCTGAGTTCGACGCGGGCAGGGGGCGGTGGAACGATCCCGCATTCGCGGACGAGTTCCGCGCGTGGCTTGAGGCGAGATTCGGGAGGATCTCGGTCGAGATGCCCCCGCGCCCCGACGATCGTCGCATCACGGACGCCGAATCGGAGACAAAGGACGCGGCCAAGGCCGTCGCGGCGGCGGCCGACGCCGTCTCCCGCAACGAGCTGGATCGCGCCGTGAAGTTCGCGAAGCAGGCCATCGCGGCCGACGCCGCTTGCGCGCAGGGCTACTCGCTGCTGGGGCAGGCACTGCAGAAGCGGCGCAAGACGGACGACGCGTACGAGCAGCTCAAGAGGGCGGTCGAACTCGGCGCTTCGGACTATCGGACCTTTTATACGCTCGGCGACGTGCTTGAAGACCTCGACAGCGCCAAGGAGGCGATTGCTGCTTTCGAGAAGGCGAAGCGCGCCTTCCCGCGTTTCGTGCCGGACCCTTACGGCGAGAACGTGTATCGTCGCCTCGCGACGATTCACCAGCGCACCAAGGACGAGGAGGCGGAATTGCGAGAGCTCGCGGCACTCGCAGCCTACGAGCCGCTCAATGTGCGCGACCGGAGACGACTTGCGCGAAGCGCCGTGAAAGATCCGCAAGACGCACTCCGCTGGGTGCGCGAGACGGCCGCCGTGATGCCCGAGGACAAGTCACTGCACCAGGGCGCTGCGATCGCGCTTGCGCGAAAGAAGGAGTATGCCCGCGCGATCGAGATGCGCCTCGTGGTCGTTGCTCTCATCGAATACGGGCAGGACGAGCCTGTTGAGAAGGCGACGGAGTTCTGCGAGATCGCCGAGCTTCACCTGGCCCAGTCGAACCGTGAGAAAGCGCGAGAATATGCCAAGGAGGCGATGCGTACCGTTCCTGGATTCGAGCGGGCGCAGAAGCTGTATGAACGCGCGACCGGCGACAAGTAGGCATTTCGTCGCCTGCGAGGGCGAATCCGCACCTAGAATGAGACAGAGGCAAGTGGGCGCTGATGGGCGCCGGAGGTCGTCGTAGGAATGGGTCGGGAGATCGTCTACTGCGACAGTTGTGGTGACCGCCTCCTCGAAGATGAGTTCGAGAAGGGGCGTGCGGCCATCATCAGCGGCAAGAAGTACTGCGCTCGCTGCAAGGGTGAAGCGATGCGCACGCTCGGAGTGACCGAGGCCGTTGTCGAGGAGCCCGCGCCGGCGGCGCATAGTGCATCCAGCACGGCCCGACTCAGGACGGTGAAAGCACCCGTCCCGGCGCCGCGTCCGGCGACCGTCACGCGCTCGCGCTCGGCGACCGCGGCGGCCGGTTCGCCCCCGCTGGTGCTGATCATTGTCGGCGTGGTGGCTCTCGTGCTCGTGGTCGGCCTCGTCGTCGCC
>CAYXVY010000077.1:0-12731 GCA_964468745.1 uncultured Planctomycetales bacterium | reverse complement strand
CGCATCTTCAGGATCGCGCGATTCCTCTGGCGCAACGGGCGGGGGTAGCGGACGTCCGGACACCTCCGCGTGCCGCCAGGCGAGGCGACGCGCCGTCGTCAGCAGCCAGCCGCGAAACGCCGCCGGCTCCTGCATCTCCTTGATCGACTGCCACGCCTTCATGAACGTGTCTTGCACGAGATCCTCGGTCCACGTGGCATCTCGCACCAGCCCGTAGACACAGGCCCACACCATCCGAGCGTACGCCCGGATCAACTCCTCGTACGCCGCGCGGTCTCCCGACTGCGCGCGACGCACGCACTCAAGCTCGCGTGCGGGATCCATACTCCTATCTACTAGATGACCTGCTTGCGCCGAGAACACGACAATTCGCAACAATTGTCACAACCCGAGCCCCGCTATAATTGGGCTGTCCTCCTTCGCCGTCCGTTCTGGCGCAGGAGGATCTTGGGAAGGCTACGGTGGACAAGTGGGAATGTCGATCGACGAAATCGTTCAGGCGCTCATGGGGCGCGGCTGGAAGCCGAGCATTCCCGCATCCACGATCCAGCTTCTGAATGTCGAGAGTCGGTATGACGTCCACCTGCCGCACGATTACCGCGAGTTCTTCGGCATCTCCAACGGGAGCCGGTACCGCGGTCTCATGTCGCTCGACGAGGTCCAGCGCTTCAACGAAACCTACAAGGTTGTCACCAACTTCCCGGGCCTCCTCGCCATCGCCAACGAGGGGTTTCTCGTCTACGCGTTCGACTTCCGCGGCGAGGAGCCCGTGATCGTCAGCATCGGCCTGAGCAGCAGCCTTTGGGAGGACGTCTTCGTCGAAGCGAAGTCGTTCAGCGAGTGGCTTGAAGACGGCCTGATATCGCTGAAGTAAGCGCCTCGATCAGCAGCGGGTCGTCGTTGAGCATCGGCGCACGCGACCACTTCAGGCGCAAACGGTACGCGTGTTCCGCGTGCAGGCGGTCGAGGTCGTAGAGAATCTCGACGTTGTCGCTGACGAAGCCGATGGGCGCGACCAGAAACCGCTCGACGTCGTTCGCGTGCAACTCGTCGATCTTCGCCTCGACGTCCGGCTCAAGCCACGGGATCGGGCTTGGACTGCGGCTCTGGTAGGCGAAGTCGAACTTCGCAAGCCCCGCCTTCGCCGCGATCGCCTTCACCGTCTCCTGCAGCTGCGCCGGATACGTGCCCGCAGTCTCGATGGGCACGCTGTGAGCGGTGAAGAGGACGAACTCCGCGCCGCGCACGCGATTGGCCCACGCCTCGATGAAGGACGGCTGCAGGTGCCAGCTCTCGATGAACGCGGCACCCTCGGGCAGGGCTTGGCGATAGTGATTCGTCGTAATCGGGGCGCAGTGAGGCGCCGCAACAATGCCGACGATGCGATCGACCTTAAGCGACGCGACCGCTTCCGCGATCGTCGGTGTCCAGTGCAGCGTCCCCACGGCGACGGGCAAGCCGAGCCGCTTGGACAACGCCTCTGCCTGCGCGCGCGTGATGTCCGTCAGCGGAGAGCGTCCTCCGATCAATGAGTACCGTCGCTTGATCTCGGCGACGAACTCTGGTTTGGCGACGCGCCCGCGCATGACGCGGAGCAGATACGCTTCCATGTCGTCGAGCGAGTCGGGTGTCCCATGGGCCATGAGAACCACGCCGGTTTTCATGGCGAGCGTAAAGATGAAAGATGAAAGATCAAAGATGAGAGGGGGAGATGCATCAGCACGCTCTGACGTGTCGTGCCTTGCGATGAGAGCCGGTGGGGAATTCTCCTTCTTTCATCTCTCATCTTTCATCTCTCATCTTTGATCTGTCGAGGTACGCGAGTGAACGTGCTCGATGACCGCGGCCACATTCTCGATCGACGTCTCGGGGAGCACGCCGTGGCCGAGGTTGAAGATGTGCCCGGGGCGGTTGCCGGCTCGCGCAAGCACGTCGTCGACGCGACGCAGCAGCGCTTCGCGGGGAGCCATCAGAGTCGCGGGATCGAGGTTGCCCTGGATCGCGCGATCGCCGATGCGCGACCATGCGACGTCGAGCGGCACGCGCCAGTCGACGCCGATCACGTCTCCCCCTGCCTGCGCCATGAGCTCCAGCAGCCCGCCCCCTTCGGTCGCGAAGTGCACGACGGGCACGCGGCCGCGCACGCCGTCGAGCACGCGCTTCGAGTAGGGAAGGACGAAGTCGCGGTAATCCTCGACCCCGAGCGCGCCCGCCCAGCTGTCGAAGAGCTGAACCATCTCGGCGCCCGCATCGATCTGCGCCTTGAGGTGAACGATGACGGCGTCGGCGAGCTTCGTCATGAGCCGCGCCCACGAGGGCGTGAGCATGATCGCCTTGGTCTTGAGGTAATTCCGCGAGGAGCCCCCCTCGATGGCGTAACTCGCGAGCGTGAACGGGGCGCCGGCGAAGCCGATGAGGGGCATCTTGCCGTCTAGCTCTCGTCGCACGATGCGGATGGACTCATAGGTCGGCGCGAGGCTTGTCGGATCGACGGGGCGAAGCGCGTCGATGTCCGCGTCGGCCTGGACCGGATTCATGATCGCGGGGCCTTCTGCCTGGATGAACTCGATCTGAATCCCCATCGGTCGCAGCAGCAGGAGGATGTCCGAGAAGATGATCGCGGCGTCGAGCCCGGGGAGCAGCTTGGGAGGCAGCATGCTGACCTCGGCCGCGACGTCCGGCCTCGTGCAGATCTCGAGGATCGAATGCTTCTTGCGGATCTCGCGGTACTCGGGCATGTACCGGCCGGCCTGCCGCATGAACCAGACGGGGGTGCGGTCGACCGGCTCGCGCCGCGCGGCCTTCAGGATGCGGTGGCCCACCATTGGTGGGGCACTCTACATCCGGTGTTCGGAGTCCGCTAGGGTGTGGTCATCGTTGCGGCCACGATCCAGTAGTAGGACAGATAATCGGCTCGCACGACTCTCCCGTCCTTCAGCAGCACGTTGATGTACGTCTCGGGGGTCCCGTGGGCCGAGATCTCGTCGGCCGCAATCGGATCGAGATCCTTGAAGAAATTGGCGTCGCTGCTGGGTCCGCGGAATTGGGTGGCGCCCGGAGCAGGCGGCGTGGATGAGAGCGGGCAATCGTAGAGCGGACTGTCCAGGCTCAGAAGCGCCGGCGAAACGAGCGCGAGCTTGATCAGGAAGCTGCCGCCGGTCTCGTGCGGAAGGGAGCCGTACGTCGCTTTGTAAACCAGCAGGGCCTCATAGAGGGCCTTCAAGTGTTCAGAGCACTCGTCCGTCGAGAGGATCAGAGGCGGCACGGGCGGCGGCGTGGGTGCGAAGGGCAGGGACGGTTCCGGGGGCGTGCTTGCGATATCGATGCCGACCCCCAGGGGCAGGTCGTCGGATCCGCAGGCGATGGTCATCGCGAACAGCAGGCAGACGATGAGCCGGGTCGAGGTCCTGCGCATGAAGCCTCCCCGAAGACTGTCCCTGGCGATCCACCCCGGCTTCACCTGCGGCGTCTGGTGGGGCATCGATAGGATGATTCGATGATGGCGGGCGATCCGCTTCGTGCTCCATCCGCCTGCTTCGGCCGGATCGTCTCAGGGGAGCAAACGGCATGCCCTCGATTGCACGCAAGGAGACGCGGATCGGTGTTACCGGCCGGTAGCCGATGCACTGCCCGGTAACGTGCCAATTTTGAATTGAGCCCCTTCACAAGTGAGGTGATGCCGTGTATGGTGAGTTCAGTGGGTTTGGTGGAAGAAGGCGTCATCATCGAGTGCTGGTGGTGCCGGCACGTGCATCCGGGCGCGCCGAAGTGCGGAGTCTGCGCGGGCCGGGGCACGATCAAGCGTATGGCCCAGCGAGGAGATGCGGCCCGGGGGCACGAACTCATGCGTGAAGCGCTGGCGCATGCCTTCAACGGCGAGAGCGGCACGCGCAAGCATGACGCGCTCGTGGAGGCGCTGGTCCGCTGGCAGCTGTACGGCGTCAATTACGTCGCGCGCGAGCAGAAGCTGACGCCGGGGTCGCCGGACTTTCAGCGTTCGCACAAGAGCCTGCGCGAGAAGCTGGTGGAAGCCATTCGGAAGGCCGAGCGCGAAGTCTAATTCTGAATCGGTACTCCCAACTTCCAACTCCGAAGGGTGCCACTCTGGTCGAAAACAGACCTCCGGATCCGGTGAGGTAGAAGGCTCGTCGCTTTGCGAGTTCTACGTGGTCGACAGGGGCGTCGATTGGGAGCTGGGAATTGGGAGTGGGGAGTTTTCGGTCGCCGGGGGTTGCGAGTTCTTCAGCAGCTGTTCGATCTGCATTCCGAGGCACGTATCGACGTAATACGCGATGTGCTCCGGATTCAGGTCCAGCTCGTTCGACCGCAGGTGACAGCGTGCGAAGGCCGAGAACAGCGCCTTCTTCGTGGTCGCATTCTCGCGGTCGGGCACCCGTAGCGTGATCTTGCCCTTGTTGTCGGTACTCTCCTCGCCGTCACTGGCCGCCTGGTCCTGGAAGACGACGTTGACGCCGCTTTCCGCGAGCGCGCGCACGAAGGCGGCATTGCGCGTGAATTCGTCGAGGCGGTTGCTCTTGCACACGCCGCGAGCCGCGCTCTCCAGCCCCGTCCGCGTGTCCACGGACAGCGGGCGATAGCGCACGACATAGTCGGACAGGCACAGTTCCGCGGTGCGCGCGAGGCACTTGCCGCAGTAGAGGTTCTGGCAGACGTGGCAGCGCACGCGTTCACGGCCGTCGAAGCGGCCGCAGCCCTGGCACGCGATCATCGAGACGCTCGGGACCGGCGTGATCTTGTCGGCGCGCCACTTCGCCACGGCCTCGAGGAGTTGGATGATCGCCTTGCGGGCGAATCGGACGTGCGGGATGCGCGACGCCCACGGAGGCTCGCCCGCGGCGAGCTGGCGAAACTTGTCGAACGACGTGATTTTTGCCGACTCGAAAAGGAGGCGTCGCCAGTCGTCCATGATCAAGATGAGCTGCTCGCGATGCTTGTCCGGCTGATTCGTGTAGTTGCCGATCTCCACGAGAGCGCGGATCAGCATGATCGCGTCGATCCCGCGCACCGCGCCGGCCTCGGACAGCGCCATACCCTTCCGCATCGGTGCGTTGAGCTTGATCTTCTTCGGAGGAGGCGGCGCAATTCGATGGAGCGGCGTGGTGAACGCGTCCGCGAAGCGGTTCACGACGGGCTTGTCGTCGACAGCGTGCCGCAGGACGCCTTGGTTCTCGATCGTCCACACGGAGACGACGAGATCCTCGAGATCCTCGGTCAGCTTGTCGAGGCCGCGCCCTGTCACGTCGGAGGTGACGTCCCTGAGCCGAGTGTTGAAGGCCGTTAGCGCCTTGCGCCAGTCGTTCGGGAGCTCCATCGTGGGGCGCATTATAGCAGCGTCGGCGGATTACTCCAGCCATGTTAGAATTGACGCCGCCTATGGACGACGCGGAATTCGGCAACGCCCTGGTCGCTCGCGGCCTCGTCTCGGACGAGGAGCTTCGCGAGGCGATGTGGGAGCGCGACCGGCGCGAGCGTCTTGGCGGCCATCCGCCGTTTCTTTGGGACTTGCTGATCGAGCGCGGCAACCTCAGCCGGCTGCAGGTCGACGAGATTCTTGCGTCCATGCAGAAGCGCAGCCGGTTCTGCGCGGAGTGCAATGTCGCGGTGCCGGTTCCGCGGGTCACGCACGAGGGGGAGCGTTGCGCGCGATGCGGAGGTCCTGTGTCCTGGCGCGCGCTCGGCGCCCGCCAGACGCAGGACACGATGGTCCTTATCCAGGGTAAGCTGCCGAGCGACGTGGAGCTTGCGCGGTCCGAAGCGTCCCGGTGCCTGGGGAAGTATGTCCTCGTTGAGGAGGCGGGCAAGGGCGGCGCCGGCATCGTTTACAAGGCGTGGGATCTCGTCCTCGGGCAGTACGTCGCCCTAAAGCTGGTGCGCAAGATCAAAAGCGACAAGCTGAGCCGGGAGGACCTCATCAAGGACCTGCTGGTGGAGGCGCGCAATTCGATCCGGCTGCGTCATCCGAACATCGTGCCTGTGTTCGACGCGGGCCGATTCGGCGAGGAGTTCTACATTTGCATGGAGTACGTAGAAGGGGACCCGCTCGCCGCGCACATCCGCGCGGCGCAGGCGCGCGGACGCCTGTCGCCCCTCTACGAGGACGCGGCGCAGGCGATGGAGATGATGCGGGACGTCGCGATGGGCATCCACTACGCGCACACGTTTCCGAAGCCCATCGTGCATTGCGACATGAAGCCGGGCAACATCCTGATCGACACGCGCAACCACGCGTATATCGTGGACTTCGGCCTAGCGCAGCCCGCCGACGTGCCGGCGCAGACGGGCGAAGGCGCGAAGACGCACGTGCGCGGGACGCCCGCGTACATGGCGCCCGAACAGCTGACGGGGAAACGCGAGGACATCGGGCCGTGGACGGACATCTACGCGCTCGGGTCGATCCTCTACGAGCTGATGGCGGGGCGGCAGGTCTTCGACGGCACCGCGTACGAGATGTTGCACAAGGCGGTGAATGTGAAGCCGACGCCCCCGCTCGAGGCGGCGCATAAGAACGGCGAGCTGAAGCGCGACAACACGACCCTGCTGCTGTTGCAGGCGTTGAAGCTCGACGCGCTCGCGATGCAGTGCCTGGAGAAGGACCGCGGCAAGCGGCCGCCGTCGGCGAAGGCCATCGCCGACGAACTGGAGCGGATGGCGTCCGTGGTGCGTATCCGGCTTACCTCGGAGACGCAGCAGGCCGCGCCCCCGGCGCGCATCAATGCGGCTCCGATCCAGGACAAGGTCACGCGTTTCGATCTTGAGAAGGCATTCCAGGAGATCGGCGACACCGAGTTTCCGTGGGACGCGGGCGACCTGGCGGCGATCGCGACGGATCAGCGGCGCCAGTTGCGATGCCTCGAGGATTTCAGGGCGCGGATGGTGGCGAAGATCAACGCGATGAGGCCGAAAGTCGCAAAGCTTGAACTGCTCGACGGAACGGTGCTGCCGGGCGTCGAGCTGCTGCGAGCGACCCGCAAGATGGTCGTCGCGTTTCATCGGGGGCAGTCGATCGAGCTCGCGTGGGCGGCGCTGAAGCCGGTGCAGCTCGTCGCGCTTGCGGCGGACGTATTGAAACTAGGAGAGCCGGCGGATCGTCTCGCGCTCGCGCTTTACGCCATCAATGCAAGGCTGTTCGAAATCGCGAAGGCGTTTCTCTCGTCGCTCGACGGCACGCCACTCAAGCCGGCGGCCGACGCATTGCGCACGACCGTGGCCGACTCATGACGCGCCTCTGCGTGATCAACGTCGTCGGTCTCACGCCGCGACTGGTGGGAGGGGACACGCCCGCGATTGCGAGCGTGGGGCAGGCGCGGCCGCTCGCGGGGCCGGTCCCGCAGGTCACGTGCACCGCGCAGGCGACCATGCTGACGGGCGTCGGGCCGGCGCAGCACGGGATCGTGGGCAACGGGTGGCTCTATCGCGACACGATGGAGGTGCGCTTCTGGCAGCAGTCGAACCGCCTGCTCGACGCGGAGCCGATCTATGCGCCGCGCCGCTTCACGTGCGCGAAGATGTTCTGGTGGTTCAACCAGGGGGCGGCCGTCGACTGGTACGCGACGCCCAAGCCGTACTACGGGGCTGACGGTTCGAAGGCATTCGGCATCATCGATGCGACGGGCTGCGAGCTCGAGCGCGAGCTCGGCGCGTTCCCGTTCTTCTCCTTCTGGGGGCCGAAGGCGGGGTTGCCGTCGTCGGACTGGATCGCTCGCGCGAGCGCGGCGGTGATGCGGCGGCATAAGCCGGATCTGACACTCGTGTATCTGCCGCACCTCGATTACGAGTATCAGCGGAACGGGCCAGGGGATGCGTGGGCGCTGCGCCAGGTGGATCGTTGCGTGGCGACGGTGCTCGCGGCTGCAAAGGAGATCGACGCGAAGCCGGTGATCGTCTCCGAGTACGGGCTCACTCGGGTCTCTCGCGCTGTCATGATCAATCGCTGTCTCCGCGAGCAAGGGTGGCTGCTGGTGCGCGACGGTCCATTCGGCGAAATGCTCGACACGCACGCTTCGAATGCGTTCGCGGTCGCCGATCACCAGATTGCGCACGTCTACGTGGCGCAACCGGGCCTGTTGGAGGAGGTGAAGCGCGCGATCGAGTCGCTTGAGGGGGTCGACAAGGTGCTCGATCCACGCGAGGTGGGTTTGAATCATCGCCGTTCGGGCGAGCTCATCGCATTGAGCAAGCCGGACGCCTGGTTCGCCTACCCGTATTGGCTGGACGACCTTCGAGCTCCCGACTTCGCGCGCACGGTCGACGTCCATCGGAAGCCCGGCTACGACCCGTGCGAGCTGTTCATGACGTCCGGACTGCGCGCGGGCGCACGGCTGCTCCAGAAGATGCTCGGGTTCCGCTATCGAATGGATGTCGTTCCGCTGGACACGTCCCTTGTGAAGGGAAGTCACGGTCTCGCGCCGGTCAATCCGCAGGACGGCCCCGTGTTCGTCGCGGAGACCGACTCGGCGCCGTGGGATATGACGTTGCTGCGGTCTTGGATCCAGGATCAGTTGACGAATTGACTCTTCAAGGGCTGCGTGTGTTGTTGAGCAGGGACTCTGCCCTGACGCGATGCTGCCAGCGCGCCGCCCTACGTCAGGCAAGGCGTTGAGGGGCGTCCAGTTGCTTCACACGTGAGCGCGCTGATTCGGAAAGCTCGCCTGCGCAAGTTTGGCAGTCAGGCGATTGACGACAGTCTGCGCAGCATCGCGAACGAGCTGTAGCTCGGAAGCATCGACGGATTCCGCCGGGGGGAAGTTCTCGATCATTCTGCGAGCACCGAGCGTGGCGGTTCGTACCCGCAGCCAGCGTGGGCGCGTGGCGACGGGGAATCGGTCGCGCAAGTACATTATGAGATCACGGTCCGTCATGTAGCGCAGGCAGGTCTGCTTGTTGTCGAACGAGAAGGTTGCGTCGGGATCGAGGCCGCCGATGCGTGAATCATCGAGGACCGCCAGGCGGTACAGCTTTGTGGGGCCGAGGCAGGCGAGGCGTTCGAAAAGTCGCGGCGCGCGCCAGCGGAAGAAAGCGAGGCAGATGAGGTTGCTGGCGGTTCTGGGACTGACGCCAATATCGCGCAGGAACTGCTGGTAGCAGCCGTGGCCGTGAGCCTTGCGGTAGCGGACGAGAGCCACGCCCTTCTCCGCAGCACGCTCGGAGGCCCGCACCCTCTCCTCTCGAAACAGCTTCCGCACGTCGGCGGCCTGCTGCCGTGCTGCTGCTTCCCGTCTCAAGGGGTCGTTGAATGCGTCGCGGATCGTCGAAAATACGCCATCGGCGAACTTCAGGATCAGGGGTCTTGAGAAACCGACCTTGGCCAGCGGCAGCACACACCAACCTTCGTCATCATGGCGCATTGGACACCTCTAACAAGGTGTGCTTCGGGAGGCCCAATATTCATCGCGAATCGGCAACATTCTTCAGAAATAAGTGCATCTCACCGTCTCGGGGATTCTCCGCTCGGATGCTGTTGCCGCATGCGCGAGCAGGGGAGCCCTGTCGTCGGCTGCCAAAAGCGCCCCCCAAGCGTAGCTCGCCGGCATCAGCGCGCTTGCGCGACAAATCGGCCTCGGTCCGACAGTTGGTGCGAGGCCGATCGGCGTGCTGCAGAGTGCAACGAGACGGTTCGTCAGCCGTGCTTGCGCTCGCTTGCGCAAGCATTCGTCAGGGGTCGGATCGGTTCTCGGCTCGCACCCAAGTGTGCCTGGATCGACTCGAATGACCCGCGTTGTGCAGCGCTTCGCGCAAGCGCTAACGCGCGGGGTCGCCATTCGCCGGGGCGTGTAGCCGGTCCAGCTAGTTGTCGAACTGAATCTTCAGCTCCAGCTCCTTGCCGTTGCGGAGGATCGTCACTGTCGTGTCGCGCTGCGATTTCTGGATTGCATCGCGCAGCTCGGAGAGGTCCTTCGGCTTCACGCCGCCCAGCTTGACGATCGTGTCGCCTTCCTTGAGGCCTGCGCGTGAGGCCGCGCTGTCGTCGGTGATGACCGTCAGGACGAGGTCGTCCTCGCACTGGATGCCGAGCATGCGGCGCGGGGGTTCGTCGCCTCCACCTCCGCCGCCGCGAATGTCCTTCCGCGGCAGCAGATCGTCGAGGTTCGCGATGCCGAGCGCGCCGACGGCAATCACGATGGACGTGTGCTGCTGGAACTCGGGCACGGCCGTGTTGTAGAGGTCGTGCTGCGTGTGGTGCTCGTGGTTGTAATCCTGGCCCTTGTCCTTCGTGCGTTTCTGGTTCCAGAAGAAGCCGGGCACGCCCGCCTGCAGATACGAGTCGTGATCGCTGCCGATGGGGTAGGGCAGGTTCTTCACGGGGTTGACCTTGAATGGCAGACCGGCGTTCAGCGATTTGACGGGCTCGAAGATCTTTTCGAAGAGCGGCACCATGGGCGCCGTGGCATTGATGCCGGACACGTAGTTCGTCCCGCCGTCGTGCACGAGGACGGCGGAGATCTTCGCGAGCTCATCTTTGTGCTTGCGCAGGAACGCCTGTGAGCCGAGGAGTCCCTGCTCCTCGCCGCTCCAGAGCATGAAGCGGATCGTGCGCTTCGGTTTCGCGCCGATCTTCGTCAGGATGCGCGCCGCCTCGATCGTCGTGCACGTTCCCGTTCCGTTGTCGGTCGTGCCGGTGGCGCCGTCCCACGAGTCGATGTGCCCGCCAACGATTACGTACTCGTCCGGCTTCTCCGTGCCGGGGATCTCGCCGATGACGTTGTAGAGCTTGATCGGTCCCTGTTTGAATTCGTTCTTGATGTCGAACTGCAGCTTCACGGCCTTGCCCGCCTTGAGCTGATCGACGATGTCCTTGTGCTGCGATTTGATGACGTGGACAGTTACGCGCTTCGGGATCTTCTCCCACGTGAGGTTGTGGTTCCCACCGGTGAGGATGAGCTCACCGCTGTCGGAGGCCCTGACGAACCCGAAGGCGCCCGCCGCTTCGCACGCGGTCATCGCGTCGTTCGTGGGCCGGCCGCTCGTGACGATCCATGCGCCCTTGGCCTTCTTGGCGTCGACCGTGGTGTCCTTCTCGATCAGGTACGCGGGACCGGACTTCGGGCCGTCCGTGCCAGCGGTCCAGGACATCGTGCCGCACGTGAGCTCGACGTGCTGAGGCGCGAGCATGGTCCCGGTCCACGGGCCGCGATTGAATCCGACCTTGAACGTCCCCCATTCCTCCATGCGGACGTTCTTGAGCCCGTAGCTCTCGAAGAGCCCCTTCGCCCACTCCTGCGCCTGCGTCAGCTTGTCGGATCCCGTGAGGCGCGGGCCGATCTTGTTCGTCAGGTGATCGAGGTGCGCCATCACCTGGCAGTTTTCCTTGCCCTCCTTAAGGATCGCGTCGATGGGAGACGCTTCCTGCGCAAAGAGCGAGGTCGAGAGCGTCAGCAGCAAGAGTGCGACAAGCCGGGCAATCGTGGTCATAAACCCTTCTTGTTAGGAGTTGGGAGTCGGAGAGGACTCCCCATAACTCATCACTAAAAGCTAACCTTCAGGACCAATTCCTTGCCTTCGCGCTGAATCGTTACGGTCGTCTCCTTCGGCGACTTCTGGATCGCGTCACGGAATTCGGCGAGATCCGCCGGCGTGACGTCGCCGATCTTCACGATCTTGTCCCCTTCCTTGAGGCCCGCTCGATCGGCGGCGCTGCCTTCGGTGATGTTCGTGAGGATCAGGTCGTCCTCGCACTGGATGCCGAGCATCTTGCGCGGCGCGCGACCTTCGCCGCCGCCCTTGCTGGCCATGTCGTCGCGCGGGATCAGTGCGTCGAGATTGGCCACTCCGAGCGCCGTGATCGCGATGACCATCGAGCTGTGCTGCTGGTATTCGGGCACGGCGAGATCGTATTTGTCGTGCTGCGTGTGCCAGCCCTTGCCGTAGACGGCCTTCCCCGACTGGTTCCAGAAGAAGCCCGGCACGCCTTGGGAGAGGAAGCTGGCGTGGTCGCTGCTGCCGCCGCCCGCCGCTCCGGTGAGACCGCCGACCGTGCTGAGCTTGAACGGCATGTCCTTATTCAGGGTCAGCAGCGGCGCGCACACCTTCTCGAAGAGCGGCATCATGTTTGCGGTGACGCCGAGCCCCGAGAGGTAATTCGTCCCCATGTCGTGGACGAATACCGCTGAAATCTTCGGCATCAATGCCTTGTTCTTGCGGCACCAGGCCTGCGAACCGAGGAGTCCCTGCTCCTCGCCGCTCCAGAGCATGAACCGGATGGTCCGCTTCGGCTTGACGCCTACCGCCGCGAGGATGCGCGCGGCCTCGATCGTCGTGCTCGCCCCCGTGCCGTTGTCGGTCGCCCCCTTGGCGCCGTCCCACGAGTCGATGTGACCGCCGACGATGACGTACTCGTCAGGCTTCTCCGTGCCGACGATGTCGGCGATCACGTTGTAGCAGGGGGGCGGTCCCTCCTTGAACGTGTTGTTGATGTCGATCGACAGCTTGACCGCCTTGGCGTCGCGCAGGTACGCGACGATCTTCTTGTGCTGGCTGGCGACGACCGTGATGTTCACGCGCTTCGGAAGGTTGTCCCAGGAGATGCCCTGGTTGCCGCCGCCGTGGAGCACCTCGCCTTGCCCCGCGCGCACGAAACCGAAAGCGCCTGCCTCTTCGCATTCGGTGAGCTGGTCGCTTGTCGGGCGTCCGGCGCAGACCACCCACGCGTCCTTCACGTTCGCGGCATCGATGTCGGCGTCTTTCTCAAGGAGGTACGCGCGACCGATCCTCGG
>CAYXVY010000076.1:0-2668 GCA_964468745.1 uncultured Planctomycetales bacterium | reverse complement strand
CGTGGCCGATGACGAAGAGCGCTCCCGTTGCGATCAGAAGATACGTGATCATGCGGTCCACGCCGAGTCCGTGATCGGAGGCGACGGGCGGCCGCCACTCCTTCCACGCAAAGCCGGCGACCGTCAGCGCCGCGATGACGGCGAAGAAGATCGCAAGGATGACGGCTTCAACCGATCGCTTCACGGCTTGCCGCTGTCGAAGGAGAATTCGACGGCCTTCGCCTCCTTGTCCGCGACCTTCACGGTCTGCGTCTGCGTCCCGTACTTCTCATGCCACGCCTCCAGGACGTACTCGCCGGGCGGGAGCTTCGGCAGCGTGAACGCGCCGTCCGCGCCGGCGACCGAGAAGAACGGGTGCGTCGTCACGCCCACGTACGCATTCATCCAGCCGTGGACGTCGCACTTGAACTTGACCATCACCTCAGGGTTGTCGAATTTCTTCGTCTCCTCGGACCCCTTCTTCGGTTGGCCAAAGTTCCATTCCGGGTTCGCCTGGCCGAGCGAGTGGATGTTGTGCAGGGTGTCGTCGCTGTTTCTGATCTTCAGCTCCTGTCCCACCATGACTCCGAACACGTGCGGGACGTACGTGCATCCCTTCTGGTCGAGGACCGCCGGCTCCTTCGGCGCCGCGAATGTCCATCCCTCGAGCCCCTTCCTGACCCAGACGAACACGTTTTTCAGCGTGCCGTTCTCGTTGACGACGACCGACTCGTCGATGGCGGGCTTGTCCGGATAGCACTTCGTGCACTGCTCGTCCGCTCCCATATCGATCTTCTTGCGCTTCGGCGCCTTGCCCGCGAACTTGATCGTCCCCTGGACTTCGCAGGTTCCGAGCGCCGCATCCCACGCCTTCTTGTCCTGGGCGTAGCCCAGGCTCGTGGTCAGAAATCCGACGGCCAGCCACCCCGACAGCGTTCGTCCGTTCATGGCGTTGCTCCTTGTGCCGCTTTCCGATCATTCATGCACACGGGAAGGCCGAGCGCACCCGTCGGAAGCGATTGCAGATCGATGCCGCCCAAGACCGATAGGATCCCGGCGGCGGTTTCGCGACACACCCGCGACAGGGGGCACGTCGCCTTGAAGACGCACTCTTCATTCTTCATGAGGCAGAGATCCGCGGGGGCGATGGGGCCGTCTACCGCCCGCACGACCTCCAAGACGGAGATGGCGCCCGGCGGGCGCGCGAGCGCATACCCCCGGCCGCGAGCACTGCGCACGAGGCCCTCGCGGCGGAGTCGCTGCATCATTTTCGAGAGGAAGGTCGGCGAAAGTCCGCTTTGACCGGCGATCTCCTTGACGCTGATGGAACCCGGCTTGCGTGCGAGGTAGTGCAGGGCGTAAAGACCGCACACCGCACCCCACGAGAGATCGAGCATGTGCCAGTGGATCCAGCAAGTCCGCTGCCAATCGGATGCGAGCGGAAATCGGGGGCGCGTTGCGTAGGAATCCACAGGTCATGGCGAACAATTTCTCGCCGGCGGTGCGCCCGCTATTCCCCGCCCTCTCGAATCCCCAGATTGCGGGCGATTTCGAACAAATCGAACCCCTCGCCGACTGCACGGATCTCCTCGAGGGACCTCCCGCGCTCTTCGGCCGTCCCCACCAGGAATCCGCGGCGCTCGAGGAGCGTGAAGAACGCCTCGCGCAGGCGTGCGCGCGGCACCCCGTTCGACTTGGGCCTGACGGCCTGCAGCAACTCGCACGCCCGCTTCGCATCCCCCTCGATCATTGCCTTCACAACGCGTTTCATGCGAGCCAGAGCCCCAGGAGGATGAGTCCGGCCGCGGTCGCGCTGAAAAGGAGCTCGCGATTGCCGAGGCTCCGTGCGTCGACTTCCTCGGATCTCGCCACGCTCCACGCGCGGACGGCAACGATGGCAAACGGCATTACGAGGAGCCACGGAGTGTGGGCGAAGAGCGCCACGGCGATCGCCAAGGGCGCCGCGCTGCGTACCAGCGGCAGGAGGATGCGCGTCCCGCGTCGAATCCGCGCGATTACGAGGAGCGATGCGAGAAGGAAGTAACCCCCCAGCGTGATCCAGAGCATTGCAGCACGTTCATCGATCGTGCCGCGCGCCACGCCATAGGTCGCGGGCGCAATCGCGGTCAGGGCCACCACGGCCAGGATGCGTCCGACAGGGAGCCGCTCAATGCCGCAGATGATGATCGGGCCGTACAACAGACCCGGGAGGATCAGGGCAAGCAACCATGCTTCGTCGGTGATTCGGCTTACGACGACGACCAGCGCCAGCGCGGGGATGATCAGCAAAGCTGGAATCACCCGTGCGATGCGCAGTGCGGCCGACGCGTCGTGCACCCAGAGCGTGCGCGCGGCACGAATGCCCTGAGACGCGGCGAAGAGACAGACGACGGCACCTGCGACCACCAGCGGCTCCCACGCCAGCCGGAAGCCAGCCGCCCAGCCGACGAGCCAGCACGTCAGCGCCATGTACCACGCGCCGGTTTCGCGTGGCAGGCGGACGGACGCAGTCATGCGCATCTCGGAGCAAACCGACGGCCATTCACAGCCGTTGCGACTTTCCAGCCTGCCTGCGGAGAATTCCGCGCGTCAGCCTGAATTACCCGCAGTTGATCGGCTCGCTGTATCCCAACCATCGACCGGCCTGATTGCTCAATTCCCCGACGAGCATGCCGCCGTTCTGGCGCCG
>CAYXVY010000075.1:0-4404 GCA_964468745.1 uncultured Planctomycetales bacterium | reverse complement strand
AATCCGTTCGCCTGGCTGGGACGGCCCCTCAAGCCGCGACTCCCCGTGGGCACAACCCTGTCGCGGGACGAGATGGCGCGGCTCCTTAAGGCGCCGCGCCTCGATCTCCCGAGCGGCGTACGGCATCGGGCGATCATCGAGGTGCTGTACTCGACGGGGATGCGACTTCGCGAAAGCGCGGGGCTCGATGTGGGCGACGTCGATCTCACCCGTGGGACGGTCCACATCCGGGGCGGCAAGGGCGGGAAGGATCGCATGGTTCCGCTGGGCGACGCGGCGGTCGTCTGGGTGCAGCGCTATTTGAGGACCGTTCGGCCGCGTTTCGCGTCGCCGGAGGAACTTGCGCTCTGGGTCGGTCAGCAGCATGGGCGCGTCGCCCCGATGTGGATCCGCGCGGCGCTGCGCAAGCTGGCCGCCAAGGCGAAGATCGCGACACACGTCACGCCGCACACCCTTCGGCGCACGTGCGCGACGCATCTCTTCGCGGGCGGCGCCTCCGCCTGGGTCATAAAGGCGCTGCTCGGCCATTCCGACTGCCAAACTCTGGGACGGTACCTGAGGATCGAGCCGCATGAGCTCAAGAAAATCCATCAAGAGAAGCACCCGCGGGGATAGGAACGGTTGGCCGCTCTGGATCGAGCGCCATCTCAAGCGGCTCGAGGCCACCGGCCACGCGCGCAAGACGATCGACAGTCGACGCAGCATGCTCGACCGGTTCGCGACCTATGTGCGCGAGGCGGGCGTCGAGAGCCCAGGTCGCCTGACGACGGATCTCCTGCGTGCCTATCTGCTCTATCGTCGCGAGTCGCCGAACGCCCGCGGCAAGAAGGACCGGCCGCGCTCGGTCAATTCTCACGTCCTCGCGGTGCGACGCTTCGTCGAGTTCCTCGCGCGCGACGGCGTCGTTCCTGCGACGTTTGTCACGGCGCTGGAGTATGTGAAAGCCCCGGAGACGCTGCCGAAGGACGTGCCGACCGACGCGGAGATCCGGAAGATGCTGTCGTCGATCGACACGACGCGCGCGACGGGGTTCCGGGATCGGGCGATCCTCGAAGTGCTCTACTCGACAGGCATCCGCCGGCAGGAACTGATCGACCTCAAAGTCGAGGATATCGATCTTGCGCAGGGGTATGTGCGCGTCGAGTGCGGCAAGGGTGGGAAGGGCCGCGTCGATCCGATCGGCCGCATGGCGGTCGACTGGGTGAGGCGATACCTGCTTGTCATCCGCCCGGAGCTGGTGCGCGGCAAGCCGGATCCGGGCTGGCTCTTCGTGTCGAAGTCCGGCGGCAAGCTCGACGGGCCAAGCGTCCGCGATGCGGTGATGAAGGCGGCGCGCGCGGCGGGGATGGAGAAGAAGGTGACGCCGCACGCGCTTCGCCGGGCGTGCGCGACGGAGCTGATCCGCGCAGGGGCGAATCCCTGGCACGTGAAGGAGATCCTGGGGCACGAGGACTTCCGGAGTCTCGACGCCTACGCGAAGCTGACCATCCTCGACCTGAAAGAGGCGCATCGGAAACACCATCCGAGGGAGCGGGGGGAGGGCGAGGCAATGTCACCCGGCGCGGGGACCAGCGCACCTTGATTCCTATATAGAAACCTCTTAGCATGAGGATGCAGATGGCGAAGAAGCACGCGGATCGCATGGCGAGCATCGTGGGTGCGTCCCGCACCGTCGGGACGGCGTTTCTCATGGTGTTCGTGCCGACGTCGGATCGCACGGGCAGGAAACTCCCCGGCGCGGGCTGGACGCGTCCCGTTCTGGACATCCTGGGCCGGCTGTTCCGTGGAGCCACCGCGTACCCGAAGGGACAGGGAGTGTGGCGGGATGACGCGGCGGGCGGGCGCCTCGTGCACGACGACACCACGATCGCATTCAGTTACGTGGCGCCCGAGGATCTCACGGACGAGGCGATGCTCGCTCTGGGTGCATTCTTGAAGCGCATGGGACGCGAAGCGCGGCAGGGGGAGGTCGGGGTGGTCCTGGAGGGGCGCTACATCGGCATCACCGACTTTGAAGAGGAGTAGGCTGTGAAGAAAACGAAGGTGGACATTGCCCGGGCTGCCCGGCTGCTGGGCGCGAGCCGTGTCGTCGACATCGGTCCCATGGAGCATACGCCCTTCGGCATGCTGGCATTGACGGACCGCGTGCGGCGTCTGCGGTCGACGGGACCGGGAGGCAGCGGCCGCCCCTCCAACCCGGGCGCCACCGTTCCGCGCATCGTGAAGTTTCAACCACGGATCTGGAAGCTTCTTGCGCGCCTTGCGCGCGAGCAGAGCGCGCTGACGGGGCGCCAGGTAAGCCCCGCCCAGGTTGCATCGATTCTCTTGGAGCAAGTGCTCAAGTTGGGCCCGCCCGTGCGGCGGCGCGCGCAGTAGGGGGTTCGCGTATGCAAGCGTGTGCGCGCGATCTGTCCGACTTACTCCCGGCGCAACGGGAGAAGGACAGCGAAAGCTCCCTCATGCACTATCGCGCAAGGAGCTTCGACCCGCGCATCGGCCGCTTCATCCAGAAGGACCCTGTGGATCGCGTGCGTGATCACTACGTGTACGTGCGCAATAGTCCAACTCAATTCGTAGACCCCTCAGGCGAGCGAGCCTACTGGATCGGAGGCGCTGGAGATAAGTCGAGGCTGTTTGGCATAGGGCCGAGCGGGCTGATCGGGAAGTTGATGAACAAGTACATGGGCAGCACGCCCGGCGAGGATTTCTACGAGGACAACACAACTCAGGATGTGGACAGGATTGTTGCGGACATCAAGGAATGGCATCGCGTTGAAACGCAGGTCATGCCCACTGTCACTTACGCGTGGAAGCGCGAACCGCTGATCATAATCGGGCACAGTTGGGGTGGTTCGGCCGCCATGCGCACGGTGAACAAGCTGGTTGAAGTGGGCATCAAGGTGGACATGCTCATCACCCTCGACCCCGTTGCGATGATCTCTCCTTCTGCACCGAAGAACCAACGGGCGTGGATCAACGTCTGGCAGAAGGCCGACTTCGGCGACTTCCTCGCGGAGCTGCCTGGGTTGGGTCAAGTCTTGGCCGCTCCTTTCGCCTTCCTCACTCAGCATCCAGACGATGCGATTGCAACGGTGGGGCGCCAACTGGGGCACGAGCGTGGCGCGAACGAGAACATCGTATGGGAGGGCGGCCACGAGAATCCGGAAGGTATGCTGAAGGCCGTCCTGAAAAGGCACCCGTTCGCACTAGCAGGATTCGCGAATGTGAAACCTGTTTCGTCGAAAATCGAGCGGCTGTACGAGGGTACGATCTACGAACGGACCGAGGGAGGCGATTTTGCCCCAAAGTGATTGGTTCTCCCGGCGCTCTGGACAGGCGGTACCTCAGCACGTGAGGGATTACGTTTCGCGCATCTCCTTTGTGCTCCCGCTTGCGGTGATGTGCTGTGCGCAGATTGCATGCGCAACGCGCCATGTTGAATTGACCAGTGCTCGCCTCGCGGGTGATAAGGGCGAATCCCTGGTGATCGAGGTGGGGAGCAGTGAGGATCTCGCGGCCCTAAGCAATTCCCGTTGGGCAGGCGAACTCACGCTTCGTTACAGCGTCGACGGCAGCAAGCCGGCGGAGGACAAATACAACGAATACGATCCCGCCTTGCTGAGCTGTCGGAAGCCATTCTTCGCTCAGCTGCTGGGCGGCGAAGCGCCGGGTTCCAAGCTCGTCTCGCGTTGGCGAATTCCCTTCGAAAACAAGATGAGGGGCGGTGGCCTCACCTTCTCCTATTCTCTAAGAGACGGCGCACGACACGTGATCGCGTTCGAAGTGTACGGGGCGAGCATGAGCGGGCGGCATGTGCGTTCAAACGAATTGACGATCAGCGTCCAACTTCCCGAATGACTATTTTGAGCGTCCATTTCCGCCGCGTGAGCGCCGGCCGTTGACGCGGTTGCGCTCCAGGAGCGCGTCGAGGTAGCGCAGGACCGCGCGCTGCTCGGCCGCCGGCAGCTCCTCGATCTGACGAAGGCGGTTCACGAGCCGCGCCGTCTTCGGGCTGGCCGTCTCCGCGAAGCGCTTCACGCCGAGGAGTTGGTCGACCGAGGTGCGCAGCGCGCGCGCCAGGTCGACGAGCATGGGACCCGGCGGCTGCGCACCGTCCTCCTCGTAGTATGCGATCACGCGGTTCGAGACGCCGACCTTCTCGCCGAGGTCGATCTGCGTGAGGCCGCGGCTCTGGCGGATCTCCCGCAGCCGCTTCCCGAAACCGTCGAGGGTGCGCTCCTTCATCGACTGCATCTTAATGCCCTTCTCAGATAACGGTGAATTGGGCTTGACGGTAACTTACGATAATCGTAAAGTTCCGTGCATCGATCGTCAAGCGCGGATTCGGGCGCGATTCCTCTTGACAGCATCTCGGAGGGGGAGCGGATGCGGTGGATCGGCGAC
>CAYXVY010000074.1:0-6364 GCA_964468745.1 uncultured Planctomycetales bacterium | reverse complement strand
GCGTCGCCATCGGCACCCCGCACTACATCGCCCCCGAGCAGGCCCGGGGCGAACGCACGCTCGACGGCCGTGCCGACATCTACTCGCTCGGCGCCACCTACTACCACCTCATCACCGGCGAGACGCCGTTCAAGGGGCGCTCCGCCCTCGAGATCCTCAACCAGCACGCGACGCGCGAAGCGACGGACCCGCGCGAGATCCGGCCCGACATCCCCGAAGGCGTGGTGATCGCGCTCCGCCACATGATGGCGAAGAAGGCCGCCGAGCGATACCGCGATTGCGCCGAGCTGCTCCTCGATCTCAGCCGGATCCTCGACCATCGCGCCCCGAGCCGCCCGCTCGTGGCCCTCCCCCCCGAGCGGCGATTCCCCAAGGCACTCGTCTTCAGCTTCACCGCGGGGATTTCGATCGCGTTCGCGGCCCTCCTCATCGTCTTCTGGCGAACGAAGGAGCCGACGACTCCGATCGTACAGCTTCCACCTGCGACCACTTCCGCACTTCCACCCGCGTCGACCACGGAGGAGGCGCCGCCCCCTGCATCCACGACAGAGGTTCCACCGGATCCCGTCACCACGCGGAGACCGCCGCCCCCGTCGACGACGAGAGCGACGCCACCCCCCGTCACAACGGCGACCCCACCTCCCGTCACGTCCGATGAGGTGCCGCCCCCTCCGACAACGACGATGGACGTTCCTCCGCCCCCGCCGCGGGCGAAGATCGCCGCGCCGTCCGCTGTCGATGTCGCCGCCGCCGCGCGCGCAGTACGCACGCGCTTCCGGACGGAGTTTGAGACGAAGTCGTCCGACCTCATCGGCAAATTGCTCGAAGCGGCACGAGACGACAGCGCGGAGCCGACCTTCGTCTACGCGCTTTTACAAGAGGCGCGCGACGCGGCCATCGAATCCCGCAATTTCGTCTCCGCGGTCGTCGCCATCGACCGCATGGACCGGCTCTTCCTCATCGATGCCCTGCGCACGAAGCTCGACGCCGTCGGCCGGCTGCCGATTCCCAGCGCGGCGGAGGGCTCGCGCATGCCGTGCGGTTCCATCGTCGACGTGCTCGACGAGGCGATCGCCGACGATCGCTATGCCGACATCGCCCGCATCGCGCCCCGCGCCGACGCCATCGCGCGCGCCGCCAAGGACGGGGCCATTCCCGAACGGATCAGACGGTCGCTCTTCCTCCAGAAGGAATTCGCGGAAGTCGCCGGGGCGCACGCCACATTGAAGCGCTCACCGGACGATTCCTCCGCAAACGTCTCATTCGGGCGCTTCGTGTGCTTCGTCAAAGACGACTGGACGCGCGGCCTGCCGATGCTCGCGAAGGGTTCGGACGGCATCCTGAAAGGACTCGCGCAGAAAGAACTCAACGGGACCGGCGATGCCGATCAGCGCGCCGTGCTCTGCCAGGGATGGATAGAACGCTCGCGCAGCGAGGACTCGACACTCAGAAAAATGAATGTGCTCGACCGGGCGGCGCGGCATCTCGAAGGGGCGGCTGGGCGCGAAGGGCTCGTCAAACGTCTCAACACGCACGTGCGCGACGCGCTCCAGTCGGACGGCCGCTTCGACCTGCTGCGCCTCGTGCGGCCGGAGCGGCACTCCGTCAACGGTGTGTGGCGACAGGATGGGACGGCCGTCCTATCACCGCCCTTGCCGGCCGACATCAACAAGGGACCCGCGCGCCTCTGGATCCCGTATGAGCCTCCCGACGACTACGACCTCGAACTGTCGATCGAGCGCGTCGGCGGGGGCGACGGCTTCGTCCTGGTGGTCGGCGTCGGCGAGCGCGCCATGGCGATACAGTTCGACGGCGCATCGTTCGTCTTTACCGGCAGCAAGTGGGCGTCGCGCGGCGCCCGCGTCGCTCTCGTCGAGGGAACACGCGCCAGCGTGATCGTCACGGTGCGACAGGGCGAAGGGTCGATCGCGATCGACGGACGTCCCCTCTTCGCGTGGACGTCGCAGGACACCGTGGTGCGCCCGGACGAGCTGTCGCTCCCGCACCCCCGCGGGTTCGGCGTCGGGATCGCGCACGGCGAGTATCGAATCCACTTCGCGCGGCTCAAGGAGCTGCGCGGCAAGGGCGAGCCGCTGCGCTGAACTCCCGACGAGCGGTCAGCGCACCTGCGCCCATCGCAGCTTCGCGGATTTCGAACGGGCGTTCGCGGCGATTTCCTCCTCCGATGCGGTGATCGGACCGCCGGTTTTCACGTACGCGTCGTTGCGAAAAGCCTGCTTCACACGACGGTCCTCGCCGCTGTGGAACGTAATGATCGCGGCAACGCCGCCCGGCGCGAGCACGTCCGGCAGGATCGCCAGCAGTCGATCGAGGTTCGCGAGCTCTCGATTGACGAGGATGCGCAACGCCTGGAACGTGCGCGCCGCCGGATGCAGCTTCGCCCCCGCCGCGCGCGAGAGCGTGAAATCGCGTGCTTCGCAGACGATCGAGGCGAGCTCCTGCGTCGTCCGGACAGGCCGCCGCTCGACGATCAGACGCGCGATCTCCGGCGCTTCCTCCTCGTCGCCCAGCTCGAGGAGCGCGGTCGCGATCGCCTCCTCGCTCATGCGATCGAGCAGCTTCGACGCCGGCTCGCCGCGCGTGGGATCCATCCGCATGTCGAGCGGACCCAGGCGGCGATAGGAAAAGCCGCGCGACGGCTCGTCGATGTGCGGGCTCGCGACGCCGAGATCCGCCAGCAGGCCGTCGACTCGCTCGATCCCCAGTTCTCCGAGGACCGTCTGGAGCGCCGCGAAGTTGGCGTGGCGCACCTCGGGGATCAGCGCGCGGACCGCCTCCACGTTCGCAGGGTCGAGGTCCAGCCCGATGACCCGGCCCTTCTTGCCGACGCGCCGCAGCAGTTCGACCGCGTGACCGCCGAGGCCCACGGTGCAATCGACGATGACCTTGCCGGGACGCGGGCGCAGGGCCGCGACCACCTTGTCGAGCAAAACGGGGATATGCCGGTGCTTTGACACCCGCACGTTATAGCATGGGATATATTCTCTAAGCATGTCGCATCACTCCAGCGACGACGCCTTTGCAAAGTACGTCGTTCAAACCGGCATGGCGACCGACGCCCAAGTCGAGGAGGCGCGCAAGCTCACCGGCAGCTCCGTGGCCGATGCGCTGATCACGCTGGGGGTCATCACTCAGGCGCAGAAGGAGAACGTCGAGCACAAGCTCGACACGCTGCAGCAACTCGGCGCCTATCGCCTGCTGCGCAAGCTAGGCGAGGGGGGCATGGGAACCGTCTACCTCGCGGAGGATGCCGTCCATCACAAGGTCGCGCTCAAGGTGCTGCCGAAGAAACTGGCGGAAAACGCCGAGTTCGTGAAGCGCTTCCTGCGCGAGGCGGACGCGGCAACCCGCCTCCAGCACGAGAACATCGCCCGCGCGTACACCGCCGGCGAGGATCGCGGCTTCCACTACTACGCGATGGAGTTCTGCGAGGGGGAATCGCTCAAGAAGCACCTTGAACGGGAAAAGGTGCTCTCGGCGGACGCCGCGTTCGGCTTCATCGCGCAGATCGCCGACGGACTGTCGTACGCGCACGCGCAGGGATTCGTACACCGCGACATCAAGCCCGAGAACGTCATGCTGACGCCGCAGGGGGGCGTCAAGATCCTCGATTTCGGGCTTTCGAAAAACATCGATGAGCACGAGGCGCAGTCCTTCAAGACGGTAACGGGCGCGGCGATGGGCACGCCGCAGTACATCGCGCCCGAACAGGCGCGGGGCGACAAGAACGTCGACTGTCGGGCCGATATCTACTCGCTCGGCGCGACGTGGTTCCATCTAGTGACCGGCCGGCCGCCCTTTGAGGGCGCGAACGGCTGGGAGGTGATCGACAAGCACCTGCACGCGCGCGTGCCCGAGGCGCGGATCCTCAATGCGCATGTGTCCGAGGCGGTCTCGCGCGTGATCCACCGCATGATGGCGAAGAAGCCGGAGCATCGTCCGCGCGACTGCGCGGAAGTGCTCGCCAACATCGAGCACGCCAGGCAGGGCTTCGTATCCGAGCCGACGATGATCGCGCGCCCGCGGGCCGCAACGTCGCGTGCCCCGGGCGTCGCGATGGCGGCCGCGGGCATCGTGATCGTCGCGATCACGGCGTTCGCGCTGTTGAGACGTGTGGACGATCCGCGTCGTGACGCCCGGCCCAAAGAGGTGGCCTCGCATACGCCCGCCCCATCGACAAGCTCAGCGCAGATACTCACGTCAGTTCCACCCCCCGTCTCCGCAACCACCACGGCCGCCCCCCCCTCGACCACTCCGGCGCCCCCTGCGACGACCGCCGACACGCCGCCGCCTCCTCCCCCGACAACGGCGGTGCCTGCAAGTTCCACCCAACCCCCTCCCGTCACGTCCGCGGTGCCGCCGCCCCCTTCCACTCGCTCCGCGCAGCCACCCCCCGACGTTCCGCCGCCGAAATCGGGCAAGCCAGTGGCGCCTGACTCGCAAGCCGTCGCCGCGGCTGCGAAGGTGCTGCACGACAGGTACAAGCTCGAGTTCTCGAAGAGGACGCCCGCCGACATGCAGGCCCTCGCGCGAACGCTTCTCGAAGGGGCTTCCGACGTCGAGGCGGCCGCGGGCGCGTACGCGCGACACATCGAGGCGCGCGATCTGTCGGCGCAGTCGGGCGATCTGGCAGGGGCGTCGGACGCCATACGAAAGATCGGCCGCCGCTTTGACATCGACGAACCGCGGTTGACCGCCGAGGCAATGGTGCAGATCCCTGTGCCGAAGACGCAGGATCCGGCACAGGCGCTGCTGCGACTCTTCGAGTCCGCGCTGCGCGAACTCATCGACGAAGACCGGTACGAACTGGCGGCGACTATCGCGGCGAAGGCGGAAGCGATCAGCAAGGTGGCGAAGAGCGATGCGTTGCAGGAACTGTTCGCGCGTGCGAGGCTCCTCGCGAAGGACTGGAAGCCGTCGTGGGCCACGACGCTGTCGAAGACACCCGACGACCCGGCGGCGAACGAGGCGCTCGGAAAATTTCTCTGCCTCACGAAAGCGGACTGGGACAAGGGCCTGCCGCACCTGGCGAAGGGGCCGGATGGCGCATTGAGCAGGCTCGCGCAGCTCGAGCTCATCGCCAACAAGGATTCCGAGATCCACCTGAAGCTCGCCGAAGGGTGGATCAAGGTCGGCGAAACGGAGAAGGCGAACATGCTGCGGCTCGACGCCGCGGTCGTACGCGCGTCGGGGTGGCTGGACCTGTCGGCGTCAAAGATGGGGCCGGCGGAACGCGCGCGGCTGGAGAAGCGGCTGGCCGACCTCAAGAAACTGATCGCGCCAAAGGGCCAGGTGGATCTGCTGGCGATGATCGAAATACCGGGCCACACGGAGCGCGGGCCGTGGAGGTGGGAGGGCAAGGCGCTCTTCGCACCGGGAGGCGGCAGTTACCAGAGCCCCTCGGTGCAGATCATCCCCTATGTGCCGCCCGACGAATACGATCTCGACATCGTGGTGACGCGCGTCCAGGCCGAGACGGACTTCGTGCTCAAGCTGCGCGCCGGCGGAAAGATGATCGGGATGGGGATCGACGGGTGGACGGGGCCGAACGGGGGCGGCGTCGGGGCGGGATTCTGGCGCACCCAGAGCGGGTGGATGAAGGAGAAGACCGGCGTCCACATCGAGAACAGCAAGCCGCACACGCTGCACATCGAGGTGCGGCGGGCGGGGCTGACGGTATTCGTGAACGGCAAGGAGCTGATGCGGGCGCCGGCGTACGGCCTCCTCGGAATCCAGGACGTGTACCAGACGAAAATGCCCGAGGCGATGGCGATCGGGGTGCTCGACAGCCAGTTCCGGATCAGCCAGATCCTGCTCTCCCCGAAGTCCGGCGGGATGGGCCGGCAACTTCGGTAGCACCGGTGAAGAGCCTCGCGGTCCTCTTTCTCCTCCTGGCCACATGCTCGCCGCAAGAGCCCGGCCTCACGATCCTCGAGCTCAACGACATCCATATCAAGGACGAGGCCAGCACCGGCTACCCGGCGAAAGTGATCGCCGCCATGAACCGCCTGAACCCCGCGCTCATCCTGGTTTGCGGCGATATCGCGACCGACGGCATCGAATCCGAACTGACGCTCGCAAAGCGCACCCTCGACGGATTCGCCGCCCCGTATCACGTCGCAATCGGCAACCACGATTGCGGGCCCGACGGCGACACCGCCGCCTTTCGCCGAATCTTCGCTCAGCCCGAGACCACGCACGCCTTCCAGAGCCACGGCATCCACTTCGTCGCCATCGATCCCGGCTGCGGCCGCAACTACCAGAGCGGCATCGTGCAGCCCGCGATGATGGCCCGCATCCGGAACCTCGCCTCCGCGATCCCGGACGGCGCCCCGGTCATCCT